>NZ_QRGB01000001.1:3153522-3468875 GCF_003449035.1 Pedobacter indicus
TCGAAATCTTTTGAGTAGCGCTTTTCTGCCCTCAGTAGAGCTTTCAAAACAGGAGAAGAGCGGTAAACAGTCGGTTAGCGCGGATGCTTTTGTGTACGATGACCTTCAATGCGTTGAGACCCAAATCACAAAGGCATCTTTATTGGATTTTTCAACATTAACTAATAACACCTTACCTCTTCCACTATTCCTAACAGTCATCAGTTTATATCTTTCCTTATCGATTCTAAGCTTAGGTTTTAAATCATTCCGGATAGAGAGAAAACGGACTATAACGAATTCTCTTCCACTGTTTCTTCAAAACAGATCAATCATTATATAATACCCCTTCACTCCGATATTACAACGTATTGATTTAGTGTGAATGGCTGATGCTCCCTACGCGTTAGCAAAATAATTGTATAATGGATTATATAATGAAAATAAAGGAGAAGCTAACTCTCTCCAACATATTTACGGGAATCATAGTGATTTTCGTGCTCGCCATGCTGCTAAGTCCCGACTTTAAGGGTCTTATGACGCAGAATCTTATGAAGATTGGCTTATTCCAACCCGAAGTGCCCAAGGGACCGACAGATGAATTAGCTGCCGGAATTAGCGCCAACAGTAAAAGTGAAGAAATATTATTCAAAAACCCTGACGGTGAGATTATAGAATTATCTGACCAGAAAGGCAAAGTTGTCTTCATTAATTTCTGGGCAACATGGTGTCCACCATGCATTGCAGAAATGCCATCGATCAACAAGCTCTATTCTGAATTTCGCGACAACGAGAAAGTGATGTTCCTGATGGTAGACGTAGATAATAATCGCACCTCGTCCCAGAAGTTTATGGATAAAAAAAAGTTTGAATTACCGGTTTACACACCAGCCAGCTCCATCCCCTCTTCCTATATGAGTGGTGCTATCCCGACCACCCTGGTCTTAAATAAATACGGCAAAGTGGTTTTCAAGCATGAAGGAATGGGCGACTTTTCCAACGAAGAATTTAAGACTTTTTTGACTAAACTAACTATTGAGTAATGATGAAGAGAATATTATCGATGTTCTTGTTGACAGTAGTAGGAGCAGTATATGCTAATGCGCAAATCTATGATCCCGTCAAATGGAAGACGACAGCTGAAGACATTCGAGAAGACGAGGCAAACGTAGTAATAACAGCAACCATAGAACCGGGTTGGCATGTATATTCCCAGTTCATTGAAGAAGGAGGCCCCATCCCCACCACGTTCAAATTTGAAGAAGGGAATGGTTATTCTTTACTCGGCTCTGTAAGCGAAAGCCCTAAAGCTATATCAGCTTTCGATCCTAATTTTAACATGCAGATTGCCTGGCATAAATCAAAGGCTCGCTTTACGCAAAAGATTAAGCTTACAAAGCCAAAGGTTAAAGTTTCTGGTACGCTCGAATACATGGTTTGTAATGACACCAACTGCCTTCCTCCGGAAGAGGTTTCCTTTGAGGTTCTGATAGATGCCGCTACCGTTGCGTCGAATGCGGCATCGAAGGATAAACTTAAAGACACAGCCTTCGAATCAGATGCTTCCGGCCCCGGAGCAGCAATAGAAACACCGGACCAAAATGTTCTGCAGACTGCAAATGAGCCAGGCGACTCTACTCGTGCTACAGAATCTCAACCGGTAGCTGATCGCTCAGAACAGAATGACACGCTTTGGGGTATTTTCCTCGCCGGCCTGATTGGTGGCTTTGCCGCTTTCCTTATGCCCTGTATTTATCCCATGGTGCCTTTAACGACATCATTCTTCACCAAACGAAGTGGCAGCCGATCAAGTGGAATCTGGAACGCTGTCATTTACGGCATTTCTATCATCGTCATATACGTGTCTCTAGGGATGATTGTGACCCTTATTTTTGGTGCCTCTGCCTTGAATGAGGCAGCCAGCAGCGCATTGTTTAACCTTCTTTTTTTTGCAATCATTATCGTCTTTGCCGTTTCCTTTCTGGGCGCCTTTGAAATTACCTTACCATCGCGTTTCATTAACAAAGTTGATTCTAAATCAGACCGTGGCGGATTAATTGGCATTTTCTTCATGGCCTTTACGCTGGCCCTGGTTTCGTTTTCGTGCACAGGGCCCATCATCGGCTATTTGCTGGTTGAGGCTGTATCCAAGGGTTCCCTTCTTGGGCCAGCTATTGGTATGCTGGGCTTTTCAGTCGCACTGGCTATTCCCTTCATTATTTTTGCTTTATTCCCATCCTTTCTAAAAGAAATGCCTAAATCGGGCGGCTGGCTGAATACAGTAAAAGTGTCTCTGGGATTTTTAGAACTGGCCTTAGCCTTTAAGTTTTTATCTAACGTTGACCTTGCCTATCATTGGGGCATACTCGACAGGGAGGTGTTTCTATCTCTCTGGATTGTCATCTTTACCTTATTTGGCCTTTACCTGTTAGGCCAGCTGAAGCTATCGGCCGATGATAAAGGAGGTATTATAGGCCTGCCGCGACTGTTTTTTGCCATGCTGATCTTTTCGTTTACTGTGTATATGGTGCCAGGTATGTGGGGCGCTCCTTTGAAAGGGATAAGTGCCTGGCTTCCGCCACAACCTACGCAGGATTTTGACCTGAATAAACTTACATACGGAGACTTTAGCGAGGAAAGCAAGAAAAATGGAGAATCCTCCGGAAAAAAATATGCAGACCTTTTTCATGCGCCACATGGTTTGAATGCGTTTTATGACTATGAAGAGGGACTTGCTTATGCAAAAAAGGTGAATAAACCGGCCTTGATTGACTTTACAGGTTGGAGCTGCGTAAATTGCCGAAAAATGGAGGCTTCCGTTTGGCCTGATCCTTCTGTATTGAATCAGCTGAAATCGGATTATGTGTTAATTTCTCTCTACGTCGACGATAAAACCGAACTGGAAGAATCGGAGAAATATACCTCTGAATTTAGCGGAAAGAATATCTCCCGTATTGGTCAAAAATGGAGCGATATGCAGGCTTCGGTCTATGGGACGAACTCCCAACCCTATTACGTAATCGTGGACCACGACGGTCAAAAGCTCGTTCCACCTACGGCATTTGATCTGAATATTGGAAACTATGCTGAATTCCTGAGAAAAGGAACAGAAGCCTTTGAAGTATATAAAAATAAAAATTAGAAACTAAAAATTAAGATAACCATGAAATTAGGATTAATATTAACCAAGATGTTTACATTGATTTTTTTAGCATCATGCGGTGCGGTTGACGACACGAAATTTACATTGAAAGGGCAAGTAGAAAATGCAGATAGTGTCCATAATGTTGTACTGTTCGAAGGAGACAAACAAATTGAAACCGCAACGTTGGATAAAAATAAAGAATTTAACCTTGAAGGCAGTGCACCACACGCTGGTCTGTATACTTTGCTGGTCGGCGAACAATCCTATATGTTGGTCCTGGAAAACGGAGAAGCTGTAGAGTTTGAGGTTGATTTGAAGAACCCAAACGATTATAAGGTGAGCGGTTCAGAGACTTCCGCCAAACTGAAAGAGCTTGGCGCTGTTCGCGAAACCTTTCAAAAGCAGCAGGCTGCTTTGGGGGAGGAGTTTGAGAAGCGAATAGAAAATGGTGAGGAGGCAGCTGTTGTCCAGACTGATCTGATGGCAAAAAGCGAGCGCTTTATTGCTGATCTTTCAGAACAGGTTGTTCAATTCTCATTAGAAAACAAAGATAATCTGGCAGGCTTCTTCGGGATGCTGATGCTCTATTCGGTTGATCCGGTGGGACAGGAACAGGTTTTAGTTAGCTATGCTGAAGAAGCTAAAGGTAAATTTCCAAACAACGAAGTTGTACAATCTTTTGCTAACCATATGGCAGAGATCAAACCGCTAAGCATCGGGCAGATGGCACCTGACTTTGCTTCGCTGACACCGGAGGGGAAAGAAGCGAAATTATCTGATCTGAGAGGGCAGTATGTATTGTTGGATTTTTGGGCGGCCTGGTGCGGACCGTGCAGGCAGGAGAATCCGAATATTGTAGAGCAGTACCATCGTTTCAAGGATAAGGGCTTTACTGTGCTGGGTGTTTCTTTAGATCGTGATCGCGGTGCCTGGCTCAAAGCTATTGAAGACGATAAACTGGAATGGACACAAATTTCAGATCTGAAGATGTGGGATAGTGAAGCCGGCCGCCTTTACAATATTACGGCGATTCCAGCGTCTTTTATGATTGATCCGGACGGTAAGATAATCGGGAAAAATCTACGGGGACCAGCCCTTAAGCAATTTTTAGAAAAAAATCTCTAAACCTAATTTGAATTATACTTCATGAAATCAATAATAGTAATAACGACATTTCTAATAGCAATCGGCATCCTGTTGATTCCTTATTCCGGGTTTTCGCAAATTGAAAATCAGAGAGGGATAGCAGAATTCACCCCGGCGACCGCTAAGTTAGACAATTATAAGGCTCTGTATATTATTAATTCATCCGATGAACGTCGAGTAAAAGGGGCGCTAAAAAATATTGGAAATGCATTGAACGATCCGCGTCTTAAAGGAAAACTCCAAATTGAGCTTGTTGTGTTCGGTGATGGAGTAGAAATTTTCAAACGGGGTAGCTTGTACGAGGAAACATTAAGCGATCTAAAAAGCAAGGGTGTTGCGCTGGTGCAGTGTGAAAACACGTTGAAAGAGCGGAAAATAGACAAATCAGAACTTTATCCTTTTATCTCATATGTGCCAACAGGTAATGGCGAGATCATTCTTCGTCATTATGAAGGCTGGGCAATTATCCATCCATAAGGAAATCTGATACACAAACAAATGACTTGTATTCAAAAAATGAATAAGCCAATAATATTCCTCTTGACCGTGTTTTGTCTTAACATGGGTTATTGTTCTTTGCATAAAATTACATCGAGTAGCTTTAACTACAAAGAGGGGCTTACCAAACAACCGAAATCGCTTGTAAACAAGAATTTTGAAAATGCCTGTACTTTAAGTGAAGTAAGCACTAAAATTTCTGTGTCGGAGGTTGAAAGGTCGGCCGGCACAGATTTAATGATCACCGGGTTATTAACTAAAATAAACGCGACGATACCTAGTTCGCGCTCTATAGAACCTTTTAATTTCTCCAAAACAAACTTCCGGTACATTATATCTCCAGTTCCACTGTTTTTGAAGAACAAGAGAATAATTATATAATACCTTCACTTCCTTCTCTATTTTTTAGCTAGTTCTTAATTGGCCTTAGCTTCCTATTATCAGAATTTATTTAACTACAAACCATCATTATCTCCATGAGAAAACCTTGGAACTATTTATTGATACTTTTCCTGATTATCAGCTTCTTACATACGTTTGCACAAAAAACTGAAGTCAAACTTTATCAAGTTTATAATACTGCTTTAGAAAGGTATCCGGGTGTCAATGAAAGAGTTGCGGCAATACATGCAGCCCAACTGGACCAGAAACTTATTAAAAGCAAACAACTGCCGCAAGCCAAGCTTCAATTGCAGAATTCATTTGGGACGCTGGAATCATCTTCAGGAGCGTTCTTTCCATTACCTGGTATGTTCAATATTAACGGTAGTACGGATTCAGATGACATCAATACGTCATTTAATATGTACGGCTCTGTCCTTGCCGATTGGGAAATATTTTCCTTTGGTAAACTGAATGCAGAACACCAAGCTTCAAACCTGAAAGTTCAGGAGGCGGTGAGCGATCTTTCAATCTACGAGTTAGACCTGCAAAGTTTGATATCAAGGTTGTATCTAAAAATACTTTACAATGATGTCCGGTTAAAATGGTCGCAAGACAATGTTTCGCGTATCAACGAAATTTATAAAGTTTCAAAGGTGTTGGCAGCTGCAGGCTTGACACCGGGTGCCGACACAGCTCTCGCATCTTCGTCATATTATCAACTTCTTTCAGAAGAAGATCTGCTGCGGGGGAAGCTTCAAGCCAGCAAGCATCAGTTGAATGAATTCCTGTCTGTCGATTTGAACCAAAAGGATTTTTCATCTCATCGATTTTTAACGGCCAGGCCCCATAAACTCGCGACACAAAATCAGCGTAAACATCCCTATCTGGATAAGTTAGCCCATCAGATCGAGTATCAAAATTTACAGCAAAAACTTGCCGAAAGGTCCATGTTGCCATCGGTCTCCTTGTTGGCCGGCCTTTCGTCGAGGGGCTTTAGTCACCGCCGGAATGATGGCGGCGGCTGGGCGAACAGCTTCGACAACCAGGCTAGCAACTATCTGGTCGGTGTAGGTCTGACCTGGAACATTACCGGCCTGTATGATAAAAACCTGGAGAAGAGAAGGGCCGCTGAACTTGGGAAAATGGCCCAGTCGAGCTATCAACAGCAAGAGTTAAGAATAGACGCGGGGGTAAGATCTGCAAGCTCTCAAATTTCAGAACAAATAAAGCAGGTGGCCAAGACCAAACTGGGCGTAGAAAAGGCTGAACAAGCCTATTTGCTATATCGCACGCGCTATGAGAATGGCCTGATCAATTTAACGGAACTGCTACAGATCCAGCTGCTATTGCAACTAGCGGAGGAAAAGCAGATAGAGGCCTTCCGGGGATTATGGGAACAAGTAATTATTCATTCTGAACTCAAAGCAGATTTTAGCAACCTTTTCGAAATATTTTAATCAACTCAAATGAACATTATACGATTTGCATTAAGAAGGCCGATCAGTATTATGGTAGCGATTCTCGCTATCACCTACTTCTCCTTCTCAGCAATAAAAAACATTAACGTAGACATATTTCCCGAAGTAGAATTGCCTGCAATTTACATTTCGATGCCATATGGAGGTTTGACTCCACAATATATGGATGGGTTTATGGCTAATGAATTCCAAAAAGTTTTACTGTTTGTCAGCGGTGTTAAAGACATCGAATTTAAAAGCATTCAAGGGCTCACATTGATGAAGCTCACCTTCTATCCAGGTACCGACATGGCACAGTCGGCCGGCGAGGTGTCGACCATGGTATCGCGGGCCATGGGGTTTCTGCCGGCAGGAGCAACACCACCTATGGTGGTTCGCTTCGACGGCAGTTCACTTCCGATTGGACAACTTGTGTTTGAAAGCCCACAAAGGTCATTGAACGAACTTCAGAATTTAGTTATAACGCGGGTTCGTCCAATGTTTGTGAATGTTCCCGGCGTAACTGCTCCTGCGCCTTTTGGGGGTAATGCACGCACCATTGTGGTGAAGGTCAATCCTTCCCTTATGCAATCTTACGGCATATCGGCCGAAGAGGTTACGCTGGCGATCACGCAGAACAGCCTTCCCTCTCCTGCCGGTAACGTTCGGATCGGTGAACAGAACTTAATGAGCCCGGTAAACTCCATTGCAAACGGCCCGGAGGAATTCCTAAATACGCCTGTTCGTATTAATGAGAACCAAACCATATTTATCAGGGATATCGCTACCGTTGAGGACGCAGGCGACGTTACCACCGGCTATGCCATTGTTAACGGACAGCGTTCAATTTACTTACCGGTAATCAAAAAGGCTGATGCTTCTACCCTTGATGTAGTAGAAAACTTGAAATCGGCAATGCCCATGCTGAAGAACACGCTTCCCGAAGACGTAAGGATCAGTTATGTATTTGACCAGTCAGGACATATCAAGAACTCTTTGTCCACTTTGATATTTGAAGGGATTCTGGGTGCTATCCTGACGGGTTTAATGGTATTCTTATTTTTAAGAGATCCGAGGGGTGCATTGATTGTCGTTTTGACCATTCCGATTTCTCTGCTCACGGCGGTTATTGCTCTTTATCTGATGGGGCAGACGATTAATATGATGACCTTAAGTGGACTAGCCCTGTCGATCGGAATTCTGGTTGATGAGGCTACCGTAACCATAGAGAACATCCATCAGCATTTTGAAATGAAAAAAGGAAAGGCGCGTGCCATTTTGGATGCGGTGCTGGAGATCTCAATTCCAAAATTGCTGATCTTACTTTCTATCCTGGCTGTTCTGATCCCTTCTTTCCTGATGACAGGCATACCGAAAGATATGTTTATGCCTTTGTCAATTGCCGTGGGCTGTGCCATGATCGCTTCTTTTATCTTCTCACAAACCTTTGTGCCGATTATGGCCAACTGGCTGATGAAGAAAAAGCCACACCAGCGGCGTATTGCTGGCAAAAGACAATCGGGTTTCAACCGGTTCAAAATTAAGTACACGCACTTTATCGGGAAGATTCAAAGGAGAACGCCGCTTGTCGTGTCGATGTATGTGTTGGTGGCCGGAGTCCTGATAACCATCACCGGATTTTTTATTGGTACCGATATCTTACCAACATCCAACGAAAAAGATTTGCAACTGCGGATTGTGGCCCCTGAAGGGACGCGCCTGGAGAAAACGGAATCATATGTGCACGAAATCACCGAAATCATAAAAGGTGAGATGGCGGACGGCGCGTTGACTATCTCTTCTGCATACGCGGGTTTGCAGCCATCTTCTTCACCCATCAATCCCATATTCTCGTTTACGAGCGCTTCTCACGAGGCCATCCTGCAAATCTCGATCGATAAGGACATCTATACCGGTCACAGCGCGGGCTTAAAGGATTCGATAAGAAATCGTGTTGCGCAGCGCTTCCCGGAAGTTAAGATCAATTTTGAACCGATGGAACTGGTATCGAAAATTATGAGCCAGGGAGCAATGACCCCAGTGGAGATAAAGGTCGCTTCCCGTCAGATACAAACAGCCGGGCAGTTCGCTAAAAAAATCGAAACAGAAATGAAAAAGGTTCCGTTTCTGAGAGATGTTCGGATTTCTGAGCCAATAAGCTATCCGAGTCTACAGATTGAAGTGGATCGGGAGCTGGCAGCGCAATTTGGGCTCACGATGAAAGACGTGACTAAAGTGTTAAATCTGGCCAGTTCATCGTCCCGGTTTACGGATAAAAATATGTGGATAGATCCTGTATCAGGACTAGTGTTCCAGGTACAAGTGCAATTTCCGGAACAAGAGGTGACGTCGACGGAGATGCTGATGTCGCTCCCGCTCAAGAGCGGTGCCGCCCGGCCTGTCCTGGCAGACGTAGCGACGATTCAGCGAACTAATATTCCCGCGCAGATAAACCGGCAGGGACCCAACCGATATGTCACCGTTTTGGGTAATATTCACGAAAAAGACCTGGGCTCAGCCGCCAAGGCCGTAGATCTGGCCATTGAAAATGCGGGAGAGGTGCCACGAGGGACGATGTTGAAAATCGAGGGATTGTTGTCTTTGCTAAAAGAAACGATGGATAGCCTTCAAAGTGGGTTACTGATTGCCATTGTGGTAATCTTTCTAATGATGGCAGCTTATTATCAATCCTTTGCGATTTCCGGACTGCTACTATCGGTTGTTCCTGCAGTGATAAGTGGAAGCTTACTGTTTCTGTTGATATTTGGAAGCACGTTGAATCTGCAGTCATATATGGGGATTATCATGTCTATCGGTGTTTCCGTTTCTAACGCGGTGCTGATGGTCAATCAAGCCGAATACTATCGTAAAGAATTTAATTTTTCAGCCAGACAGGCGGCTAAATGGGCAGCGTCTTCCAGATTGAGGCCAATTTTAATGACTACGATCGCCATGGTCGCCGGGATGATACCTATCGCGTCAGGTTTCGGTGATGGCGGAGAGCAGGTAGCTCCCCTGGGGCAGGCAGTTATCGGGGGGTTGATCTTTTCATCCATTACCACGCTTGTTGTATTACCGAACTTATTTAGTTGGGTACAGAAAAAAGCAAAGCGCTCCAATCCGTCCCTAGACCCTGATGACCCTGCAAGCAAATATTCTACGCCTGACTATTCAAGTTAATTCAATAACCAAATTAATAAAGCAATCATGTACAAAACATCAAAACATATACTATTTTTCTTTTCAGTTTTTCTTTTAGTAGTAAGCGCATGTTCAGAAGCAGTGGACCAAACAAGACAAGAAGACAACGTAAAACCGACCGTTGAAATCATTTCGCCCACTTTAGATCAACCATTTTATACCGTCAACTTGCCTGGTGAACTAAAGCCTTATGAAGAAGTGAAAATACATGCAAAAATCAAAGGATTCGTCAAGAAAATCCATGTAGACCGGGGTAGCTTGGTTAGAAAAGGACAGTTGCTTGCGGTTCTGGAAGCTCCTGAAATAATGCAACAGTATCTTTCTGCAAAATCAGATGAAATTAAATACGACCAGGAATACATTTTTGCGAAACAGGCTTATGAGCGATTAAAAAAAGCAGGCGAAACTGGAGGCGCGGTAGCCGAAATAGAATTAGACCGGGCCCTCAGTGAATTGAATGCTGCAAAAGCAGCTGTTGAGGCTTCAAAAGCTCAGTCGGGCATTCCGGCTCAGATGAATTCCTATCTGAGAATTACAGCTCCCTTCGACGGGATTGTAATGGAGAGGAACGTTTCTGAAGGAGCTCTGGTAGGTGACAACACCGGAGAGCTATTCACACTGGCCCAAACCGACAAATTAAGGCTGACCATAGCGGTTCCGGAAAAGTACTCGCAATCTGTCCACAAAGGAATGAAGGTTAAATTTACGGTGAATAGCCTTCCCGGTGATTCGTTCGAGGCAGTACTGTCCAGATCAGGAAATGTCATTCAAAAAGATGGCAGAGCACTTCTTACAGAATATGATGTGATCAACAATACCGGAAATTTAAATGGTGGAGAATATGCTCAGGTACAACTTCAGCTTCAAAGATCTGATAAATCAGTATGGGTTCCTACGAGTAGCGTTATCCGGACTCAGTCAGGAAATTATGTTTTGAAAGCTGACCATCAGCAGAAAGTTAAACGAGTCGCTGTGGTTGAGGGTATGAGAGTAGATTCCTTGCAGGAAGTTTTTGGAGAAATCGATATAGCAGACAAACTCATCAAAAATGCCTCCGAAGAGCTTAAAGAAGGTTCATGGGTTATATTCAGTTCACCTTAGAGTTGATTAATGAGGTTAAGCATGAAGATGACAACGTTGGGTATTACCCCATCTTGTCATCTTCTCTTAGAGCAGTATCCGTATATAGTAAGTAGCGTCGGTGAGAACAGAAATAAAGTTCTTAGGATACAATTACGGTATTTCCGTAGTCTAAGGCCTGGGATTAGAAAGCTGGCTAATTATCTGAATTTTATTACTCAATGTTTTATGTACGGGACAGCGATCAGCAATTTCCAATAACCGGATTTCCTGTTCTTCGGTTAAATCACCTTCCAGGGAAATTTTGCAGTGAAAGGTATCTATTTTAGCGGCGTTATTTTCTGACTGCTCACAATCAACGACGTGCTGTCGTGAATGGTCTATATGTACGGTGATATTTTCTACATCCCACTTTTTTCTTCTTGCGTACATTTGAACAGTCATGGATTTACAGGCAGCTAAAGCCCCCGAGAGATACTCATAGGGCGAGGGACCTAAGTTATTTCCACCAAACTGAGTAGGCTCATCTGCCAAAAAGGAATGATTACCAAGTTTCATGGTAGTGGTAAATAGTTCTGTTTTATCCAAAGAAGCTGCTACCTGACTTTGGCTGATCAGATTTTGTTCTTCAGGAATAGTAAGGTATCTAAATGCCCATTCAGCAATTACTTTACCGACATAAAGAGAGTCTCGTTTGTCGGTTAACAAATGATTTGCCCCTTCTAGTGATACAAAACTTTTGGGGTGGAATGCAGCTTTGTAGATGTTTTCGGCATTTTCAATATCCACGGTCATGTCTTGTGGGGAATGAAATATCAACAAGGGTTTCTTTAACTTTTTTACTTTTTCTAAAAGTGTCTGATTAATTAAATCATCGACAAAGTTTTTTTTAATAGTAAACGGCCTCCCTTCCAACTGTACTTTGGCTTTACCTTTCTTTTGTATTTCTTCCAAGCTCTCCTCAAACAAATGGGTGACATGCTCTGGTTTACTTGGTGCGGCAATGGTAGCAACTGCATTGATTGAATCAATCCTTGAAGCAGCAATCAGAGCTGCAGCACCGCCGAGCGAATGTCCAATAATTAAGGCCGGAGCCTGATAGTTTTGCTTTAAAAAATCTGCCGCCACTTCCAGATCCTCCACATTTCCTGAAAAGTCAGTATCTGAGAAATCACCATCGCTTTCTCCCAGACCTGTAAAATCGAAACGAAGAACCCCGATACCCGCTTGCGTCAGTGCATTGCTTATATTACCAACTGCTTTCAGGTTTTTTGTGCAAGTAAAACAATGAGCAAATAATGCAAAGGTGTGTGGCTTTCCTTCAATGGGTAGATCCAGGTACCCAACCAATTGCTCATTATTGCTATTTTTAAAAAAAACTTTACTTCGCCTCATATTTTTCCCTAATTTCCGAAAAACAAATCCAATAAAAGCAATTTAGCAACATTTATTGCAAAGCTTTAAACAATGGGGTTTTCTTTATCTACCCATTCCTTCATTCCTCCAGAAAAATTTGAAACGTTTTTAAAACCCTGCCTCTTTAATAAAGAATAAGCAATCGTAGCCCGGTCTCCACTTTGGCAATGAATTATCACATGTTTGTTGGGATCTATTTTGTCAAGATTGTCCGGAAACGTTCCTACGAACACATGTTTTGTGCCCGCAATATGACCCGCATCATATTCGTTAAGTCCACGAACATCCACAACCTGAACGCCTTCTTTCCCCTGCAGGGACTTAAAAGTTTCTATATCAATGAGATCAGCGGTTTGTAAACTCAAATCCAAATCCTCGATATTGGAGACGTATCCATAAATATTGTCCAGACCAATGCGCATCAATTTACGAGTCAACTCTTCGATCTGACTATCCTCAGCCACTAATAAAAACTGTTCCTGATAATTTAGCAGCCATCCGGCCCAGGTTGAAAGTGAATTGTTCCCCTGGATATTAATACTACCGGGAATAAATCCTTTTGCGAAATCAAGTTTATTCCGGGTATCAATTACCTTCAGGCCATTGTTATAAGCGGTTAAAAACTGATTTTTAGTTAATTTGGGGTGTCTAGGAACCTCGATCAATAAGGGGCGTGGCACCTTATTAAGATGTTTCATCATGGCAAAGTACTTGGGAGGTTCGGGTTGACCTTCCAATAAATAACGGATAAATCCTTCCTCATTATCTTGATAATGAAATGCCCAGTTACGTATCTTTTCGTATCCTACAGTTGAACTGGGTACTGAGCCTAACGATTTTCCGCAAGCAGAACCCGCACCATGTCCCGGCCATACTTGAACATACTCAGGTAGCTCGGCAAACCGTTGTATAGATTCATACATTTGTTTGGCTCCCTTTTCCATCGTTCCTGTCATTCCAGCGGCTTTTTCGAGTAGATCGGGACGCCCAATATCGCCCACAAATACAAAATCTCCCGTGAATACCATAACGGGGTCTACAGTTGCAGGATGATCAGTTAATAAAAAGCTGATGCTCTCAGGGGTATGCCCCGGTGTATGCAATACCTCTAAAGTCAGATTTCCGACTTTCATGATATTTCCATGAAGTAGGCCTGTATGCGGGAATTGATATTGCCAATCTTCTCCGCCCTCATCAGACAAATAGAGATTTGCACCTGTCACAACAGAAAGTTCTCTTGAGCCGCTAAGAAAATCGGCATGGATGTGTGTTTCTGCAATATGGGTTATCTTGAGATTGTTTTGTTTGGCTATCGACAAATAAACGTCAACATCTCGTTGTGGATCGATAACAATTGCTTCGCCTTTAGCCTGACAACCAATAAAATAACTTGCTTGTGCTAAAGACTTGTCGTATACGTGTTGAAAAAACATAATTATGAATTTAAGAGTGATTTAAAAATAATTCGCTGATAAGTATGTATATTCCCATAACCAGTACAAACCATCCGAATGCGGTTTTGAGTTTGACACCAGAGATTTTTCTTGAAAGATAAAAGCCTATTAGTATTCCAAGAGTGGATAGGCCCGTAAACGAAAGGAGCAAGCTCCAATCGATCGTCTGACTACTTTGTACGTCGCCCAGAAATCCTATCAAAGACTTCGCTGCGATAATAAAAAGGGAAGTCCCTACGGCTAACTTCATTGGCATTTTAGCCAACAACACCAAGGCCGGTATGATCAAGAACCCTCCCCCCGCACCGATCAAGCCAGTTAGTAGCCCGACGACTGTTCCCTCTAATAAAATCATAGGGTAGTTGTATTTGATTTTTCCCGTGTCTGTATTATTACAATCCGGGCATGGACGAATCATCGAAAAGGCCGCAAAGATCATCACAATGGCAAAAAGTACCATTAAGGCGATAGGTTTCGTGATTTCGAGGGGTCCCACAGAAAACAGCTCGTGAGGAATTAAAGGCATCAAAAACGCACGAGTTAGGTAAACTGAGATAATGGAAGGTATACCGAATATGAGAACGGTTTTAAAGTCGACCTGCTTGTTAATTACATTTTGGACGCCTCCCACCAGAGACGTTGCTCCCACAACAAAAAGGGAATATGCCGTTGCTAAAATAGGTTCGACAGACATCACATAGACGAGTACCGGAACTGTTAAAATTGAACCACCACTTCCGATAAGTCCTAGCGAAATGCCAACCAAAATGGCTAAAATGAACCCGATTACTTCTGCTTCCATTATTCACTTGTTAAATGAGTATAGGACAAATTTACGGCGGCGAAACGTTGGAAATGGTAACACGTGTTACACAGTAATAAATGGTTGTAAACTAATCCCTGGGAGGATAAAGTTCAACGCTATTTCTGTTCAATTTGATTTTGCCCTCATTTTCCAAGACTTTTAGTAGCCTGGATATTACCACCCTTGAGCTGTTCAGATCCTCAGCGATTTCTTTGTGAGTTTTGTTAATTGTATTTGAACGGTTCACTTGACTCTTTTCTAATAGATAGTTGTAAAGCCGGCTATCCATATTCGTAAACGCAATATTGTCAAGAGCGCCAAGTAGTTCAATAAACCGATTGTTGTAGCTTTCCATCACAAAGGCACGCCAGGTTTTGTATTTCCCCAACCATTCTTCCATTTTACTGACAGGTATCATTGCTACCAGTCCATCGTTTTCTGCTACGGCTTTAACTTCACTTTTTTTATCGCCCACGCAACAGGCCAGGGTCATGGCACAGGTGTCGCCTTTTTCGATAAAGTATAACAGTAGTTCTCCTTTATCATGATCTTCACGCATGATTTTTATCGCTCCGTTGATGAGCAAAGGCACTGTTTTAATATATCGTCCGATATCAATCAACACATCACCTTCCTTAAATTCTACCAGTTTTGCTGAAGAGACTATTTCATCAACCAAAGCCTTTTCGAATCTCCCGTTATAGGTGTTATAAATCAAGTCCTCCATCGTCACAGGTTTTAATGCGGTAATCTTTCTTTAAGCAGCCCATATATCCAAGTGCCTAATAGTGCACCCAATATAACAATAAAAATGGGTAAATATCCCGCTCCGGCTAATACAAACATCGGACCCGGACACGCTCCTGCAAGCGCCCAGCCCAATCCAAAAATGATCCCTCCAATCAAATACCGAGAAATACTCTTGTCTTTGTTCGTTATCACGATCGGTTGATTATCAATATCTTTGATTGATCTTTTCTTTATATATTGAACGATCAGGATGCCGACGGCTAATGCCGATCCCATCAGCCCGTACATATGAATTGATTGAAAGTTAAACATTTCATAGATCCTAAACCAAGATGCAGCTTCAGATTTATACATTACTATGCCGAAAAATGTTCCGATAATAAGATAGCGTAGTCCTTTCATTATATTATTTGATTAGTTGATATCTTTATAATAAATTATGTTGCTGATGTTTTTTTCTTGTTTTTAGCTAAAATATCAGAGGAAAGAAAAGATGGATCATGAGCAACCCACCAATGAAAAATCCAATCGTAGCTATGAGAGAAGGCACTTGTAAATTACTCAATCCTGATATCGAGTGTCCCGAAGTACATCCTCCAGCGTAGCGAGCACCAAATCCTACCAAAAGTCCTCCGATGAGTAAGATGATAATGGTTTTGGGAGAAGTGAACGCCTGGTCACCAAATAATTCTGAAGGAACATAAGCAGTCCCTGCACTTTTGAATCCCGATGCATGGAGCATATCGATCGTCTTGGGATTGATATCTGGGATTTGATTAGATGATAAAAAGTGAGCGGCGATAGATCCACCTATAATAGCACCGACCATTACGAGCAGATTCCAGCGCTGACCTTTCCAGTCAAACCGAAAGAAGTCAGAAGTTTTGTCTGCACCGCACATCGTGCATAAAGTCCTCAAGTTGGAGGACATTCCAAAGTTTTTGCCGGTATAAAGCAAAGAAAACATGGTTAAGGCAATCAAAGGGCCACTTACATACCAGGGCCAGGGGGCTACTATCCATTCCATAATTAAATTTTAAGTACTGCAAATGTAGGAAGAACCGGACCGATGGTGTGTTACATAGGTTACATAAATGGAAAACCTAAGGTTACAAGGATGTCAAATGAATAAAAGTGTCTGGAGATATCTCATTAAATATCTTTCTTTCTCTAAATTTTACTCCTTCAAAATTAAACGCAAAACCTCGGATTCCTTTTGATAAAGCTCCCCTCTCCTAAGTGAATGAACCTGTCAAGAGAACATGGAATAAATCGGACTGAGGTACGAAGGAGAATTTATGCCGTGAAAGCTCTTTACTGGTGAAGTGAACGTGAGACCTTTGCTGATTTCAAAAGAATGCGGGTTCCAGAATCACTAAAAACACACAACTCCCCTACAAGGTGTGAATTTACAATACGCTTCCTTTCTTCTTTTGTAATTCAAAACTCAATGAATTATGACACTAGTATCTCAACAAAAGAAAGGAGTTCGGTCTCTTCTTCCAACAAAAGATCAATTGCTAACCATTGGCGATTTAGAGAATTTTAAAGATGAAATGCTAAATGAAATAAAGCAGATCGTCAAAGAAAGTAAAGGGCAGCCCGGCAAAAAATGGTTGAAGTCAACTGAGGTTAAAAACTACTTGGGATTTCCCACGGCTTCCTCCAAACGCTTCGTGATACGGGGACTTTACCCTACACAAAAATCGGCGGATCCATCTACTACGACTACGAAGATATTCACGCCATGATGGAAGCCAAGAAGTGCAACAAGGAAGATATGTATTAAGAATCGACGATGTGGCTAGGAGCACTATTACTGATATTCCTTGTTTTGTACAAGTAACCATTTTCTTTGATCAAAAAGGTTTCGGCCGAGAGGATGCCGAAACTTTTTTCAAAGAATACTCGGCTAGGCACTGGACCGGAACGAAAGGAATTCCGGTTAAGAACTGGCGAGCGAAGGCTTTGGATTGGATGTGGAGAAGGCAAAAAAACCGACCATATCTCCGAAGCAAATCGAAGCTGATGATCCCTTAAAATCGAAGGCCCTTTGAAGGTAGATTGCGTCGTTTTCTGCAATCAGCAAGATGTACGTTTGTAATACAAACGGAAATTGACCGCCCTTCCGAAGTCAGGTTCTGTCATTGTAAAAATATCCTCCGAAGTCGCACTCTTAAACGACAAATTATGGAAAATACGGATGAAAATCGTTCCAGGGTAATTTTGATTAGGTTGAAGCCGAATGAGTATAAGCTCCTTGAAAATCGGTTCCAAAAATCGATGTTCCAATATATGAGTGAGTACAGCCGAAGCGTGTTACTTCAAAAGCCGGTAATCTTTACATACCGCGATAAGTCCATGGATGACATGTTGGAGGAACTGATCAAGCTCAGAAGAGAACTGAGCTATATTGGGAATAATTTCAATCAGGCGGTCCACAAACTTAATAGTGTAATAGGTATGCCGGATGCCAAACTATGGCAAGAAGCATTGACGGTTCTCAGAGATCAGCTTGAACCATCCATAGGAGAAATCAAGGACAAACTGAATAATTATTCAGAAATATGGTCGCAAAAATCATGAGCGGAAGAAACATAGCTGGCGCACTAAACTACAATGAACGCAAAGTGAATCAGGGAAAGGCTGAACTCATTGGGCAAAGCGGGTTTCATAAAGATCTCCAACATCTCAATTTTTACGACAAGTTACAACGCTTTATTAATCTAGCATTGCGCAATCAACGAAACAAAACTAACTCGGTTCATATTTCGCTCAACTTCGCTGTAGGCGAACAAATTCCGGATTCAAAACTGATCGAGATTGCTGAACAGTATATGAAGCAGATATGCTTTCTGAGCAGCCATATCCGGTATAAGACTAATGACAATTCCTATGGAGTGCAATGAAGGACGAGAGACCAGAAAGCAAATCTGACTCTTGTTCAGACGATCAATACCATTCAAGCTACATTAAATTATTAAAATGGAAGATCATCTGTTTGTTCAGAATTATCGCCTGATGTTTTGTTTGCTTTATCGATTTGGTTGCTTTTAACAATCTCTGAAATTTTGTTTGAAATATCGTCGGTAAGATTATGTAGTCTTTCTTGCATTCTTTCAATTAGCTGAACCTCTCTCGGATTACCGTAACTTGTAAGCTCAGAAACTTCGATCAATTTTTTGAATTCAAATCTTCTTAACACAGCTGAATAGTTTCTGGACAATTTATCATTTAAATCTTCTATGTCTTCCCAAACTCTTATATTGTCTACTTCTACGCTCTCGCGCCAACCAGTTCCCAATTTATATTTAGCCGCTTCTATTATATAATGAACAAGTAGCACCTCTTCATCTTTTAATTTTTCATTCATTAGGTCAAAGAAAAATCGCTTGGTACTTTCTGATTGGGCATTACTACTATTGTTTACGGCTTCATCTTTTTTTGTAGCACTAACACTCTCCATTTCTTTTGCCACTGATACAATTGATTTTTCCTGAAAGCCGGATTTCAAAGTCGTTGGAGATACTGTTTCTTCGGAAGAAATTATCCTTTGTAAAAACTCTGTAATTCGCTGATGAACTAATACAGGGTTAGTAGAAATACTAAAATAGCGCTTTAACGATTCTATAAATGCAATTAGTCTGCCTTGATTATTAATAAAAAATCCGATCTCTCTTGGATCTAACGCACTGTTTTGAAATTCATAGCTATCTAATTTAAATTTAGGTGTAAAGATCATTGTATGTTCATTTTCGACTATCCATGCAGCCCCCATTTCATTTAAACAAGCTACACTGGAATAATACTCCGGTGATAATAAGTATATGACATACGGCTTTTCATTAATTTCACTTTTAAGCCAAGTGAAAATATTTTGCCCAGTGGGTATGCCGTAAGCATCGTTGCTGGTAAATATTATTTTATCACCGCTGATCCCCACCCCAATTAATAAATCGACAAGTGCATTTCCATAATTTTTGTTCCTGGAAGAGTGGGAGATAAAAATTTTCATAATTTATTCATTGTCTAATTTTTCAATCCAAGCCAATCTACAACTCTTGCAAATCCCACTCAAAGTCTATTCTTCTAATCAATTATAATTTATCCGTCGACCGGATAAATCTACCCAAATATTGCCGTTTATTCAAAAGAACAGAGCTAATGACAAAATCATTACATACTTTTGATACACATTCCATCCCCTGGTTCTTAATAATTAACCTCGTAGTTAGTTGTTGTCTACTACTTTTTTTGAATGTGAATGTTTGTTAGGGAAGAAACATATAGTATCTTTGGAGTATCAACAGTTCCCGCGAACAAAAGGGTGAACAAGGTTGAATAGCATTTTTAAATTATTGATAATAAGATATTTAGAGCAAAGGGATCGCGTCCGGCCATCCCGACAATATTCAGTCCACCTGAATACACAAGGCTCTAAATCGTACGGTTTAGGGCCTTTTGTGCTTTTAAGCAGTCCTTTTCAATACATACTATTCTTCCTGTCATGCGAACAATAAGGCGAACAGATTTAAATTCTATATTTGTTCACCAGAATGAGTTAAAAACTTGATTTGCAATACTTTGTGAAAATAATGTATAAACTCATATGTATCAAAATGAATTACTTTTTTGGTTCGCTGGTGAACTGTTTCGACAAACTAGTCTGGATGGCTGGAGAAAAACCCTTTCGAACTTTATAAACTGCGCTTTGAGAAAGTTGAACGGGACTTCTTGACCGATAAAGAGCCCTTCAAAATTGAAGCGAAAGACTTTTCAATTCCACGTATCCAGTATGCGAAAGATCTGCTTGTATTCAGTTGTTATACCGGTATTGCATATATCGATGTTATGCAGCTTACACCGGAGAGCATAACACTGGGAATCGATGGCAATCACTGGATCAAAACGACCCGTGAAAAAACCGATACCTCAGTACAAATCCCCCTCCTACCAAAAGCAATTGCCATGATTGAAAAATATAAAAATAACCCCCGATCACTCGCACAAGACTCACTTTTTCCAAAAATCTCAAACCAAAAGTTGAACAGCTATTTAAAGGAGGTAGCCGATCTATGCGGAATTAAGAAGAACTTAACATTTAATTTGGCTAGACACACATTTGCAACCTCGGTTACCCTTTCCAACGGTGTCCCATTGAAACAGTCAGCAAGATGTTAGGCCACACCACTATCCGAACCACACAAATTTATGCAAAAGTAGTAGAGCAGAAAGTTGGGAAAGATATGGCTGTTCTCAAAAATCGATTGGAGAAAAATGAAAGGAAAAATTCTAAAATAGTCGCACGTTAAAATATATAGTATGATTGGTTAGTGCTTCAAATATAGTTAAACGATTAACATAGATCCAAATCTTTTAACAAAAAAGTTCAAAACCCATCTCATTACGAGAAATATTTTTGATTTTTATCGTTCATTTTTTGCGATAATTTTTAAATGGTACAGAACTCGAACCTTTTATCTGGAGGATTTAGAGACGGTTGAATCAGTTGAAAGATATTTCAAGAGGATGCCGAAAAATGTAAAAAAACCACAAATGATAAATCTAGGTAAAAAGTAAATACAGGTAAAATAAAAAGATGAATATTAAGTATATTCAGCAAAGCATATATTAAATTCAACCAACTTTATTATTACAACTACATAGAAAATGTCTTTTCAATCGAGCTATACTCAAATTGAAAGCCGGTTTGTTTTATTTTTTCATTACTTGCCCTTGAACCCTCCAACAACATCACAGACATTTCCCCCAAAAGCAACTTTATTATAAACGCTGGTACATTGGGCAGAAAACTCGTTTTTCCAAATGATTGGAGCAGGGTTTTAGAAAAATCATTCATCATAATGTGCTCGGAAGAAACAGCATTAAAAACCCCGCTGAGTACATCTGTCTTCAAGATGAATTCATACAACCGGACTAAATCCCGTATGTCAATCCAGGGTAAGTATTGCCTGCCATTTCCTAAAGATGTATTGATGCCCAACTTTGCCAAAGGTGCTAATTTTTGACATATACCACCATCTCTCCCAAGGACAACGCCTTTTCTTAAAATCACGGTAGCAACACCCAAACTTTCAAATTGCAGTGCTGATTTTTCCCATTTCCGACAAATCGAAGCCAAAAAATCGCTGCCGTTATTGGATTTCTCTGTAAATATTTCATCCGAAGTGATCGCACCATAATAACCTACGGCGGAAGATGAAATGAAGATATCTATGCTAAAATTCCTTGTTTTAACATAGGTAAAAAGTAAATCTATTGCCTTGGTCCGGCTTTCGATTATTTCAACTTTCCTTTTTTCCGTCCAACGCTTTTCGGTGATGTTTGCTCCCGTTAGATTGATGATTTTCGAAACGCGCTCAAATGCTTTTTCGTCAATAAATCCTTTCTTTATATCCCATTCAAAATACCGAATGTTCTCCGTGCTGCTGATTTTGTTCCTCCGTGTTAACACATTGACCATATAACCACAATTTAATAGGTGCTTTATCAATGCTTTTCCGACAAAACCTGTGCCCCCGGCGATTAGTATCTTTTTCATTGATTGATTTTTGAAAGTAACTCCGGAAAAGCCTGTTTGAACCAGACCGTGTAATGCGATGGATTATTTTTTATATCAGATAGAGTTTCATCCACATTCATCCACTTATAGTCCTGTACTTCATCTTTGTTTAAAACAGGACATTGGTCAGAATAACCAACAAAAACATAATCCAGTTCGTGTTCCGTCAAATTGTTTTCAACCCGCTCATTGTATATAAATGAATAGACCAATTTTAAATCACATTCCATTCCCATTTCGTAGTTTAACCGCTCCTCTGCACCTAAAGCAACAGTCTCTCCCCATTGCGGATGCGAACAACAAGTGTTCGTCCATAACCCTGCTCCGTGATACTTGTGGCTTGCACGCTGCTGCAAAAGAAGCTCTCCGTTATCATTAAATATAAATACCGAAAATGCCCGGTGAAGACGCCCTTGCTCGTGGGCAACCAATTTTTCCATTTCAGCAATGGCATTATCGTTTTCATCGACCAACACTACATTGTTTCTCTCCATTTTACTTTGATTAAAGCGTTATTGATTGTTTTCCTTGACGGCTTCTCCATATACTTTCAAAGCTCTCTCTCTTGCGAAACTGTGTTCTACTATTTGTTGGGGGTAAGCATCTGTTCCAAATTCCGGAACCCATTTTTTAATGTATTCCAACTTTTTGTCAAACTTTTCGGTTTGAACAGTTGGGTTAAACACCCTGAAATAAGGTGCAGCATCGCAACCCGAACCCGATGCCCATTGCCAGTTTCCATTGTTGGCCGATAAATCGTAATCGTTCAGCTTTTGCGCAAAGTAGGCTTCGCCCCAACGCCAGTCAATCAGTAAATGTTTGCACAGAAAACTCGCTGTAATCATCCGAACACGATTATGCATAAACCCTGTTTGGTTCAATTGTCGCATTCCGGCATCGACAATCGGATACCCTGTTTTTCCCTCGCACCATTTTTCAAACTCCCGCTCATTGTTTCGCCATTTGATGTTATCGTATTTCGATTTAAAAGATTGATTAACCACTTTGGGGAAATGATATAAGATCTGCATAAAAAACTCTCGCCAGATCAATTCATTCAGCCACGTTTGATTGTGGTTCAATGCAAAAGCTACGCATTTACGAATACTAATGGTACCAAATCGAAGAGCGATGCTCAATTCTGTTGTCCCTTGCATAGCAGGATAATCCCTAAATTTGTCGTATTCGTCAATGATTTTTGCATCTAATTTCGGGGGATCAAAAGTAATATTTGTTTTTTCAAAACCGAATTCATTCAACGAATGAATTTCGGCAAACCGCTGTCTGAAAAAATTAGTGCAATCAGGATTATACGACTTGTAATCTTTTTCTGTCAATAGCTCTTTCCATTTTTTTGAATACGGGGTATAAACCGTATAGGATGTGCCGTCATTTTTCAATACATCGTTTTGATCAAAAATGACCTGGTCTTTGAATGCCTTAAAAGGAATGTTCTGTTCGTTGAAAAACTGGTAAATCTCCGTATCCCGTTTAATGGCTTGCGGTTCATAATCCCGATTGCAGAAAACGCCTTGAACAGCATATTTTTCGGAAAGCATTTTAAAAACATCCAACGGATTTCCATAAAATGTATTCAATCTTGCGTTGAATGTCTTCAAGCCGCTATTTATTGCCGAGAGTACCTGATAGATATAATCAACCCTTCGGTCTTTTTTATCTTCTAATTGAGTTAAGATGGTTTCATCAAAAATAAAAACCGGCAACACGGGTAATTCGGAAGTAAGTGCCTGATACAAACCCACATTGTCTTCCAAACGCAGATCTCTGCGAAACCAAAAAACGGAGACCTTATTTTTCATTCAAAAATGGATTATCGTTCCTGTCGTGCTTTACCCAGATCAGTTTAGAGGTATCATAGCCAATCCCTTCTGCAATTTCCAGGTAGTTTGTTTTAACCTCTTTGGGAACGTTCTTTGTTCTTGATAAAATCCATAAATACTTTAGGTTTTTTCCCGCAACCAGCGCATACTGGTAATTTTTGTCTAATGCGACCACATTGTAACCAGAATAAAAAGGACCGAAAAAACTTACTTTCAGTTTTGCAACATTTTTATCTCCTCTGAACTTTGCTAAACCGTCCGCTTTTTTCCATTCTTGCTTATTATGATTATAGCCACTGTTCAAGACGATGACATTGCCATTTTCGTTCAGACTGTATTGAGCGGAAACATTGTCCAAGTCTCTTTCAAAACGAGAATCAAATCGGGCAATTTCGTACCAAGTGCCTAAATATTCATCGACGTCAAAGTTTTTCACTGCTTTTGCCCTTTTGGGGATCGAGGCGCAGGAATGTAAAAGAGCAATTAACCCTATGGAAAAGGCCACTGTTAAAATTTTATTTTTTGCTTTCATCATCTATATGTTTAAACCGTTTAAAAAAATAAAGAACCAAAAGGAACTGTGTATATCCATAAACGGCATCCTCAATAGGTATCGTTAGTATCCGTATACCCAGAAAATCACCGGGATTGTAATTCACGATTGGTGTTTCCAGTCCGGTTCCGGTAAGAACACCATTTACCGGAAAGAAACCTAACATCAATATCGTAAACACCAACGATGCTTTGCCTATCCAATCCGCCTTGGCAAAAAAATGCAGATAGATCAGGGTTGTAATGGTAGCGGTGGCCGTGATCAGTGTATAGATCTTATCAAAGTGCAACAGAGCCATCACCGAACAAATAATGACGCTGACAAAAACTATCAGGTTATTTAAGCCGGATAGCCATTCCCACCTGAAAAACTTATCGAAACAGAAATAGGTAAATACACATGAAAACGGAATACAGATAAAAAAAAGCCATTCTTCAATTGGTAACCCAGCCAATGCTATTCCGAGCGTATAATCTGTGTTGAACCACCAAACACCTTTTGCCGTAAACCATACATCCCAAGCAATGAAGGGAATTGCCACAAGGATTGCAGACTTTATAAACGCACCAAAATGGCGGTTAAAAAGAATCCGCCTGTCAAAAGATGCGATGAAACAAATAACGACCGAAAAAAACAATACCAAGGAGTAAGTATATCCCATCATTTTTTCGCGGAATTAAAATACATTTTGAAATATTTGAAAGGCACATATAAAAACCCGAAACATTCGCCGTCTTCTTTTCCGATATGTTTGTGATGTTGTTTGTGTGCCCTGCGCAGTGCCAAAAAATAGGCACTTTGGGTCTGGGACAGAAATTTGATACGTTGGTGGATAAAAATATCGTGCACAAAAAAATAAACCATTCCGTAAAGCATAATGCCCAACCCGATATAAAACAGATAGTTGAAATTTTCAAGCGAACCGAAATACATCAAAGCAATCGTGGGTATAGCAAATATGACAAAGAAATAGTCGTTCTTTTCAAGAACGCCCTCATTGCTGTGGTCATGATGGTCTTTGTGCAAAACCCAAAGAAAACCGTGCATAACATATTTATGGATAATCCAGGTTGCCCCTTCCATCAATGTAAACGTGAGCAATACGATTAAAAAATTCATATCAATTCTTTATTGGGTTAAACATTTTCTCCAAAACTCCGTAGCGGAAATCAAAGATATGCGCCAATTTCTTTTTCACAAAAAGCCGATGGGCGACCTTCCCCAGAAAGCCGAAAGGCAATTCATAATCTACCGTATCTTTCATCAGCACACCACCTTTATGGGGGATAAATTCATGAAAATGGTTCCAGTATTTATAGGGCCCTTTCTCCTGAAAATCAGTAAAGCTTTTATGGGGCGTCACATGGGTAATTCTCGTTCTCCACTTCAACGGAACTTTCAGCAACGGCGAAACGATATAATCGATAACCATTCCTTCAACAATCTGTTCGCTATTATAATCCGACAGCACGGTAAAACCCATATCCTTGGGTGTTATTTTCGACAGGTTCTTTGGAGAAGAGAAAAAATGCCACGCTGTTTCGATATCGCAATTCAATTGTTGCTCCCTGTATAACCTGTGTTTCATAGCTTAGTCTATTAAAAGCGTTTCTATATTTTTCTTCAAAATCTCCGACCCGATTTGGTGGCGGTTCTCCTTAATAAATTCGGTATCCTCATTTATGTTTGATTTATATCCTAAAAAAGACGGTGCATTTTTTTGAACCGAAAGGCGGATAAACCTTAACTCCACATTGGCAGGTTCTTTTTTGATTGCTTGCTCGATGTTTTTCTTCCCTTCTTTAAATGTGTTGAGTTTACTTATCGGATTAAAGACGTGATTGGCCCAAATGGTTTGCAAAGCACCTAAATAAGCCAAATGTGTAGCTGAATTGTTCTTTGCTTCCGCTAATTCCGCAATCATTTTTTCACACAATTCTTTATCAGATACCACTTTGCTGTAATTTGCCCTTACTGTATCCAAACCGGTTGTATTAAAACTTGTCAGTAAACATAAGACAGATATCAGTAAACCAAGAAATTTCATCATAAATAAGCGGTTTTATATCTTATATAACTTTTAAATGCCACAAATGCCTTTTCGGAATTAAGAATACGAACCCTATTTTTCAGTATCTCTTTGGAAGATTTACTTTTTATCTTTCGGAACAGAGACAAATAGTATTTATACGCCAGATACACACCAAACATGGATGAATGGGGCAGTTTCCTGATCCCGGCTAAGGCTTCTTTGAACTCTTCTTCTATTTCGTTTTCAATCTGCGATTTCACACCATTATCAAATACGCACATATCAATATTCGGGAAATAAGTCCTCCCCAAAACCACATAATCCTCTTTCAGGTCCCTTAAAAAATTGACCTTCTGAAAAGCCGATCCCAACTTCATTGCATAGGGTTTCAGTTCATTGTATTTTTCCCTATTCCCATCCGTAAAAACTTGCAGGCACATTAACCCAACCACTTCCGCTGAACCAAAAATATATTCCTTATATAGTTCTGAATTGTAATCTAATTTCTGCAGATCCATTTCCATGCTGTGCAAAAATTGCTCGATTAGCTTTTTCTCAATTTGGTATTTACGTACGGTTTCTTGAAAAGATTGTAGAATAGGGTTGAGCGAAATTCCTTCATGCAGTGCATTGTCGGTTTCTGCTTTTAATCGATTCAATAGCTTCTCTTTATCGTACCCGTGAAAACTATCAACGATTTCATCTGCCAACCTTACGTACCCGTATATCGCATATATGGCAGAACGGATGGTCGGTTTCAGAGCTAAAATTCCCAAGGAAAAACTTGTACTGTATTTTTGGGTTGTTATCTTGCTTACCGAGTAAGAAAGTTCGTCAAAAAGCTGTTTCATCGTTCTTTATGTTTAAGTTTGATTATTTCGTTTGCTACAATTTTACCCGATATGATGGACGGAGGTACTCCGGGCCCGGGAACGGTCAATTGACCCGTGTACAATAAGTTTTTCAGCTTTTTATTTCTTATTTTAGGTTTCAAAACCGCAGTTTGACCGAGTGTATTTGCCAGTCCGTAAGCATTGCCATCATAGGCATTGTAATCTGAAATAAAATCGCTGATGCAATAGCTCCTTTTATATTCAATTTTTGATTGCAGATCGATTATACCTGTATGTCTTTCGATCCTTGAAAGCATTTCTGCTAAATATTTTTCCCGTACGGGTTCTGCGTCCTTTATCCCGATAGCCAAAGGCATTAATAAAAACAGGTTTTCCTTGCCTTTGGGTGCAATGGCATCATCTGTTTTTGACGGACAACAAACATAAAATAATGGTTTCCCAGGCCATTTTTTCTCGCCATAAATGCAATCGAGATGTTCGTCCAGATCATTCTCGAAGAAAAGTGTATGGTGCTTTAGGTTGGGGATGGGTTGATTTACACCTAAATAATAGATCAAACTTGACGGTGCAAATGTTCTGTTTTGCCAATATGCTTCAGAATAATTTCTATATTCTTTGTCTAAAAGTGTTTCTGTGTGATGATAATCCGAAGAAGCAATTACAGTATCAAATTCATAGGTTTCGCCATGGATAGTTAAAGACCTTACTGTGCCATTTTGTGTATTTATGCTTTCAACGGTTTTATTAAAATGAAAAGTTGCACCCTGGTCCTCGGCTACTTTTTTCATTGCCAGCACCAATTGATAAAAGCCCCCTTTCGGATAATGTGTTCCCATAGCATATCCCCCGTAATTCATCAAACTGTACAATGCCGGAATGTTGTTTGGGGAAGCACCCAGAAAAATTACAGGAAACTCCATCAATGTCCTTAACTTTTCATTCTTAAAGTGTTTGGCAACATAAGCTCTGAAGTTCGTCAGCAAATCCAATTTCATTGCACTTTTGGCTATTTTCGGAGAAATAAATTCGGACCAATTATGGCAAGGCTTATTCACAAAATCCTTCATCCCAACCTCATACTTGAACTTGGCCGATTGCATAAACTTCTCTAATTGCAGACCTGCGCCTTTTTCGATTTGCTCAAACAAAATTTTCAGCTCGCCTAAACTTTCAGGCACACTAATTTTCTCTTCTGAAAAAACCACTTCAAACTGCGGATTTAACGAAATCAACTCGAAGAAGTCAGACGTTTTGTAGCCGAAATCCGCAAAAAAACTTTCCATAATATCAGACATCCAATACCAGCTCGGCCCCATGTCAAAAACGTAACCTTGTCCGCTAGTAAACTGTCTTGCTCTCCCTCCTGCCTGGTCGTGTTTTTCAAATACGTGGACTTCATTACCCGCTTTTGCTAGGTATGCGCTTGCAGATAAACCCGAGAAACCGGAACCGATAATGGCTATTCTATTCTTCATCGCTTTTTGTCGTTTAATATTTCGCTCAATAAGAATTCGGGTCCGATATTTTTATCATAGATCGTTTGATGAAAATCGTTGAGTTTATTAAGCAATCGGATCAATTCCATCTTTTCGTTTCGCGTTAAATTTCCTGTAACGATTTCGGTTGCTTTTCTGATTTTGTCCATTTGATTTTCTAAAGCTTCAAGACCTTTATTGCTGATTTTCAAAACCTTGCTCCTTTTATCGACTTCAGAATCAGTTTGATTAACCCAGCCTTGCGCAATCAAACGGTTGATAATTTGCATCCCGGCAGGTTTTTCGTGTACATTCTTTTTTATCAAATCCATCTTGGTCATTTCGCCAAATGCTTTTAGATTAATGAGGTAAATGAAGTCTTCCTGCGAAGAGAAGTCTGAACCGAAAATGGCCGATTTGGAGTAACTTTTGGCATATCTGTTCATATGGACAATTAATGTATTGATTACGCTTTCCGCACTTCGCC
This sequence comes from Pedobacter indicus, assembly GCF_003449035.1. Classification (NCBI taxonomy): domain Bacteria; kingdom Pseudomonadati; phylum Bacteroidota; class Sphingobacteriia; order Sphingobacteriales; family Sphingobacteriaceae; genus Albibacterium; species Albibacterium indicum. The sequence continues at coordinate 3,182,663 of NZ_QRGB01000001.1, forward strand.
CGTTTTCCTTTCCTTCCCAATTAGGCTCAATTATATTATCGTTCTTATAATTAACAGTTATCCACTTTTTAAAACCTTCGATATCATTAGGATATGTTTTTTCTAATAAATTCTCCGCTTCAAATTCTTCAAGCAGATCGACAACATTTTTTAGAATATCGTATTTCACTTCAGTTTATTTTTAGAATACAAATATATCAAATATTTAAAAAAAAGTATATTTTTATACTTAAATAGTTTTATTTAATTTGCGCTTTTGTTAATGTTTCGAAGAATGAAGCACATAAAGGCTTATTGATTGATTATATTATTTCCGCTCAGTAGCTTTGCACAAAAAAATAGTGTCATTATCGGCAGCATTCTTCAACAGCTTACTTCGGAAGAAATCAAAAGCAGTCCTGGCGGAAACTTTGATGTTTCCAAGGTTGTTCAAACTCTGCCCGGTGTGGGCGTAAGTAATGGCACCGGAGACAGAAACGATATTATTATCCGCGGGGGCGCACCCGATGAGAATGTTTATTACCTAGATGGAATAGAGATACCGATACTGAATCACTTCCAGACACAAGGCAGTTCCGGTGGTGCCCAAGGCATGCTTAACGTGTCCTTTATCGAAAGCTAAAACTAACCTCCTCAGCCTTTGATGCCCGGTACGACAATGCCTTAGCATCAACATTCGTAATCAAGCAGCGGGATGGAAACCCCGAACGTTTGTCAGGCAACATTCGGGTAAGTGCTACTGAATCCGTTCTAACATTAGAAGGCCCGATTTCCGAACGAACCACCTTTTTGGCTTCGGGAAGAAAATCATATTTAGGGCTTTTATTTAAACTGATAGACCTCCCAATCCGTCCTAATTTCTACGATTTCCAATATAAAGTCACCCACAAGTTTAACAACAAACTGACGTTAACATCCATCGGTCTCGGCGGTATTGATAATTTTAGCTTTGCCCCTACCAAGGAAGCCAGTGCAGAAAACATCTACGTGTTAAGATCATCACCCTATATAAACCAGTGGAACTATACCGTGGGTTTCAATTTAAGTCAGCAAATCGAAGACGGCTATATTAACTTCATTATCAGTAGGAATCGGTACGAAAACGGTATCGACAAATATGAAGACCAGAACCGTATCGAAAGTCAACGCACCTCCGCAATCAATTCATATGAAATAGAAAATAAATTTCGTTGGAACATCAATAAATTTATAAACGATTGGAAGCTCAGCGGGGGTCTCTCTATCCAAAATGTAAGTTACTTTGGAGACGTCTTCTTGAAGACTGGACCCGAAACCAGCCTATCTTTTAAAAGTGATATCAATTTCTGGAAGTATGGTGCATTTTTGCAGGCTTCAAAAAACCTGTTTAACGAAAACATCCTCGTTTCTGCGGGAGTTCGCACCGATATGAACTCCTTTACCGATCACGGTAAAAATCCTTTAAAGACTCTTTCTCCACGCTTATCTCTCGCTTACCATATAAACAAGCAGATCGACTTAACCGGATCCATTGGAACTTATTTCAAAATCCCAACCTACACCGCTTTGGGCTACCAAGATAGGAATCAAAGGTTCATTAATAAGCAAATGGACTACACACAATCCACCCATTACGTTATAGGAACACAATACCTTCCCAAGACATCGCTTCGTTTCACATTGGAAGGGTTTTATAAGAAATATAAGCATTATCCGGTTTCAGAACGGTTTTAAGGGAAGCTTACACTCCTTCGTTTGTATGTCGCTTTCGTACCTCTTGGGTGGTTTCGGTATGGACATACTCGAACAGCTGTTTGAGTATGTCCATACCGAAACCACCGACCGGCCACCACGAGGATATGTAAAACAAGTCCTATACAAGACTGGGACGGCTAGTTTCTAGACAGAATCATCATCCAAAAACACAGTCCGTTCATCTTTTTAACTTTCCCGGGAATATTGGCTCCTAACCACTGCTCATCCTCCTGTAACCGCCAGATTACAAGATATAATACCGAGCCCGTCGGATAGTTGCCCTCGTCACTTGTTTTGGCATAATTATAAGCAAGATCGTTGCGATATAGAACGGTCCCCTGCCAGAATTTTATTGAGTGAATAGTAAAGTTTTGCATTTTGTTGTGTAGGTGCTAGCGAATCTCACTTCGAAAAATAATCCATTGCTTTACGCCCTTCCCGGATGTGCTCATAAACGAAAAAATTGACAGGGGTAAATTTGTCATACCATTCCAGGTTTGTTTCTGTGGAATGACAATTAAAGCATGATTTTCGGATGATGGAATTTACTTCGTCAGGTACGCCTGTTAGATTACCTACAGGCATATATTCCGGTTCTTTGGGTTTTATAAACTGTAAAAGCCTACAGACGTTCAAAGTGAATTTGTGTGCATGTACAATACGGAAGGAATAGAACTGTGCCACCCCAATCCATCTTTGATAGGCACTAGAATAGATGCCGGGAATTCTACCTTCTCCGGTTCAGACAAAAAACAAAGCTTTCAGAAACTTCTCAACGATGGGCAATCAAATCAGGTATCAGAACGTTTCGAAAGAGTGCCAACCGGGGCTCTGAAATTGTAAGTGTTTATCCAGTAAGGGGAACAGAATGGATGTTGGCAAGCCACGCTAACATAAACGTCATCCAAATGCAGTTAGACAATTTGTATCAAAAATTTTGGGTAGGTACGTTATTATTGGTCATTATTATCACGGGAATTTGCTTTTGGTTGATACGGCTGATACACCGCAAATATGAACAGGAAATGGAGTTGAAAATATCTGGATTAAATGAGGAAGTGAATAACCTGGGTATGCTTTGGATATACGGCTTCCGTTCTGTTTGCATCAGGCTATCGACATCTTCAATGGCAAAAGTTTTCCTCTGGGCAGTAGCGATACTACCCAGAAGGAAAACCATTATAAAAACCAAACCCAGTCTCTTCATTGAATAATTCATTGAATTAGTATAGATTATAACGTAACCCTAAAAACCCTCGAATTCCCTGATTCGGACCATATACGTACGATGGATCAAACGTCAGCGCATAAGGATTGTCCGGTGTCACCATCGCCTGCCCACTTGAATCAAACTGTACGTTCTTGTCAAATGGGTCATGAGCTCTGGCGATAATAAAGGGATTACCTTTATTCGGTGTCCAGTTGAGTAGGTTTTTGACGCCTCCGTATATCTCGATACCTTCTTTCAATTTCTTAGTTAATTGGATATTCTGAATGCTCCGCCAAGGAGAATATTCACTCCGTGGGTCGGTAGAGCTCAACAACGGCAAACGCATCGGCCCGTACAGGTTACCTGTGTAATCTAATGTAAGACCACTTTTACGGAATGTGTAACCTATATTCCATGTTCCGGTAAACTTTTCTGTGAACAACTGTCTTATTATTTCACCATCTTCTTTGCTATAGACATCCATCGCTGTCGCGCCAGCCATTATTTTCAAACCATTGAGAAAAGCAATATCGATGTTCAATGAAACACCCTGAGACACAGCATGTCCATCTAAATTATCATAAATAATCTTATTCGGATCAGTATCGTAATCTGCGATGATCTTGTTATCAAAATAGGTATAAAAAGCTGTTGCATCCAATCCGATAAAGGTGTTTCCTGCATATATCTTTTTCACAAAATTAAGATTGCCATTCCAGGAAGTTTCCGGCTTCAGATCATCAATAAACATAACTTCACGTGCGCCGGTCAATGCCGCATGATCTTCGGTAAACACATTAGCAACCCGGTAACCGTTACCAAAACTTAATCGTAATACGTTGTCCTTATTTGCAGAGCTCCATTTATAATTAACACGCGGCGTAAGAATACTACCATGAAGCGAATTGTAGTCATAACGCATTCCCAGCAGAAGTTTATTGTTCTCATTCAACGTGATTTCATCCTGAATAAAGACTCCCGGAAGGTTGGTATGAGTTGCCTTGTTTTTGTCCAAATCATCGGCACTTGCCGTTGCGGGGGTATTGTCATCGTAATAGGTATAGCGGTAGGCAAGACCTGTTAACAGGGCATGTTTCCCGAGGGTCTTAAACCAGGTTAATTGTCCAAAAGCGATCTTCTGATCGGCTATATAAGGACTGTCTCCGTACATTGAATTCTGGTCATGACCGTTGGCACTGAACTGGAACAAGATGCGTTCGCTAACTGGTAATTGGTAGGTTCCAAACAACTCCCAACGCTTAGTATAAATACTTTCACCATAAACTTCATCTCCCCCTCTGTATTTTCTTTCCCAATCCATTTCGCCGCCCCAGCGATCCTCATAAATATACCGTCCTACTAAGGTAAATATCCGGTTATCGCTTCTATCAAAACTCCATTTGTTAAATATTGAAACTCGGTTTTGAAGTGTAACATCCGTAAAGTTATCGTTGTTATTGTCGATTGGGTTATTGTAGTTAAAATAGTTAAGGCCTACCAAGGATTGTGCTCTTTTGCCGACACTAAACTTAGCACCCAGATCGGCATTGAGCTCCGCCCAAGTGGTGCCAAAAACATCAGCTGAAACAATGGGTGTCGTACCTGGTCTTTTGGTAATGATGTTGATCAATCCGCCGACGGCTTCACTGCCATATAATGTAGAGGCCGGCCCCTTCACAATCTCAATGCGATCAATTAGCGACTGAGGAATTCCACTTAGTCCGTATACGGTGGACAGACCACTTACAATAGGTGTTCCGTCAATCAATATCATTGTATAGGGACCCTCCAGACCATTTATGTGGATATCACCCGTGTTACATACATTGCAATTCAATTGTGGACGGACACCATTAATATTTTGTAATGCATCAAAAAGAGAAGGTGTAGGGTTCGCTTTAAAAAATTTGGAGGTGTAGACTTCCACCGGAATCGGACTTTCAAGTTTAGAAACTTCTTTCATTGTACCCGAAATAACAACCTGTTCTAATTCATTCGTGTCACCTTTAAGAACAAAATTTTTGGAAATCCTCGTGCCTTCGCTATCCGATATCTGACCCGATAATTTGCCTGTTTGAGTGTAAGCTACAAAACCGATAAACGTAAAAAATACAGTAAAAAGTGCTTTAAATCCTTTCATTTATTTTATTCCTTATTTACATTATTAGATTATACAAATCTAATAAGTTAGATTATACTAACAAAGTAAGTTATCACTTATTTTGATTAATGATGATACCCTTCTTCAGCGTGGATAAAAAGCAACTGAGTATATTTTCTGACAATATTTTTTATCTTTAAAAATGAAAATCAAACGATCTAAACCTAAACTCACATCAATGAAAAAAAACTTCTTCCAAGTATTTATGGTGATCTATGTAGTTGCTACTACACTCCTGTTAATCTATTCCTTCACTTCAAATAATGCGATCTTAACTTCTTTTGAAGAAATATCAGTCAAGCGCATCAATATCGTAGATGAAGATGGGCGTAACCGCCTTGTCATATCAAACGAAGAACTGATGCCCGACCCGGTTATCGCAGGGAAAGAATACAAAAGAATGAATGCTCCTGCGGGCATTATATTTTACGACGAAAAAGGAGATGAAACGGGAGGTATCGCCATTTCCAAAATAAATGAAACAGGGGTACGTGCCATCGCTTTTGACTATGCCAATGCAGACGCAATTGGGCTTCTAACCCAAGAAGATCTCAACGGTGACAATTTTAGAGCCGGGATATTGATCAACGATAAAGATTTATCTGGCAAACCTGGCAGCAATATATCACGAATGAAACTGACAACTGAAAACGGTAATGCAGGTTTGATCATCAATGGTCCGGATGAGAAACCAAAGATAAGCATTATTGTAGATAGCTTGGGCAATCCTTCTATTCAGGTTTTCGACAAAAACGGAATCGCTAAAGAGATTTCACCTTTGTAAAAATAAAAAGCTGCTTATAGCAAACTAGAGATGTTAAATTATTTTCGATAAAACATGTGACTTATACTTATTGCTAATCATCTGAATTAAAAAGTACATGTTATGGAAAGCAATATTATCAAACTTGCTTTTTTCTAAAAATTCACCATTCTATAAAAAAATACCTACTTTCATTTTTCGAAACCTTCAACACATACATGTTTAAAAATTTATTTCGAAAAAAATCCATTGAAAGACTCATCCGAGAAAAAGAAGCAGATGCTAACCCTCTTAAAAAAGTATTATCTGTCAAAGATTTGACATTTATGGGAATAGCGGCCGTAGTTGGTGCCGGTATTTTTTCCACAATAGGCTCCGCTGCTTATAATGGTGGACCGGGGGTTTCGACCTTATTCATTATTACAGCAATCACCTGCGGATTCACAGCCTTGTGTTATGCAGAATTTGCCAGCCGTATCCCGGTTTCCGGAAGTGCCTACACCTATTCATACGTAGCTTTCGGCGAACTCGCCGCGTGGATTATCGGGTGGGCGCTTATCCTAGAATACTCTATCGGCAACATTGTCGTTGCGATTTCTTGGAGTAGTTATTTCAATAACCTCTTGGTACACTTGTTTAATATCCACCTCCCAGACTGGATGATTATCGACCCGATGACAGCCAAGAATGCATTTTTAGAATCAACCGCCATGCTTTCTTCCGGAGTAGAATTGTCGGCTAAACAGGTTCAAGCATACGAGTTTGCAATCCATGCTTATAACAGCGCGCCGATGCTCGGCGATACGAAGATATTTTTCAATCTTCCGGCTTTTATTATTGTCGCATTAGTCACCTGGCTCGCATATATCGGAATAAAAGAAAGTAAACGCACAGCCAACTTTATGGTTTATTTCAAAGTGGCTGTAATTTTGTTCGTCATCGTTGCCGGAGCTTTCTTCGTTGATACAAATAATTGGCGACCGTTTCTTCCAAATGGGTTTGAAGGTGTTTTAAAAGGCGTTTCTGCTGTTTTCTATGCTTATATCGGTTTCGATGCAATATCCACAATGGCCGAAGAAACAAAAGATCCGCAACGCGATATGCCACGGGGAATGATCTATTCACTCTTAATTTGTACCGGCTTATATATCTTAATTGCACTAACCTTAACCGGCATCGAACATTACTCACATTTCAACAACGTAAGCGACCCTTTAGCTTTCGTATTCGAAGAACGCGCGCCGTGGATTGAAAAGATAGTTTCTATAAGCGCCGTTGTAGCTACCACCTCGGTTCTGTTGGTATTTCAGATTGGACAGCCTAGGATCTGGATGTCAATGAGCCGTGACGGTCTATTGCCGAAACGGTTTCAGAAAGTCCACCCCAAGTACCAAACACCTTCGTTCGCAACGCTAATAACCGGTGTTATCGTGGGTATCGGCGCATTGTTTATTGAGAGTGATCTAGTTACCGACCTGACAAGTATCGGAACTTTGTTTGCATTTATTTTAGTTTCAGGAGGAGTTTTATTTCTACCACCAAAAATCAAGGAAAAAGGCAAATTCAACTTGCCTTATCTGAACGGAAAATGGATTATACCTGCCCTTTTCCTGCTTTTTGTCTATATATTCAGAAATCGTACTGTGGCTGCATTTACTGAGTTTAACCTCGGTAATACACAGGAAGTTTTGTTTATCATTTTCCTCATTTTCGCGTTCTTTATATCAATCATGACCTTCGTTCGCAACTATTCAGTTATACCAATTATGGGCGTTCTGATGTGTTCTTACATGATGATCGAGATCCCACTGGTGAGCTGGAAATGGTTTATGGTATGGATGATATTAGGTTTGGCAATCTATTTCCTCTATGGATATCGAAACAGCAAACTCGCGTCTAATCAACCGTCCACGACAGAGCAGGTTTAATTGTCACCCGGTCGCCTACACCTACGGTCGAAAACCATACATCATCGCCTGCAGCAATTTTGCGTGCAGGCTCTTCGGCCATGACAATTTTCCCTCCTTCTACCTTTTCTACTTTGGCTACCGGAATCTTATTATCATCCAGGAGAGTCACTCCATTATAAAACCATGAAAAAGGCAGATAGGTACTGCTGACAGCAACCTTGTCCTCTACCTTATCCAAACGCGCAACACCAGTCAACAGGTCGTCCGTAGTTTTGATCTTCCAAACCTTACGACGTTCTGAAATATCTTTGATAGGATGCACCACAGTTTGATAGGCATTGCTAAAATGAACGGCTGTGCTTGGATTATTATACGATCCCCTTTTTTTGCCCCTTTCTATTTTTACAGTAATTTCGTTTGTATTGACATCGAAATCAGTTACGATACCTTCTATCGGATCAGCTACAAATTTTTTACCCTTGTAAGTTAAATACGTTCCATTGCTAATAAACACACGTCTTAAAACGTCATTTTTGTCTATTGTAACGACTGCTGTATTTGCATCCGTTTCGATAGCATAAAGATCCATCGTTTTCTTGCTATTATGAATATCGTTAATAACGATATCTCTTTCATCTGCACGCTCTATTTCCACAGCTATCCCTTCACCTTCTTTCAAATGGACAACTTTAGCCGACTCGATATACGCATTTGTCTGATAGGGCTCCATAACACTAACAAAAGTACTTTTCAGTGTATCTGAACCGCCTCCTTTTCTTCTTGAAATTAAATATTTGATCAAATGATCTTTCGCGCGTGGCTTATCAAATGCATCGGCCATGTAAACATCTTGTGCTCCCAAGCCTAATAAATGGATTCGCAGGCGCGCAGCGTCGTCACGTTTATGATGATACTGAACAATAGGTTGTTCACCGTCTAAACTTTGAACATTAAATAAATACTGAAAGCCTGACCCTCGATAGCCGGTATAGCCTCCGGAGTAATCTTCGGCTGCCAGCTTAGCATTGTCGTAAATTTCACCAACAGCTACATTAGGCCCGGCAAGTGTGCCGGGTTGCTTATCACCCAAAATCCCTTCTTGCAATGAAACAGAGCCCGGTGGACCATGAAGTATGTAGTCGTGTTGCTTCCCGCCCGCTACCCGGAAGAAATCAACAACATAACTTTGACCATTTCCTACATCCACCATCGTCAGGTTACGTCTATATTGAGACGTTTGGGAATAGGCTGGTGACGAGGCGTCCATCGTCCTGGCGAATTCGCCATCGGCAAAATTATGTAAAACGCCGGGCCGATTCGTATTTTGTTTACTAGCGTCAACAACGACCGTATTATGGTTGACTGTGTTATTTGACCATGTATAGACTTCCTGCACATATGCGTTCATCGCATCTGGATAGCCCAAATCCGGCATCATCTTCTGACCATTGGCAAAAAGCTCAAAGTTTAGAAAATCCCAATGGTAGTGAGCAAAATGCATCCCATAGGTAAAAGCGAGAGCCGTTTCATCTTTCTTATCGTTTAATATTCCCAGACCGTAGCCAGCCAACAGACGACTTTTTTGAGGAGCAACGGCTCTATTGTCTGCAAGCACAGGATTTTCGGGCAAAATATCACGAAACAGCGAATTAAAACCCGAATAGGCGTTACCACCGACCCGATCTGCACTGGCCAGCCAGTCGAGATAACGAGGATCTTTATAAACATTATAAGCTTCCTGATATACATTAGGGTTTCGCCCGAGCGCATCTCCAATCGTGTTTCCCGTATCTCCCCAATCCACCGTATATTTGCCTGCGGCAACCACCTCCAGAGGGCCGTCAAAAACACGCTTCAGTCGCGGGTCTTTATAAAGGTCAATACCCCCCTTTTTCAGTAACTCACTCAGATCTGCAAACTTGGACACCCAAAGCAGATTATAACCGGGAGACTCGAAAGCCTGGCCGTCTCTGAAAATGCTGTTATAAAGCGCGTAACGCAATCCAGTATAACCACGACTATCGCCAGGCTCATCAACGATTAAATGGATATATTTTTCGGTATCCATATGCTGGCGTGCCAATAGAGTATATAGTAGAGCAGACTGATGCATTCCAAAGTTTCCTAAAATCTTTCTTTCAGCATAGGCATCCACCGCCTCTTCTAGCAGATTCGCTTCGATAAATGATCTGATTCCCTTTCCATCCTTACCATAAAGCTGCTGCAGAACTTGATCATCATCAATACTATCCCAAATCGCATCGTAAGCTTCAGCGGCATTACGTATAAAACCGGTTTCCCAAATTGCGTTCACTACTTTTCCCCGATAATCCCGGTTCTCAGCTTTGCTCATCAGTCCATAACGCGATTGATTAGCATAATCCATCTCCGGATAAACCTCAGCCAAGCGATACAACATAACCGCCGCTTTATGAGCATAACGCTTATCGCCAGTCAACAAATAGGCCCTTGCTAAATTTAAAATTCCACCGTTCACATGTCCGTGCCATATCCAGTGATTAGCATAGGCTACAAACCAATAGCGTTCACCTTCCGGGGATACCCAGCCCCAACCATCATCAACATATTGAGTATCCCAATCTTTCTTCTCTTCAAAATCGCTTAAATAATAACTTTCGTAATCGTTTGACGGGTACACTTCTCCACCTATTGGGCATTTAACCTTAAAAGGCTGCGAGAGGTCAAGTATCCATGGGTAGGCACCTTTTTTAAATACCTCTTCACCGTGCTCCGGACAACCTTTGGGGCTCAAATCAAAAGAACGCGGCACCCGAGCATCCGCTAACAAATCACGGAGATCCTCATCAGAACGATCCAGCCATGCATCGGCAGCTTTAATTAAGTTTTGCTTCACTTTCTTAGCTTCAGGATACCGCTCAATGGCGGCCGTCGCCACAGCAAGTTCTGCATCGGAATATATCGTCCGCCCTGTCTTGAGGGGATATTGCGGACTACGAGCTTCTTTTTCTATGAAAGGAGGGATATTTAAGGGTTTAGCAGCCCGTCGTCCAAAAGGCTTGCTAAATATGGATGCCTGATTCTTAAGAGCTTCTACCCATACCGCATAACCTTTAGGCGATAGGTGCAACTTATCTGACACATAAAGCTCCGGATTCGGACGCCCTTTTTCGTCGACCATTCCGCTATAGATGTCAATATACTGAAGTTTCGGCCCTTCTTTTTTACTCAATGCTTCAAGCCGACTATTTAATGCTACGGTTTCATCCTGATAATCAAGCCATCTTTCACTTGGTTTAGTAGAGATTACATATACATCTGATTCAGGCAATTCCTTCCGGATCTGACTATATAGCTCAATAAAAGTCTTGTATATTTCATCTACGTTACTGCCTTTTACCAGATCATTTTCACCAGCATATAAGAAAATAGCCTTTGGCTGATAGGGAAAAATAATATCCTTCGCGTAATGCAAGATATCTTTAAATTCACTTCCTCCAAAGCCCCGTTGAATAATGGGATACCCTGAAAACGACTCTTCTAAATCATCCCAACGGGCAATAGACGAGCTACCGATAAATAAAACACTTCCCTTTTTGGGGAAGGAAACACTGTCTTGCTTCTTAAAGTTCTCAATACTGGAGTAAAAAGGCCAATCAGACTGAGCAACTGTTTTAGATACTGAAATACCAAGAAGGGAAACGATAATCAATAGCGGATATAGCTTATTCATTCTTAACTTATTTAATATTCGTAATTATTTCGATGGTTTGAGTTGGTAACTGTAAATATGAGATCCGCCGACGAAGTAAATCCGTCCCGTCAGATAATCGCCCCCCGCATCAATGGGTATGGGAGACTCAGCCAGTAAATTAATCTGATAGTTTTGCGGATTAATCTGAGCAATACCTTTTCGCAAAAGAAGATAGGTTTCCCCTTCTTCTCCGTGGACAAAAATACGTGGAGATTGTTCCCCAGCAGTGATACCAAACTCGGCAGTCAGATCATATTGGTGGACAAGCTCTTTGCGTTCAGGATCAAAAACAAAGAATATTTTCCTATCTGCCAAACCGTATATCAACCCATTTGGCGCGTGACACATATCTGTATATGACTGCACACCGGGTAAAACCACCTGATTCCATTTCATTTCTTGGTTCTCTATATCCATTATATAGAGTTCCGCCACTTTCGCTTTTTTCTCGCCGCCTGTACCCGGCGCCGTCGTTGTCCCTCCTAAAATCTTCCCTTTTGGAAGTGCTACGAGGCTCATGGTCGACTGGTCCAGAACGATGCTCGAATCTTTCAACAAAACACTTGTTTCCTTTTCCCGATCCCAGAAAAGCAAGCCGCCTCCCGTATATCCATATTCAGGTGTACCTCCTAAAATTAGAGTCTTCCCGTCGGGGTAAGCTAGCAGCCGATGCGGACGATGAATAACCGGAGTTGTTTTAATAAAGTGTACGGGTTTTCCATCACGCCACTCGATTAAAGAGCCCCCCGGATATACCCCAAAAAAGAAAGCATCATCCTGACGGGTCAAAGCGTTAAACTGGCCAGGCGCTGCCTTATTCTCCCAACGATCCTGAACGGGGTCATAACTAAAAAAACGCATCGGGAAAGACGTACCTCCACTTATTTTATTATCGGGGGAAACACCAATGCCCATAACCCAGGCACCCTCACTTGTGTAATCGAAGCTTAACTCTTTCTTCGTTTTCGCCTTCGGGTCTTCAACTACCAAACGTCTTGTTGTCAGATTACATTCTTTGAGAATCTTGCCATCCGGAAAGTGTCTGTGAAAAAGAGTCTGACTTCCTGTTATGTAAGATTTAGCATCCATTGCATGACCTGTACCGATCTTTTTAGCCTGTCCTCTATACAGTTCATACCATTCTAAACTATCGTCTCGAAGAGCCTGACCATATACTTTTCCATTCTCGTTTCGGTAAACAAAAGCGCTACCTCGCTCACGCTCATCTGGTATCAATACCGCTTGAGCTTTCGCGGTTGAGGGATCAAAAGCGACAATCTGACTAGCCGTATTCCCCAATCCAAAGTAAATCCAACCAGCATCATCGGATGCAACATAGCGCTGATACTGTGCCCAATTCTCTTTGTATACGTACCCGTAGTCAGTCAATTCACGAGTTTGCGGATTAAATGAAACTACACCGCTACTCGGATAGGTTATTGCCCAAATATTCCCTTGATCGTCCTCAGTCATTCCCATCGCCATCTGTCGGCTAACGGCCTGATGAAATGTAAACGCCCTTTTCTCAGGGTCAAATTCGACGAAATGTCCGTTAAAGAGCGTATAAAGCTTATTGTCTTTTGAAAGTATAGATGAATAAGGCGTGTCCTTGTTGGGTGGGAAAGGTATCGTAAACTCTTCGCTTTCACCTGTTTCTGCGTCAACCATGAGCAACGCATAACCGCCACGATGATCAAAAAGCCAAACAAGTACCACGTTTCGCCCGTCACCGTCGACTGTCGCCACCGTACCTCGATGGTTGGAAATTGGAGATGCCACGCCATGGTCGACAAAGCCGCCTCCTAAGTCTTGAGAAAATACGGGTAGGCACCCGATAATCATTAAACAAAATATACAGCCTTTAAAAAAAGCGTTGAATTGATTCATAAGATAGTTCGTTTCAGCTTAGGTTTTAGTTTGTTTGCTCAATAGTCATGAGAATTGATTAGGTTCTCGTTATAAATGGTTATTATTAAACTAAATATAAGAAAGCTTACCCGAGAAATAAAATTATTTCTACATTAATCTATCCCCGATCCGAATGCTGTTGATAACATCTTCCAAATCGAGTTGGAAACAAAGAGAATTCCCAGCACATCAAATCCGCATTTTGTTGGCGAAAATGCGGATGAAATGCGGACGCATTCCATCTTGAATCCACTTTCATCTTAACCAAGTTTTTAGTCCACTACGTCATTATCCATAATCGACATCTCACAGAGAAGCAACTTAAGAACGCAAAATCTTTTCCATCGCTTTACCCTTCGCCAATTCGTCAATCAGCTTATCAAGATAGCGAATTTTTTGCATGAGCGGCTCCTCGATTTCCTCTATACGATAACCGCAGATTACGCCTGTTATCTTCGAGACGTTGGGATTAATCTTCGGAGCCTTGCCAAAGAAATCTTCAAAATTCGTTTTATTATCAATAAGCTCTTGCAGGTCTTTTTCATTATAACCTGTCAGCCAAAAGATAACCTCGTTCACTTCATCTTTCGTACGTCCCTTTTTCTCTACTTTAGTAATGTAATGTGGGTAAACACCCGCAAAGGACATTTTGTAAACTCGTTCGTTATTTTTATTGTTCATCTTCGTGGTTTGTACGATTTTCAGTTATCGTTCTCAATAGTGGTATTTTTACTTCCTAAAGATAGTATTTAAGCAACAGTTTTTCTTATATTCGAAACGCATTTTATTGATAAAAACCTCTTTTATGATATTTAGATCCCTTATACTTATCGTCATGCTTTTTATTGGCGTAGAAAAGAGTCGAGCAGAATCGACGGTTAGCCAACAAGATAATATGGTGGAGGTTACGTGGCCGATTGACGAACAAACATTTGGAAAAGTACAGTTTGATTTGTCTCCCGCAAAGCCTCTTTTCAAAACCATTGCCATAGGACAGAATAAGGCATTTCATACGATCTCCGAGGATCTGGATGCTGCTTTTTTGCTGACGATTGGTAAACGTGACCTTCTTTCCCAAAACCGATGGAATATCTTTTTTGATAGAGTTCCGACAAGACCTTATGAGACATTTCCGGTTAAACTTGAAAAAGACAGTATTGCTGTTAAATCCGTTGGCAGCCGCACGATCGTAACGATCGGCACGCTGTCTGCAGAACGCTTCTCTGGAAACCTGGAAATTACCTTTTATCATGGAAGTCCACTCTTTAACGTGGCGGCAGTGATGTCAACCTCTTCTGATGCAGCAGCGATCGTTTATGATGCAGGTTTAATTAGCAATACAGAGAAATGGACGGATATTTCTTGGACAACAACGTCTGACCGGTTAGAGTCAAAACCGGTAAACTATTCCGATCCGGCTAAAAACCTTGCCGTCAAATACCGTACAATAATCGCCAAAGCTAAAGAAGGTGCCCTGGCACTTTTCCCTGCGCCTCATCAATATTTCTATCCGCTTGATGAAGCTTTTAACTTGAAGTTCGTCTGGCATGGTGACAAGTACAGAGACTTACTAGATGGTTATGGTATTGGGATCCGACAGGAGTTGGAAGGCGACCATCGTTTTGTGCCCTGGTTTAACGCTCCTCCTAACACCAGTCAAAGATTAAATTTTTTCTGTCTCATTGATGAAATTGGTGATGTGGAAGCAATGGAAGCTGTGAAAAAGTTTACAAATGCTGATCGTTATCCAAAAATACCGGGTTTTAAAACGATGTCCAGTCATTTTCATAATGAGTTTATTATGAACGTCGTGCTCGCCGGAAAACCTATTCCTGAAAAACCGGAGTTTATTGATGTCTTTAAACGTTTGGGCGTGGATATGGTACATCTTGGCGAATTTCATTATACGGCTCATCCCAAAGGCCCTGATTCTCTTCGCCTCAGAGAACTAAAAGCACTTTTTGAGCAATCCGAACGTCTGTCGGACGAAGAATTTCTGCTCATACCGGGAGAAGAACCCAATGAGTTTTTTGGAGGCCATTGGATGCAGATATTTCCAACGCCTGTGTACTGGATTATGTCGCGCGGCGACGGGGTTCCATTTGTTGAAGACAAACCCGGGTTTGGTAAGGTATACCACATCGGCAATAAAGAGGATATGCTCAGGCTACTTGAAGACGAGCGGGGTCTGGCATGGACCGCTCACGCACGAACGAAAGGATCAGTAAACACACCCGATATATACAATCACGAAGATTTTTTTAAATCAGACCGTTTTATGGGTGCTGCCTGGAAAGCGATGCCCGCTGATCTTTCTGAACAACGGTTAGGTTTAAGAGTACTTGATTTGATGGACGACATGAATAATTGGGGCGAAAAAAAGACCGTCATCGCTGAAGCCGATCTATTTACGGTAACACAAGAGAATGAGATGTATGCACACATGAACGTCAATTACCTCATGCTCGACCGCATACCCCGTTTTCAGGACGGTTGGCAAGAAGTTGTCGACGCCATGCAGCAAGGGAAGTTTTTTTCGACTACTGGGGAGGTGCTTATGCATGAATTAAAAATCAATGGAAAACTTTCGGGAGAAACGCTGAGCTTGAATGCAGATGGGACTGCTGACATCGACCTGAAGCTTAGCTGGACTTTTCCGATGAATTTTGTAGAAATTATTTCAGGGGATGGGGAAAAAGTGTTTCACGAACGAATCGATCTAACGAACACGAAAGCGTTTGGAGAAGAAAACTTCGAATTCCGACCTAATTTATCCGGAAGAAAATGGGTTCGTATAGAAGCGTGGGACTGTGCTGTTAACGGAGCTTTTAGTCAGACCTTCTACTTGAATTTGAATCAGAAAAAATTATAAAAGACCTTTTGACACACTAACTATTTTAGTATTTTTGTTTTCTTAACCTTTAAAATTGCCTCATTTGGCTAAAAAAGAAAACATAGAATATGCGATTGTGGATATAGAGACCACAGGTGGTTATGCTAGCGGCAGCGGTATAACTGAAATCGCCATATTAATTCATGATGGTGAACGGGTTACGCAGCGTTTCGAGCAGTTGCTTGATCCACAGAAACCTATTCCATTACACATTCAAGCATTGACGGGTATAGACGATGCAATGGTTGCCGGTTGCCCTACCTTTGCTGATGTTGCTGAAGAAATACATAAGCTACTCGATAACAAAGTATTTGTCGCGCATAACGTTAATTTTGATTATTCGTTTATACGCCATCATCTTTCGGAAGCGGGACTGGAATGGTCGGCCCACAAGCTCTGCACAGTTCGCATGGCCAGAAAAATAAGACCAGGCCTCCGCTCCTATAGTCTTGGAAGGCTGTGCGACGCACTCAAATTACCAATCGATAACCGTCATCGTGCTGGAGGTGATGCTGATGCTACAGCTATTCTATTTCGCAGATTACTGGAGTGGGATCATCAGGGCATTATCAGCGAGATGCTGAAAGCACGATCTGCCGAGCAGCGCTTGCCACCCAACTTGCCAAGAAAATATTTTGAAGATCTGCCTAGCGGGCCAGGGGTATATTACTTTCGCAACCGGCAGGGCAAAGCGATCTATGTTGGAAAGGCTGTAAATCTGAAAAAGCGTGTGGCGTCTCATTTTACTGGGAATACGCCAAACCCTCAGCGACAGCATTTTCTGAGGGATATTTATTCTATTACATATGAAGTTTGCGGAACGGAGCTTATGGCTTTTTTATTCGAATGTATCGAAATAAAGCGACTGTGGCCCCTTTACAATCGTGCTCTTAAACGTTTTGAACCTAAATTCGCACTCTACTCGTATGAAGATCAAAATGGCTACTTGCGACTGGCTGTAGGCAAAAAGCTTAAGCAGCAAAGTTGCCTGCAATCCTATAATCGTGCTATAGACGCTGTGACTCAGCTCAACACCTTAATACATGATTTTGATCTGGATCGGAAACTTTGTGTATTTGGGTTGCAAAACCACCCTTATCAATTAAGTATAATCCAGGAAAAGGGTGCACCGTCATGCTCTGTTGATATACACAACGAAAGGGTCATGCAGGCTGTGACCAGCCTGCAGCATAACGAAGACTGTTACGCCATAATTGATAAAGGTCGTAATGAAGATGAAAAAAGTTGTATTTGGGTTGAAAACGGTCAGTTTCACAGCATGGGTTATATCTCAAATGAAACGGATCTCCGTGATCTAAGTGATATCCGTGACAGTCTCTCGCGTTATCCATCAAACCACTACATGATGCAGCTGATTCAGTCTTTTGTTAATAAATATCCTTGGAAGGTAAAAACCGGATTGGCTGATCATATTTAAAGTCGAATTACTTGAATAGACAGGAAACGATCATTCTTCATTCGTTAAAATTTAACAACCAAATTTAAGATAAAATTAACATAACAATCGCTCAATGAAGATGTTATAATAGAAAAAAGAACCCCATTGTTAAATTTAATCTTTTCAATTATGGCAAAAGTTCATGCGTATTTAAACTTTAATGGGAACTGTGCTGAAGCATTCAGTTTCTACGAGAAAGTATTTAAAACTGAAAATCTGGGCATACATCGCTATGGTGATATGCCAAGTGAGCCCGGCGACCCGGAACTTCCTGAAGGTACGGGCGACTTGGTCATGCATACCGCTATCAATATCAATGATGACACTATGCTGATGGGGTCGGATATCATCGAGCAGTTCAGTGAGCTCCCGACAGAAGGGACGCGCAGTTACATTATGCTGGACACTGATTCTGCCGATGAAGCAAAAGAACTTTACGGCTCTTTGTCAGAAAACGCAAAAAAGATTGAGATGGAATTAGCTGAATCTTTCTTTGCTGAACAATTTGCTTCTTTTATCGATCAATTCGGTGTTTGTTGGATGATCATTTACGAAGGTGACAAGAGGATGGCTTAGTCTACATTATAAGGATTCTCGAAATTAATTTCGAGAATCCTTATAAATTAAATAGAAGTCTTATTCTTCTCTAAAAATTGCTTTTTACATAGCTCTCCACAGAAGCCCAGCCTTTTTCCATTATGTTCCACGGTGTTCTGGATCTTCGTTTTACTGCCGATGTGCATACCACAAACCGGATCGGTTTCTGATGATAATTCAACGTGGATTTCGCTCCCTACATTCAATGCCAATGAACGGGGTTCTTCAGCGCGATCGCTAATTACAGCTGTGTTGACCGATGTATAATAAACTTTACCGTCATCTGACCAGGCGACCAAGACACTCTCATTATCCAATTCCTGTATCACCGGATAGGAAGCATGGCTCTTTTCCTGGGTAACTTCCTTTTGGAAGATTCCATGATCATTGATTTTGTTTAAAACGATCTTACTGAACATCGAACCATCTTGTTGGTAATTTTTGTTAAAAGCCGCTACACGCGTACCGTCTGACACAAGACAGAGTTGCACAAAACGGCCGTCTACATCTAAGCAACGCTTTGCTGACATATGATTATTTTGGTCAAGCTCCGCATAAAAGACTCCATTCTGCTGAGAACCGGTATACCATGCTACGTAGCTTGTTCCTTCTTTACTAACCACTGAGGGGCCGTTATGGGGACAGCCTTCTACCACCCATTGATCGTTACTGAACGGGATGGGGTCTTCAAAAGCATCACCGTAATTTGATGATTTACTAACAGAAATATCTCTGACCGAACCGGGTAATATATCACGATAAACTACGCTTATGTTGCCTTCGCCATCATCGCTGATGGCTGTCCGACAACATTGACAAGCATAAGGTTCAAGCACCGCGGCTTCACTGAACCCGCCACCGCCTTCGGTTTTAGCAAATTTAACCGGCCGACCTTTGTCTGAATGAACCGGATCGCTGTCCAACCAGGACACACCCACTTCACCATCTCCTAAGCGGAGGATATTGGCAAATGACCGGGATCCCACGAGGCTTTCTTTACTTTGCACGGGCTTCGGGTCAGTCCAGGTACCCCCCTTATCATGAGAAAGTGTGTAGATCAAATCGCTCAATCCGAAACGACTGTTTTCGACTGGAACATTGGTTTCATAAAGGGCGATCATAGTCCCATTACCTTTAAATGCGATCTTGGGCATACCTTCTTCATGAATACTCGTGTTGGAAGCTATAGGAATCAATTTACTGGAACCGAATTTCTTTTCTTCCGCAATCCAATTAGCAAAATAGAAATAGTGATTATCAGCGCTATCGGTTTCGACCCAGCTAATAACCGGATTATTCTTTTCATCCGTTGTTAAAAACACGCAGGATGCCTTGTTCGAGACGGCGGAAAGAAGAGTTGATTCTTCTTCCCTGTTTGGGGGCACGTATGTACATGATTGAAACACAAACAAAAGGAGACATATTATGAGAATATTTTTCATTTGATCGATCTTTTCTAGAGGTTAAATAAATATTTTAAATTAAGACCAGCGTAAAAATTCCGTTCAGGTGAGGGATTGAAATAAGCTGCTCCGCCATTCCCGTAGGAAATTGCGTTCAGCGCATTCATCGAACTGTATCGTTCGTCACTTAAATTATTAACACCTGCATATAGATCTAACGCGAACGATTTTGCTAACTGCTTTTTAAAGCCCAATTTGGCGTTCATCACTTGATATGATGGATTGTAATCACTATTGGCATCGTTTAATGGGAGACGGTCGTTAAAAAAATAATTTCCGGAGAAATAAATTCCGTATTTACTCTCCACATTTATTCCGGCATTCATCACCCAAGGAGCAATACCCGTGAGTTCGTTCCCGTCGTAAGCGACCTTAACTTCTCCGTCAGCATCCAGTACTTTGTAATCCTGAAATTGAAAGTCAGAATAGGTGACGGCAGCATAAGGCCGTAATAGAGTAATCGTTTTACCATCATCCTGATGAATGGCCAGATATGATAAAGCTAGTTCGACACCACCGTGACTGGTACGACCCGCATTGTGGTAAACAGTAATCCCTTGCTCAACAGACTGGGCAATCAATTCCCCTTTCATATCCATCTTAAAGAGTGCCAGATCATAAGAGAGTCTGGATTTTAACAAATTACCTTTTGCATTAATTTCATAGTTAACAGCTTTTTCTGCCTGCAAATCCCGATTGATCGAGCCATCTACATTTTTTATCTCAGACCCTGATGGAGGTGAAAAGCCTGAACTTACACTTCCGTGAATAGAAAGTGCTTCCCCAACATGATGGCTCAAAGCAATACGCGGTGACGCCTGAGCTTTAAACTTTTTAACGCCACTCTGTTCGGGAATAAGGTAATCCGTCGCATCATAAGTTAATCCATTATAACTTAAGCCTAAAGCGAGATCTGTGTTCGGCCCCAATGACGTTTCAGACTGGTAGAAAAGTGAATAAACTATATTTTCTGTGTCTGTGTTATTATTGATAGCTCCCTCCACCCCTTGATTATTTACATAGCGCGTACCTTTGGAATTTGCCTGATTAAATTCGGCACCGACTGTAAAAACAGTCGGGAATAATTTAAAACGAGGGTTGTAGTTAAACTTAGTACGCCCTCCAAAACTTTGATAATAGTTCCGCAGATATGCATAAGCTAACGGATGATCGAGATCGTAGAAATAGGTAAATACACTGGTGCTATTCGTCAACTGATCATTAAAACGATATTGCTGTCCGATGCCAACGCGAGTCCAGTTTTGATACCTTCCGGCCTGTTTGTCAAGGTTGGATGGGCTCGCTTGCTGCCTATCCTCGTTCATTTGACTTTGCGTCAATGCGCCGGGAATTTGGGTATGTTGGGTAGTACGACTCAGTAATAAAGTAACGATCTGCTTATCTGATGGAAAAAACTGAAAGTTACCTGTCAGAAAACGTCGCATATCGTTGTTATGTTCGCGATAGCCGTCAAACTGTTGCCAGCCGTAAGAGACATAACTATTTACCTTATCCCCCCCATTTCGATACGTCGCTGCTACACGTGCTAAGCCATAGGAACCAAGCAAACTCGAAAGCTCCATACTACGTTCTTGATAAGGCGATCGTTGCAGTTTAAAGTTGATGACACCTCCGGTTCCTCCTCCGTAAATACTGGAGGCAGGCCCTTTAATGATTTGAGCCTGACCGATACCATTGACATCCAAGGCTTCGATCCGAGTGGTACCGTCTGGCTCTGTTACGGGAATATCATTCACATATATCTTGATATTTCGAATACCGTAAGAAGAACGCACACCATTTCCACGGATAGATATCCGGGCTTCTGAAAGCGTACTCTGATCCATTTGTACACCCGGTACGCTATTAAATGAAGATTGTAACGACACGCCACTGCCTTGCCTTATCTGATCGCCAGTAATAAGCGCTACAGCTCCGGCGGTTTCTTTGTTGGTTTTGTTACCACCATAGGCAGTTACCCGGACAGCATTCAGAGATACCGTGCTGGGCTCAAGTTGTATGTTAAGATGCTCATCTTTCTTATAAGAAACGACCTGGGGCTTATACCCTATGAGCGAAACTCGTAAGGAACCTTGATTATCAGTGCCCTTGATCGAAAATTGGCCAGTTTCATCAGACTGAGTCTTCGAATTGCCGTTTTCTGTTTCAATGGAAACTCCTTGCAACAATTGTTGCGATTGAAGGTCATAGACTGTCCCTGAGATAACATGTTCTTGCGCGTTGACATTTATGTTAAAAGCAGCGAGAATCATGATAGATAGAAAATATTTTATTAATTTCATAAATACATTTTTTGGAAGGAAATATCCTTTCACAATTATTTTGAAGCATGTGTGCCAGCACATGCTTCTTTTTTTAGAAAAAACGATTAATTAAATAGACAGCAATGTTCACTACAGAACAGAGCCGATCCATGAGAATGAATGTATTCCCAAAAAGAAATGAATAAATATTATACCATGGGAGGTCTAAAGATCGAATGTGGACGATCAATGGTCTTCGGATCCGGAAGTATTGAAAAATCCGACTTCTCTGTATCTTGCGTCAGAAAGATTACAAAAGATAATTCCTGAGATAGGAAATATTTATTGTTATTTTCTAGATTTCGTTGCGGGTTGCTTTGATCTTTCTGGTCTTCCTTTTCTAGCTTTTTCATTAATTGACACTGACCATCACAGTGCATTTCAACCAGTGCTTTATTTTCGCAATTGATCGCGTAGCTTTCTGTGTTTACATAGTAATCACTAATAATCAGTACCCGAGTAAATGACTGGATAAAAAGGGCCACAAGCAAAATGGCTACCCCTAAGTGACGATATGTTATAAACCGTGTCAACGAAAAAGACGTTGAACAAAACTAAATCATATCCGTCATAAAACAAAATCAACGCCGTAATATCAAGAAAAAAAAGAGCCGCATTTTCATGCAGCTCTTCATTATTAACCTCCGAAGCATCGCGGAAACCGGAGGTTCTCCCACAAGCACAAAACGTGTTATGAAACTGAGTAGCCGCCGTCTACGGGTAATTGTACCTGTAATGAAGGAAGCAGCCGGCGAAGCAAAGAACGCCACTACCTGACCAATTTCCGAAGGTTCGCCATAACGATTAAATGGCGTTCGGGCGAGGATTCCCGCACCAAACGTTTCTTTTAAAGGTTCAAGCAAAGGGGTGTCGATCCAACCCGGTGCAACTGCATTTACGCGAATACCGTCTCTTGCATATGCAATTGCCAATGATTTGGTAAGTTGGTCAATCCCACCTTTACTTGCGCTGTAAGCGACGTTCTTTTTTAAATTTTTCCTGGTTCATTATATCTAATATTTAATTTGTGAATTAATGTGTTCTCTTAATTTCCTATTAAAAGAATCCTTGTTTTTTCTTATCGTAAGAGATGAGCATATTCTTTGTCTGGCGGTAATGATCAAGCAAAACATCAGAACCTTGAAAACCATCTTGGAGCTGTTAAAAACCGAACTCGCCGAAAAAACCGCTAATATCCTATTGTAGAGAACGATCTTAAAAGCCTTTTTATTGAAGCTGATGGACAGTGTCGATCATGGGTTGGTCAGTCCTGGAATCAATGAAAAACGAATATACCTTTTCGTGTTGTTATTAGAAGATCACTACATCACAGAAAAAATGTCGACTTCTATGCTACGAAGCTGAATCTTTCGGCAAAACGTTTAAATCAGATTTTAAAACAAAAAACAGGAAAAACAATCAGTCAAATTTTACAGGAAAGGACGTTGACTGAAGCAAAGCATCTGTTATTTGTTGGTAAAAAAAGCATCAAGGAAATAGCCTATACATTAGGCTTCCAAGATGCTTCTTACTTCAGTAGGTTCTTCAAAAAAATGACGAAACTAACTCCTGATGAGTTTCGCATCCAAACGAAGAACCAAATTGCTTTTAAAAAGATAGTGTGAGCCACCACCAGTTCTTTATTTTGAAAGTTTACCGATTGCGGTTATCTCATCTGCATGAACAGTCAAACCTTTTGTTGCTGAAGCAGTCGCCGGGTCGACAATAAAAATCGCCGGATTTTTATCCACCTCCGTTACCGGAATATATAGTTTCCCATTTTCTGCGATCGGAAGTCCGAATGAAGGATTGATGTTATAATCCGGCAAGCCTTTAATCCACTCAAAACTTTGGTCAACAACATTCACCAATGCCAAGGCATTAGGTTGGGCCGGTCCGTCCTGATTAACCGTACCAGGTCGTACATATGCCAACGCAAACCAGTCGCCATCTATATGAAAGGCGCGTTGGAAGATCATATCTCCAGACTTCTCTTCTAGGTTGAAAAAATACGAATCATCAAAATCGTCCTCTCCAGAATTGATACGCAATACGCCAGCGGGCTTGGTAGAGTTCTCATCATTGGCCGGTGAAAATACATATACGTTATCTTTTCCATCATCTGAAATCGATGAATAATATTGAGAGCGGAATCTTCCTGAAGCATAACCTAGACGATTGTCTCTGTAAATTCGAGTAACATTTAGATCTTTATCAAACGCAGCAATCCATACCGAATCAGGGTATGCTGTCGCTGCGGTTTCAAGAGCACCGTCTCCATTTTTAACTAATTTTGAAGGTACGATGGCTGATAGGAATTCGTTGCTACCGAAGGGCACAACTCCGGACAAAGTACCGTATTCTCCATTTCCCGTAAGATTGGTGGTCGATTTAGTAATGGTCGTAACCGCGTTGTTCTTGGATGGATCAATAAAATTAAAGGTTGAATAAAGGTTATTCTTATCTTCTGTTTGCACGCCCTGCACAATCGTTAAGACCTTATTCTGAAAAGGTCCGTAGGTTGTGAAACGTGAAATAATCTGGAAATCAGATCCCTTTTTTACAATATTCCCATTCGGCCCCAAGCCAACACCGATACCAAGACCAGGATCGCCTTTTTGATATTTCAAACCAATGCCTGTTTGTTCATTCGGAAAAACCCACGCTGTATAAGCATCTGTTTCTAAACCTTCCGCAACAATAGATGCTTCGCCCTGTGTCACATCAGGTACCGCCAATAAATAGCTGCCGTCACCACTAGATGCAGCGATAAAGAACTCGACGTCCGAAGATTCACGGTCGGGTCCAGTATTTTCAGATTTGCTACAAGCACTGAACAAAAAAGCCAATGCAACCATGGAAGCAAGTTTTGAGTTTAGGAGTTTCATATTATGATTATTTAAATTGTATATTGATTAACGATTATTTTGCTTGACGAAAAAATAGCGAAGTTTCACAGCGAAATGCCTTCCGGGTTTTTGAAGGCTGAAATTATCATAGAGACGTTCGTTTGTCAGGTTTCTGCCTTCCAGAACAATATTATACTTACCGTTTTGCAGCGAGTAGGTAGCCACGAGATCATGAGAAAGCTGTTTTGCCACCACGTCTTTACCACCTGAAGCACCTAGACTCTCCCACCGCAGATAGAAATCATGAACATAGTTAAGGTTATAGTTTAGATTAAGTAAATTATTTTTCCCACCTATATCACGCAGGAACACTTCAACATCCATATTTCCAAACAAATAAGGCATGTTTGGCATCCGATCATTTTTATGAATGTTCGGCTGAGTTGAATATTGCGAGATATAGTCTTCTTTATCCCGAATATCCTGATACGTAAACGTGCCGCCCACGGCTAGTAATCGTTTATAATAATAACGAGCTTCCAGGTTGAGTCCAATATTCTGTACTAAGCCATGATTTGAGCTCATTGCTGTACCAAAACGCGGATTAATTTCCCTGCGGATGAAATCCTTTACTTTTCTATACGTACCGCTGGCATCGACAAAAACGCTATGGTCGTCACTAAAATCCTTTTGATATGCGAAACCTAAATTAAGGTTGATGCTATTTTCGGGCCGGAGTGTCGCGTTTCCAGATTCTAATACCTCATCCCCAAATAATTCACGTTCACCGGGTAACCTCAAAGCTTTTTCTACTGATGCTTTGAGCTGCACATCGTTCAGAAAATAGGTAGAAGCTACCCCATACCCATAAGAACTGGAGCGTCTGGTCTGCCTTACATATTCAGTTACTGATGGATTGGTAGAAACGTTCATTGAACCCGTGACACTTTGAAGATAATGTTTCCCGAAAAGCGTAGTTACCCAGCGATCATCAACATTATATTTATATGAGAGCCCCATAACGTTCTTAAAGTTGCTTGATCGCGTATCTTCGTTCGTATTTTCATCAATAATTTGGTTACGATCTGCATTCTCTCGTTCGTAGCCACTGATAACATCATTAAAAGCGATGCTATGGCGATCTAGAAAATCGTATGACAAATTCAATGTTGAATTCGCATTGTTATTATAATACTTGGCCAATGTGCTGATCGCTTCACCGATAGCACCTCCGTTATTGAGAGTTTTTTCGCCATACCAATTGTATTGATAGCGGGAAGTATCAATATTGTGGTTATAATTTCGGTTATAATTTGCTGTCAAACGCATATTCAAGTTTTCCGTAAACAGATCTCGTTTAGAATAAGTCAGCGAGGGCATCACTGTATTGCCAGATCTAGAGCGGGCGCCAAAGACAATTTCCATCAGATTTGAGTTTTGAATTTCTGCATATTCTTGACCCAGTGTAACACTAATAAGAAATTGATCAGCCCAAGACGTATTGAGAAATCCGGTCTTGGCAATAATAGTCTCGTTATGGTATGTATCATGAAAACGCGGTACCCAAACGCTATCAGGAGTAAACGTGCTGGTTTCAAAATCCCTAATTCTTGTATATACCTTATAATTGTTGTCAGAATAATTCTGAAAAGCATTGAGTTGTACAGTAAACCCGTTATCAGCTGTATATCCGAGATTTAAATTCGATTTGTGGGTGTTGAAAGAACCGTAAGAATAAGCAGCTTCGATGTACGACTTGTTTCGGTTGTTCGTAACAATGTTAATCGCTCCGCCTAATGCATCAGCCCCTAGTTCAATTGGAACTACACCTTTATAAATTTCAATACGGTCAGCCAAATTCACTGGAATATTATTCAACTGAAAAGCTGAACCCATTCCGTCCATTGGTATACCATCAATAAAAACTTTGATGTGTCTACCAGTAAAGCCATTCAGATTGATAGATACATCAGAACCCAATCCACCGTTCTCCCGAACCTTTACACCTGATGCCCGATTCAGTAATTGTGCTAAGTCGAGCGTGGTATTATGAAATCTTTTTGCATCCAATGCTGTAACATTATATGCAGTTTCCCGCACTTCTTGCAGTGCAGACTTACCAACAGCTGTAGCCGCTTGCAGCATGGTATAATCGGCTGTTGACAAGCGGACTTCCAACGGTGTATTGTTAGGAACAACATTAACTTGCTTTTCATACTTATTATAGCCAACTTTATTGATAATTATTAGATGTTTACCTTTATTCAAACGTAGGGAGAACATTCCATTATGGTCGGTGTACCCTTCAGCGGACATATCTTTAACATATACATGAGCTTCCGAAATTGGATCACCATTCTCGTCACTCACAACACCTTTAACTTGATGTCCCGTACCAGTCTCCTGAGCGTACAAAAATATCGGAGCCATGATCATAAAAAACACGATCATGCTTAATTTACCAAATCCTTTTAAAGTATAGTTTAACACTTAGTTCTTATTTAGATTAATTTTAAATAAATTCGTTGCAAAAATAATCGGAAAGAGTAATGAACAATATCGGAAATGGTATAAATAATGTTGTTAAAGGTAATTTGAGCATTAGTTCGGTGCTTGATGACCCTGAGCTGACACTATTCGATATAAGCAACGACGGGTGCTACGCAAATGCTGTTACGAAAGAAAATATTCATGCGGATATACCCAATCGTTTGTCGATGCGAGCAAAGGTTATCAAATCCGCAGGCTTCCTCCTTTTAGAAAATGAATTGAATATTCATCAAAATACAATCGACTTATTCTGCTGTCGGGGAGATTATTTCTACTTTTCCCTCCTTTTAAAAGGTAATGCATATTTATGCTCTGATAACAGGATGCGAAGACGATCGCAAAGCAAAAGGCTTGACTTACTTGACCAAAAGCGCCTATATTTCCGTTCTGATACGTTTTCACAACAAACCATTCAGATGAAGACGAACGAAAAAATACGCTACACGGTTCTTTTAATTCATAAGAATTATGCTAAGCTGCTTCTTCAAAATGGTTGCAGTGATTTACTAAATTGCCACCTGTACAACAATATAGAATCATCGATCAGCACATCAATCCCTTTAGAATGGAATATCCATGAAGCTATCCAATCGCTATTCAACTTTCCGTCCGAAGAAAGACTTTTCCCACATTTCGCCAAACTAAAACTAACAGAAATTCTACTTCTGCTCAATGTCTATTATCAAGCTAAAATCGAAACTCCTCTCAGCTCTCAACCTGAATTAGAACGATTTCAGGAAATCAAAGTTTGGATCACGGTCAATTACAACAGGGAATTCACGCTTAAATCACTCGCAAGAAATTTCGGATTAAACGAACTTATATTAAAAACAGGTTTTAAAGCGGCATTCGGACAAACTATTCGTCAATTTGTTATCGAAAGAAGGATGAACGCCGCCAAATCCATGATACTTCAAAACAGAGCAACCATCAATGAAATCAGCAACAAAGTAGGTTATAGAAGCGTATCCCATTTTATCCAGACTTTTAAAAAACATTTTGGTGCTACGCCGGCTCAGCATCAAACCTCTAATGAAAAACAATAAGTTATTTTTCCGGCATTACCCTGTAGGTAGGGTCATCTTGAATGTTCACTTCAATAAAGCCATTCGCATTGTCCAATAATCGAATGCAATCTTCACTCAAGTGGCGTAACACGACGACTTTATTATGCAGTTTGTATTTATCAATGACATTTTTTAGCGCTTCGATAGCCGACATATCCGCCACGCGCGAATCGTTAAAGTCTATAATAATTTTGTCAGGGTCATTTGCAGCATCAAATTTATCTATAAATGCACTTGTACTGCCAAAAAATAAAGGGCCGTATATCTCATATACTTTGTTACCAAATTGATCGGTGGACTTGCGTGCACGTATCCGCTTAGCATTATCCCATGCAAAAACCAGTGCAGATACCACCACGCCTATCAAAACAGCCAGCGCTAGATTGTGCAGCACAATCGTAACAACTGCCACCAACACGCCTACAAAGATATCCGATTTCGGCATTTTGGTAATAAGACGAAACGAGACCCATTTAAAGGTACTGATCGCAACCATCATCATGACACCAACTAAAGCCGCCATCGGAATCTGCTCGATAACTGGCCCTCCAACCAGTATCACGAATAAGATTGCAAGCGCTCCGATAATAGCTGATATCCTGGTTCTCCCTCCTGCACCTAAATTAACCAACGTCTGGGCTACCATAGCACAGCCTCCCATACCACCAAAAAAGCCATTGACTACATTTGCAGTTCCCTGCGCCACTGCTTCTTTATTTGATTTTCCTTTGGTATTCGTAATTTCGTCGACCATATTAAGTGTTAATAGAGATTCTATCAGACCCACCCCTGCCATAACTAAAGAATAAGGGAAAATAATCTTTAAACTCTCGTAACTGATCGGTACCTGTGGGATGTTAAACGACGGGAAAGCGCCACTTACGGTAGCGATATCGACTACCTTCTTTGTGTTGATATCGAAAAAATACACCAAAGCAAAAACAAGCATAATGGCAAATAAAGAAGAAGGAATCGCTTTAGAAAGTTTAGGGAAAACTAATACCACGATAATTGTCAATAAGGTTAGACCAGCCATTCTTAGAAAAGTGCCACCTTGCATCCAAGCTGTGATCCCATCTTCTGTGACTTTAAATTGCTCTATCTGTGCCATAAATATGATAACAGCCAAGCCGTTCAAAAATCCATACATAACCGGTTGAGGGATCAACCTGACAAACTTCCCAAGTTTGAAGACACCAACCAGAAGCTGCAAGACACCCGCCAGCACAACCGCAGCAAACAAATACTGGACACCGTGACTGGACACCAAGGCGATCAGCACCACAACTGTTGCTCCTGCCCCTCCAGATACCATACCAGGTCGACCGCCGAGAACCGCCGTAACGATACCCATCAAGAACGCCGCGTATAATCCCGTAAGAGGTGTCAAGCCAGCCAAAATAGCAAATGACAAAGATTCTGGTATCATTGTCATTGCAACAGTCAAACCAGCCAGAACCTCGTTTTTAATATTAATTTCTCGGAAGTCCGAAATGCCTAGTAAATTATTCCCCATATGCTCATTCCCAGTTTGAGTAATTAAATCACGCAAAAGGATGCAAAGATAGGGAAATGTTAATTACTGCTTGCTCAGCAAAGACGGTCATCATACGAACCTTAAATCGAAAAATTACTAACTTAGTCTATACGATACCATTTTTCAAAGACATGCGATGAATATAGAAGAACTAAGAACATATTGTCTTCGCAAAGCGGGCGTGACCGAAAGCTTTCCATTTGGACCAGACACATTAGTTTTTAAAGTCGGTGAAAAACTTTTCTTACTCACTGGACTGGACTCGCTTCCTCTTTCGTTCAATGCCAAGTGCGACCCCGAAAGAGCCATTGAACTCCGTGAGCAATACCCAGATTCGGTTCTCCCCGGTTACCATATGAACAAAAAACATTGGAATACAGTTCTCGTGGACGGAACGCTCGCGCAAAACCAATTACTTGAGCTAATTGACCATAGCTATGAACTCGTATTTGATTCTTTATCGCGAAAAACAAAAGAAAGTTTACAGTAATGGAAGTTACAAAGAGATAATTCCATTAAAATATCCACAGCATATCTTATATTAGTGGTTTTCGGGGTATTCAATAAGTTATTTTTATGGCTGGACACAGTAAATGGGCAAATATAAAACATCGTAAAGGTGCTCAAGACAAAAAACGCAGTAAAATATTCACTAAAGTCTTAAAAGAGATTACCGTTGCAATAAAAGAGAACAACAATAACGGAGATCCAGAAACCAACCCTGCATTAAGAAACGCTTTGTTAAACGCAAGAGGTGTTAACATGCCCAAAGAAAACATAGAAAGGGCTATAAAAAAAGCTACAGGCGCGGATGCTGATAATTACGAATACATGTCATTTGAAGGCTATGGGCCAAATGGAATTGCATTCTTCATCGAATGCATGACCAACAACACCAACCGAACAGTGGCAAGTGTGAGATCAATTTTCAATAAACATAAGGGGTCGCTGAGTACCAGCGGGTCAGTAGAATTTCTATTCGAAACAAATGGTGTATTTACGGTGAATAAAGATGGCCTTACTTGGGATTTGGAAGAGCTTCAGCTCGAATTGATTGAGGCCGGAGCTGTTTCTTTCGGCGATGAAGAAGATATCTTCACCATCTATACTGAATTTAATCAGTTTGGAACGATGGCTAGCAAATTAGAAGCCCTCAAGATCGAAGTACAGCGTGCTGAAATACAACGTATCCCTTTGGAAACAAAAGAATTAAACATTGAAGACGCTAAAGAAATATTAAAGCTTATCGACGCATTTGAAGATGATGAAGACGTTCAAGATATTTTTCATGACCTCGAACTTACTGATGAGCTAATAGCACATATCGAAGGATAGAAAAAATTAGACTTTCAAAAGTAAAAATCCCCCTTTTGGGGGGTAAAATAATTGACATCAACCAATTAGCTTTGTTCATCATAAACTTAAATTAATCAATGATGAAACAAATCAATTTTTTGACAATCATTACATTGCTGGCTTTTAGTCTCTTTAGCTGCAACAAAGGGGACGACACAGCCCCAATTATTGAACCTCTTGATGACAATTCTCTGCCATCGGCGGCTATTTTGGGCGTCGAAGTAATGGAGAAAACGGACGACAGATTGAAGTTCCGTATGAATATAGCTGTATTCAGGGATTCCGAGAACATCGAAGAAAACCTAAATGCGAGCGCCTTTGCAATCGACAGCCTGCAAATAGCTGGCTATCATTCAGGTTTTGCGAATGATTTGACAAACCGCGTACAAGGCGGAAAGGCCGGTAACTATTCTGCCCTTCTGCTTATGGACCAAAGCGGGAGTATCAGCAGCACCGATCCTGAAAACTATCGTTTGGATGCTGCCAGAATATTCTCATTAAACCTGGGCGCCAATAATAATGTGGCATTATGGTCATTCAGCGGCTCCAATTATAAAGCGATCTTAGATTTCACGACCGATACAGCGAATGTGATACGAGAAATCGAGAACTTGCGCGACAAAGAAGGTGGCTCCACTCCCCTCTATCGGTCTCAGTATGAAGCTATCACTTATACCAAAGGCAATTCAAATAAAGCGAATAAAGCCGTTCTTACATTTACAGACGGACAGAACAGTGGAAGCGGAAATTCTGAAGAAGTGGTGAATCATGCCAAGAGTCAGGGCATAACGTTGTATAATATCGGTCTAGGCGACGTAAGTACCGACCTCTTACTCCAACAGGCCGTAGCCACAAAAGGAGCATTTATGTATGCGAAAGATGCGAAACAATTGATCAGCTTCTTTGGAAACCTTGATAAATTACTGAGCCATACAGCTACTTACTATCAAACTGAATGGACAGTAAGAAGTAAGAGTGGCGAAAAACCTTTCCAAGGACAAGGACAAATAAAGCATGAGGTAAAAGTAACATTCCCTTTTGGAGGTCAGATATCCGTCCCTTTTAGCTTTAGCTACCAATAAACAACAACAGGTTTGGGTTTGTTTTAGGTGGGAAGGCGCAATCTTGCGCCTTTCTTTTTCTAAATAGAATCGGTTTTAGCACTTTCCCAACCGATCATCGCTGTCTTCTTAACCGTGCCCCATCTATAACCACCGATCCCACCAGACGATTGAATCACACGATGACAGGGAATCAGGAACGCTACAGGGTTACTTCCAATCGCTGTTCCAACGGCTCGGGACGCAGTTGCCCTACCAATATGCTCTGCAATTTTGCCATAAGTAGACAGTTTACCCATCGGAATCTTAAGCAAAGTCTCCCAGACTTTGAGCTGGAAGTCGGTACCTTTTAAGTGCAGCTTAATTTTTGGCAACTGATTCCAATCATTCTGAAAAATGGCCAAAGCATTGTGTTGGATCAAATCATCTTTTAACTGGAACGATGCATTTGGAAAGCGCTTTTTCAGATCTGCTACCGCCATCACTCCATTATCAATAAAAGCCAGGTGACAGACCCCTTTCATGGTAGACGCGACGATCAGTTTACCAAATGGACTTTCTGCAAACCTATAGTTGATAACGAGATTGACACCTCCATTTTTGTATTCAGCGGGTGTCATCCCTTCAACATTGATAAAAAGATCGTGCAACCTGCCCGTCCCTGAAAGGCCCGTTTCCATCGCAGCATTAAAAAGTGTCGCTTGCTGGTCTTTCAACAAGCTTTTTGCATGCTCTAGGCTGATATATTGCAAAAACCTCTTTGGCGTCGTTCCTGCCCAATCGCTAAATAGGCGTTGAAAATGAAAAGGACTTAAGTGTACCTTTTCAGCAATTTCTTCGAGACTAGGCTGATCTCGGAAATTATTCCTTATATAATCGATTGCTTCTGAAATGCGATTGTAATTCAATTCTTTTTGTCCGTCCATCATTCTTTTGTTTCTAAGGCAAATATCAAAACTGCTTTGCTGATATAAAACCCGAAACTTGCGCTATACTTTCAAATATAAACCTTATTGATGGAGATTTCAATTATATCAGCGATAGCCGTTTAAAAATCATTCCTTCATAGCGGTATAACATTTGTGGGATTGTCTGTCCAAAAACAAGACCAAATAAAAGATGGAAATTAGCGATATAGTAAAACTGGCGGAGGAGCACGGACTGCAACTTAAAGAAGAAATGAGTTTCAACGAAATGGGCATTGATTTCAAAATCGTCTTCGCAACAGCCACCGACGAAACCGAGTGG
This sequence comes from Pedobacter indicus, assembly GCF_003449035.1. Taxonomy (NCBI): domain Bacteria; kingdom Pseudomonadati; phylum Bacteroidota; class Sphingobacteriia; order Sphingobacteriales; family Sphingobacteriaceae; genus Albibacterium; species Albibacterium indicum. The sequence goes on from NZ_QRGB01000001.1 coordinate 3,216,486, forward strand.
GTGCTTCGGATTCCAAGACATGATGATCAGGATGAACGAATTGAGAACGAAGAAAATATCCTGAAACTAGCAAAAAAGCACCTTATCATAGACGTTCCAGATTGGAAAATTGTCAGCTCGACACTCATAGCATATCCCCTATTAAAAGATAAACCAGCCTTAACTTTCGATGCAAAAACCTTCGATGTCAGCTGGAACATTGACAAGGAAGATCCGATGTTTATTAAATCATTAGCGAAGACTTTGGTCGATCTCCATCATATCCCCATTTCAGAAGCTGAAGCTAAAGGCGTCAAGGTTCTCACACCCGAAATGCTTCGACAGGAAATCTCCGATCGCATTAAAAGCGTAAAAAAAGAGCTTGGCATTCATCCCGAACTCGAAGATCGCTGGAGGAGATGGCTTGATAACGATAAACTCTGGCCAGATTTCACCACCTTTATTCATGGAGATTTGTATGCCGGACATATCCTAGTCTCTAAAGATTTTCAGGTGTCTGGTTTCATCGATTGGTCAGAAGGTCAGGTCAGTGATTCGTCGATCGATTTTGCAGGTCATATTTCCGCTTTTGGAGAAGAGAGTTTGAAAGATTTAATCAATGAATACCAAAAATCAGGGGGTCGTGTTTGGGACAGAATGATAGATCAAACAATCGAGCGCCACGCAGCTGCTCCGCTAAACTACGGGGTTTTTGCTCTTTTAACAAAAAGCGACGCTCATATTGAAGCAGCAAAGGTTCAACTACGGGTAGCAAGTACTTAAAAATACTTGTCATTATCGTCACGTTATACAAAGAAAGACAGTCTTAGAGTAAAAGATGAATTTGAACGAATGGACCACGCTAAGGAAAACACTTCTCCCTTACGCTTATAACATCCTTGGAAGTATTGATGACAGCCAAGATGTCTTACAAAATGTTTTGATTAAAGCGCAGGGAAGAACCGATATTCTCAATGAACGAGCATACCTAATCAAGGCGGTCATCAATGAATCGATCACTTTTAAGAAACGACGCGATAAGTCGATCGATCAGAAAGTATGGCTTCCCCAGCCTTTCGTCACCAATGATGGTGAAGTGAACGTCGAAACCAAAGAAATCCTTCATTATTCCATGTTGGTACTGATGGAGTCCCTCACGATAAAAGAGCGGGCTGTTTTCTTACTTAAGGAAGCTTTTAGTTATACTCACGAGGAAATCGGTGACGTACTATACATCTCCGCAGAAAATTCGAGACAATTATTAGCTCGGGCAAAAAAGAAGTTAAAAGCAAGAAAACCAGATGCAGTTAAACCAGCCAGTCAAAATCTGACTCAACTCGAACAATATATTGTCACCATTCGTGAAGGCGATATTAAAACACTAGAGACCATGTTGGCTGAAGAGGTACAAGTTTTGGCGGATGGAGGCTCCAACTTAAATGTGGTCGCTGAACTTACTTCAGGAATTTCGGCAACGATCGATTTAGTTATGTATGTATACCATCACTATCAAAAAAAATTCGATATCGTGACTGCAGAAGTAAACCACCAACCGGCCCTATTCTTTTATAAGGACAAGAAGCTGGTCAACTGTCAGGTGTTTGAGATAGATAGCAACAATAAAATTAAAAGCATATTTTCCGTTATCGACCCGTTAAAGCTTGCAGATCTGCCAAACACCTGAGTACCATGCACTAAATTCGATAGCTTAACCCTCTATTGTTCTAAAGGTTAGATTTACCCTCGGTGTACTTATCCGTTTAGTAGGCGGCAGTCTATGCAGCCAATGACTCTGCGTCGTGCCTTTCATTATCAACAAGCTGCTATGTTCTAAAACCAATTCAACCTTTTCTTTCGTTTCTTTGTGTTTAAAAGCAAACTTGCGTTCTGCTCCAAAACTCAGAGAAGCAATTGCTCCATCCTTTTGCAAATCCTTTTCATCATCACTATGCCAAGCCATCCCCTCTTCCCCGTTGTGATACAGGTTAAGCAAGCAAGAATTAAAAGTTTCTCCGCTAACTTTCTCTATCACATCTTTTAATTTCAGCAACTCTTTTGTCCACGGCAGCGCACACTTGGTTGTATTGGAGTAAGTATATTCAAACGCCTTTTCGCCATACCACGCTACTTTCCGTTTCGTAATAATTTTCCTTCCAAAAATGATTGCTTCATCATTTTTCCACTCAATGCCAGTTAATAAACTTTCCAAATAAGTGTCAGCTTCCTGTTGGTTAAATAGCTTCCCGTAGTAATTTACAGTCCCATCTTTAGGCAAGAGGTTTCTTGTACTGTCAATATCTTTTTCAAATAAATTCACCATGTAATCTGATCTAAAACCTTATCTCATCTTCTTTCTCACCTCCCGATCCCTCATCTGTATACAAAAATGGGTTGAAATAACAGACTAAAGAACCCGAAACTTGCTGAATAATCACCAGAACCTTTGCTTTTTTCGCTTTCAGAACCATCTCTTTTGTCACGTTTCCGCGTTCAGTATTGTCTTGTTTATAGATTTTAAAATTAGAAAAAATGACAACGAAAATTTCAACAATCAAAATCTAAACACTATGATGACAGTAAAAGTAACCTATTCAGTAAAGCAAGAATACGCAGAGACCAACAAAGCAATGATTGCCAATTTTCTGAAAGATCTTAAAAAATTGGAAACTGATCCATTCCTCTATTCTGTTTACCAAAAAGAAGACGGTGTGACCTTTGTGCACTTTTCACAATTCACCAGTAAAACAGCACAAAATGATGTGTTGCAGGTACCATCTTTCGTAGCTTTCCAAAAACAACGCGATCAGAACATGGCGTCAGAGCATCATCTGGAAATACTGGAGCTGGTTGGCGCTTCGAGAAATATATTTGAGTAGACTGTTGAAGCTAGTTCATAGCGAGCTGTCAGAGTATATACAAATCAATCTTCATCCCGATCTAACCAGAACTAAATGATAATCCTTACTTTTCTTTCCAATCGTCGGTTCGAAATGGATTTGCAGAGAAGCCTTCATTGTTTTCCAAATTCGTTACTGGAAATATATTGCAATATAAAAAACGATTTAGCGCTTTTAAAAAAAATGCTAAATCGTTTTTATAATCTTAGGTTAGCGTTAATCAAGCGATTTTTCTACCGCCACCCTAATTCAGGTGCAACGTACTCCAGTATAGACGATAACACATGTACATTATAGTCCACACCCAAGGTATTAGGAACTGTCAACAGTAAAGTATCGGCCTCTTGAATGGCCTCGTCTTTTGCCAACTCTTTAACTAACTGATCTGGTTCAGCTGCATAACTCCGACCGAAAATAGCTCGTTTATCTTTTTCGATTACCCCTACTTTATCATGACGATCAGCTTCCCGTCCAAAATACCAACGGTCTTGGTCGTTTACCAAAGCAAAAATGGAACGACTTACCGAAACACGAGGTTCACGCTTATGGCCTGCTTTTTTCCAAGCTTCTTTATATAACCTAATTTGCTCAGCTTGCTGCACATGGAAAGGTTTTCCACTTTCATCCTCTTTCAACGTAGAGCTTTGAAGGTTCATTCCATTTTCAGCCGCCCAAATAGCGGTTGCGTTTGCGCCAGCACCCCACCAGATACGATCTCGCAGACCTTCTGAATGTGGTTCTAAACGCAACAGTCCGGGAGGGTTCGGGAACATCGGACGTGGATTCGGTTGTGCGAAACCTACCCCTTTCAATTTTTCCAAAAATTCCAATGCTTTACGTCGACCCATATCAGCATCACTTTCGCCCTCAGCTGGTTCGTAACCAAAATAACGCCATCCATCAATCACCTGCTCAGGAGAACCTCTGCTGATACCCAACTGTAAACGTCCACCAGAAATCAAATCAGCGGCACCCGCATCTTCTACCATGTAGAGCGGATTTTCATAGCGCATATCAATAACGCCCGTACCAATTTCGATTTTACTGGTTTTAGCACCTATTGCCGAAAGCAACGGAAACGGAGACGCTAGCTGAGCAGCATAATGATGTACTCGAAAATACGCACCGTCTATACCTATTTCCTCAGCAGCAACCGCCAAATCAATCGACTGAAGCAAGGTATCACTTGCCGATTGAGTCTGATACGAGGGATGACTACCCCAATGTCCAAAAGATAAAAATCCTATATTTTTCATAGCTATCACAAATTTAAGGATTCCACATAGGTCGCTTATTAACCTATGTTAATTAAGAAATACATCGAGTAAAGAGTAACCTTTTAGCTGTATTTCGCCTGTAAAAAATCAATCGTTGATTTCATGATTTTTTTAAGAACGTCCTGATTGATATCCGAAAGCTTCTTGACATAAATACAGCCTTTACCCATTTTATATTTTCCCAGATCTTTAAGCAGTTCTTCCTGTCCAGCGCCACCAGAATATACGTATAGCGATATTGCGGCCTTTCGCGGAGAAAAACCTACAAGTGGCCAATCCCCTTCCTGGAGGCTTCGTTCGGATTTATAATGGTATTTACCAAACCCGATAATCGACGGCCCCCACATCTTCGGTTCGTAACCAGTAAAATCCTGCATTAATTTCACGAGCTCAAAACTGTCTTGTTTCTTTTGTTCCGTATTCGCAAACGATTCGATGAACTCACGGACATCAGCATCGGTTTGTTTTGTTTTTATCTCTGCCATTTTAGTTTAATTAGTTTTGCCTAAATTTAGTAATTAACTGCTAAAGGATTGCAACATACATTTTCAATCAGTAAATTAAAGCCATGCCTCGATTAAAGCACCTTATATTATTATTTTGTATTGTCTCACAATTCGCGGTGAGTGGCGATTCCGCAGGACAAACAAATAGTAACCTTTAGATTTAAAGCTCAATTGCCCGTTCGATACGGATTTCATTTAAAAAGATTTCATCATGAGAGACGACTAACAAAGTTCCCTGATACCCGTTGATTGCATGGGTGAGTATTTCAATGTTTTGAATATCGAGGTTATTGGTAGGTTCATCGAGAATAATGATATCGGGCGACTGATAGCCTATGCTTAAACAGCAAAGCGCCAAACGCATCCGTTCCCCACCACTTAAAATATGGCAAGGCTTAGTCCATTGTTCCTGATCGAACAGAAATCTATTCAGCCTGATTTTAACTTCATGCTCCAGCAAACCGTTCGTATTATACTCCTGCGCCTGTTCGTAGACACTAAATTCCCCTTTAATCAACGAATAATCCTGATCAATATAACTGGAGATTTCAGAAGCTATTACAACAGTTCCTACGGATGGCGTGAGATTACCCAGAATCAGGTTAATCAATGTCGTTTTCCCTGAACCATTTGCCCCTTTGATTACGATGCGTTCACCGCTTACGATTTTCAGATCGAGATGATTATCCCACAAATAATCTTTATTTTCATAACGAAAATTGATACCCTCGGCCACAAATAAATTCTTGCCTTTGTGTAATTTTGAATTATCAAAACCGAACTTCATCTGGTCGATATCCGAAACGGAAGCGCGCAGTTCCTGCAACTCCTGCTTGATATCACTGATTTTTTCAGTATGAACACCCTTCAGCTTCGCTGTGCTCTTTTCAGCACTGTTGCGAAGCGTATTCATCATGATACGAGCAACGCCAGATTTTTCCTGTTTTGCCCTTCCCCTGATATCCAATTTTTGCTGTCTCTCAATTGTTTCCCGTTCTTTCTCTTTCGCTTTCTTCAGTGCCTTCTCTTTAGCTTGTATGTCGTGATCCAGGGCTGACTCTTCGATTTTCTTTTGTTCTGTGTAAAAATCATAATTGCCCCCATAAACTTTTATTCCGTGTTTACTTAATTCATAAGTCCGGTCTAACAAATTCAGCAACTTTCTATCGTGGCTTACAATGAGCAATGTACTTTTGGTGAACTGGATAAAATCATAGAGAAGTCTCCTTCCGAAAAAATCCAAATGGTTGCTCGGCTCATCCAGTAAAACGAGCTGAGGAGTATGAATCAGGATTCCAGCCAATAGAACCTTCGTTTTTTGTCCGCCACTTAATGTTTCCATCGGTTGAGCCAAATCAAATTCCGATAACTTCCAATACTTCAATGCCTGAGCACAACGTTCTTCAATTTCCCAATCATCATTTAAAACATCGTAATTTTTCTCAGAGACACTTCCATTCAGTATTTCATAAAGCGCCTTAAGTTTCCTGTCGACCCCTAAAGCCTCAGCAATGGTCAAGTGATTATACTGACCAAAAATCTGCGGAACATAATAAACTTCTGTATCGGCGCTAATGACACCACCCGCAGGTTCCAAAATACCGGTGATAATTTTTAGGAGTGTGGATTTACCTGACCCATTATTTCCGATTAAGGCAATTTTTTCGTCCGCGGCTACAGTCGCATTGATATTGCTGAATAACAATTCCTTGTCAGGGTGTATATAGGATAGATTGTGAATAGTAAGCATAATTTTCTTTCGTTTTAGAGATGAAACATGTCAGCATAGTTTGCATTGCTTGCTGATATTCGTTGTTCTGAAAGAAATTATATCCTACATTTTTCTCGCTTTTTGATTCATGCAAATCTACGATTTTCTAATTAAACATACTATTGTCCAAGCAAGTCGCAGGAAACTGACCATATAGTCGAAATACCTTGTTTTACTATAACCCATTATAATCAGGTTATTTAGTCGCTATGAACCCGATCAAATAACCATTTGTACGGGTTAGCAACGGGAGCACTACGGGTTCACAACGGGAACAAGTAATACAAGTCCTTTCCGAGTATGAATTATTATCTTTGAAGGGTCTGTATTTTTAACCGAATTTGAGAATATTAAAAAATCATTAATTGATGGAATTCAACGCTAACAACCCTATCGTTAAACTATGTCTAGAAGGTATGGAGTTAGAGGAGCAAGGGCAAAGTGAAAAAGCTAAAAGTCGGTTTATGCAAGCCTGGAATAGAGCGACGAACGATTTCGAGCGGTTCATGACTGCTCATTATATCGCTCGGAATCAGGAAAACGTATCTGACAGATTACAATGGTTGCAGAAAAGTATCCACTCAGCGTTAAAAACCGATAGCAATGTGGCTGGTCCCGCCTTACCTCTCCTCTATTCGTTGACCGCTAAATGCTATGAAGCATTAGGCAAGTCCGGGGAGGCAAAAAAGAATCAGGACTTAGCCGACAGATCATCGGAGAAACCAAGCGACAAAGGGCCCTTTTTCCATGGTACAAAAGCAGATTTACGGGTCGGGGACCTTCTAACAGCTGGAGGTAGTTCAAATTATCAGACTGAACTGGTCATGAACCACATTTATTTCACTGCCCTTGTAAACGGAGCCGGATTGGCTGCTACTCTGGCAAAAGGAGAAGGATTGGAACGTGTCTATCTTGTTGAACCGACGGGAGGTTTTGAGAATGATCCGAACGTTACTAATAGTAAATTTCCAGGAAACCCGACTCGTTCCTATCGTAGTAAAGAACCTCTTAAAATAATCGGCGAAATAGCCGACTGGGCAAAAATAAGTGTAGAAGAACGACAAAAATGGCAGGAAAAACTAGCAGATAACAAAGGGAAAATTATCAATTGAAACGCCGATCCATGACAATGAATTAGCTGGTCTTTTTATAGTTAAGAATGGCCCAAGCGTTCAAAAAAATAGCAAACCCAATGATGATTAAAAAATGGTAATAGATATCTGCCGATCCACTACCTTTTAATACAATCATCCGAACTACTTCAATGAAATAAGTTACCGGACTACACTTCGCGATATAGTATGCCCATGTTGGCATACTGTCGATCGACGTAAACAGGCCGCTCATTAGCATAAAAATCATAATAAAGAAGAACGCAATGGACATAGCTTGCTGCTGGGTCTCAGAATACGTTGATATCAGCAAACCAAATCCGAGTAGCGCGATTAAATAAACAGCAAGGAAAGCATAAAGCAACAGAATATTCCCCACAGGGTCGATGCCAAAAACAAGCCGGGCTACAATGAACAGGCCCACACTAAAAATAATCATTCCGATAATCCAAAAAGGGATCAGTTTGCCCAAAATAAACTGATATTTTTTGATGGGCGTTACGTTGATCTGCTCAATAGTGCCAACCTCTTTTTCCTTCACAATATTTAATGCACACATGTACGTACTTATCATAGTAACCAATACGACCAAAATACCGGGCACCATAAAAAAGTGGTAGTCCATATGAGGATTGAACCAATTCGACGAAGTGACGGTGATGATGGACGATTGATTGCTCCTTTCAGGCTGCATCCACTCCAATCTGATATCCTCATTATAATTTGAAATAATCTGATTGAGATAGGCGCCAGCCAGACTTGCTTTTATACCATTGATAGCATTAACAGCGATAAATAACTCTTGGTTATTCTCTCGAACCATCTCTCGTTCGAAACCATGCGGTATCTCCAGCACCAAATCAGATTTATCATTCTCTATCTGTTTATAAGCGTCTTTAAATGAACTTCCATAATCGGCTAAACGAAAATAACCGGAAGCCGTAATTTCTGATACCATTTTTTGGGAGTAGGTAGAATGATCATGGTCTACAATGGAGATATTAATATTTTTCACTTCATAATCTGCCGCCAACGGAAGGATCAGTAATTGAATAATAGGTGCTACCAAAATCATGGGTAGCAATGATTTGTTGCGAAAAATTTGCTTGAACTCTTTCTTCAGTAAAAATAGCAGGGTTCTCATATGAGTCTGATTTTAAATTTCTGGATACTGACAAGCAAAAAAAAGCTGGTCATTCCCGCCAAAATGAGTGTCTCTTTCCAAATGGCCGAAAAACCCAAGCCTTTAATCATAATTGATTTAACAATAATATAGTACCATTTTGAGGGGACGATATTCGAAAGCAACTGAAGCGGGTATGGCATGTTTTCGATTGGAAACATAAAGCCGGTAAACAACATTGTCGGTAACATCAGCCCCATCAATGAAATGAGCATGGCGGTCTGCTGCGATTTAGCAACATTGGAGATCAGCAGTCCCAAGGACAATGCCGTAATAATCAGCAGGGTACTTTCCGCAAACAATAAAAAGATACTTCCATTAACCGGCAGCTCCAGCAGAGTAACACTAAGGAGAAGGATTACCGTCAGGTTGATCAAAGATAAAAACAAATAAGGGACAGCTTTCGACAGGATGACCAATAAGGGATTAAAAGGAGATACCAACAAGATTTCCATCGTACCAGTTTCTTTTTCGCGGACGATAGATACAGCCGTCATCATCACACAAATGAGCATTAGCACCAAGGCCATAACACCCGGCACAAAATTGGTTGCACCTTTTAGTTCCGGATTATATAACATCCTTGTTTCCGTGGCAATAGTATAGGGAATTTTGCGGTCATGCATCAATTCTTGCTGATAATCCATGATGATGGCCGTAGCATAATTTGTTAATGCATTCGCCGAGTTCGGGTCCGAAGCATCTGCGATGATCTGAATCTGCGCTTCATTTAAATGCAAAAGATCCTGATTAAAATTGGCCGGAAAAACGATCGCTAATTTGACATTTTCTTTTTTAAATGCCACCTCTATTTCGCGATGATTTAATAAGTTTTCTTGTACTTCAAACTGTGCGCCAGCCTCTAAGCTGTTAATAATCTGCCGAGATGCCTGGTCTTTCGCATAGTCGCAAACTACAATTTTCGCATTTTTAACTTCATTGGTCAATGCAAAACCAAATAGCAAAATCTGCACAATGGGCAAGCCAAATAACATCAATAGTGTTTTTCGATCACGGAAGACGTGATAAAACTCTTTTCTTACAAATGACAGAAACTGTTTCATTTAATCGCCCTTCCGTTTTGCGCCCCGCGCCAGTTCAAAGAATACCTCGTCCATCGTCAAAGCCGAATATTGTTGCTTTAAGTTAGCCGGACTGTCCAATGCCTTCATGATACCGTCCACCATCATGGAGATTCGATTACAATATTCCGCTTCGTCCATATAATGTGTGGTAACGAAAATTGTAATCCCCCTTCCTGAGGCTGAATAGATCAGGTCCCAGAACTGTCGTCTAATAACCGGATCCACGCCACCAGTGGGCTCATCTAAAAAAACGATTTTTGGATCATGCAGGATGGCAACCGAAAAAGCAAGTTTCTGCTTCCAGCCCAACGGCAGAGAGCCGACCAACTTTTTAACTTCGGCCTCCATCCCCAATACCTCAATCAGTTCCTCGCTTTTTTTCTTAAGCTGCTTCTCTGACAATCCATATATACCGCCAAAGAACCGGATGTTTTCCAACACAGTAAGATCTTCATACAGAGAAAATTTCTGACTCATATAACCGATGTTCTTCTTGATGCTTTCGGTTTGTTTGTACACGTCAAACCCGGCAATCATCGCGCTACCCGATGAAGGTTTCGAGAGTCCGCAGAGCATTTTCATTGCCGTAGTTTTGCCCGCCCCGTTTGCTCCTAAAAAACCAAAGATTTCACCGGCATACACTTCAAAGGTAATCTCATTGGTAGCTATAAAATCTCCGAATCGCTTAGTTAATTTATCTGTTTTTATAACGATTTCCTTTTCCATTTTAGTTCATTAGTTTTATGAAGCAATCTTCAATACTGGGCGTAATTTTTATTACTTCTACATTTTCATGGCCAGCTCTCTGCAAACCTTGCGTCATATCTTCAATGACTTCTTTTTCAGAAAGTCTGTGCGTTTTTTGCAGCGTTATATGGTGATACTCACCGAAAGCATAGCAACTTTTCACATGCTTACTCTCTCGGAGCGCATTAAGTAACTTACCCATTGACGCAGCCTTTACGGCATACAGGTTTCCGGGAAACTCAGCAACGATTCCATCTGGCGTGTCTATGGACATGATCCTACCCCCTGCGATCAAGGCAATCCGCTCACACAGTGCAGCTTCGTCCATATAGGGTGTTGAAACAAGAATGGTGATACCCTGCTGTTTTAAGCTCTTGAGCATATCCCAAAATTCTTTCCGGGAAACCACATCAACACCGGTCGTAGGTTCATCTAAAAACAAGATCGTCGGACGATGGATCAGAGCACAACACAATGCTAACTTCTGTTTCATCCCTCCCGAAAGTTTTCCCGCGCGACGATCTTTAAAAGGTTTCAATTGCTCGTAAATATCTTTAATCAGATCGTAATTCTGTTCAACCGTTGTGTTAAAAACAGTTGCAAAGAAATTCAGGTTCTCTTCCACAGAAAGATCTTGATATAGCGAAAACTTACCCGGCATATAGCCTACCTTTTTTCGGATCTCTTTATAATCCTTCACAGTGTTTAGACCGTTGACATGCGCTGTTCCCGTATCGGGTAATATCAGCGTGGTCAATATGCGAAATAAACTCGTTTTGCCAGCTCCATCCGGACCGATGAGTCCAAAGAGTTCACCTTGTTCTACTTCAAAAGAAACATCCCTCAAGGCTTTTATTTCACCTTTATTATAACTTTTTGAAATATTGTTTAGAATAATGTCTCTCATTTTGTTAAAATTTCACTTCGCCATACATCCCAATCTTATAAGAGCCGTCGTTTTTTACCATCACTTTGATCGCATATACCCTATTAGCCCTCTCCTCTTTGGTCTGAATGGTTTTAGGGGTAAATTCCGCTTTGTCATTAATCCATACAACCGAACCTTCGGTTTCTTTAAAACCACCGTCGCCATCATCAGTTAACACCGTTACGTTTTGATTCAGCTTCAGTTTGGGTAATTGGTTTCCCGAAATATAAGCACGAAGGAAAATGGAAGATAGGTCAGCGATCTTATAAAGGGGTTTGCCAGTGGCTGTCATCTCATTGACTTCAGCATATTGAGTCAATATTGTTCCATCTTGAGGATTGGTAATCTTACATTTCCTTAGTTGATCTTCCAATTGCTCAATCTGAACCATTAACGTTCTGGCATCTTTGCTAAGTCCTTCGCTCGAAATGCTTAAAGATGATTTTTGAGCGTCGATTTGTTTCTCTAAAACAACAATCTGTGCATTGATGTCATCCAGTTGTTTAGGCGTTGCGGCGTCTCCTTTCACCAAATTTCCTATACGTTCCCTCTCTTTTTCTGCTGTCCGGAGTTGCTCTTGCAAAGCAGACAGCTGAACCGAAATATCAGGTTTTCGTCCCAATATGGCTGTAAGTTGAGCTTCTAGCTGTTTCTTCTTTAAATCGAGTTGTACGCTATCGATATAACCGACTACCTGCCCTGCTTTTAGACTCTGCCCTTCTTCAATATCCAGACGCTTGATGAGCCCGGTTGCTTCAGCAGAGATAATGGTTTCGTCAGCTTCAAAAGATCCAGAGGCATCAAAAGAAGTGTTGTTATTATTGGTGCAGGCTGTCCATACGAGGATTGCAGCTGCAAATATAATTGCTTTAGGCTTGTTCATTGTGTATATTTTTATGATTACTAGACTCCAGTCGTGGTTTGCACGTCATATTTTTTCATTAACAGGTCAATCTCATGGATAATCAAGCTTAGCTTTGCCTGGTCCTCTGCAGTTAGGGCTGTGAGGTAATCATTTGACGTCGCGGCACCATATTTTAGTTGATTTCTTGTGGTATTTTTTACTTTTTCACGATGCTGGATAATACGTTTATCTGTTTCGATCAATTCTTCAATTTTATTTATTTCAGCATCTTGCTGAATCAGCTCAAGCCTGGTGTTGTATAAAAAGACTTCTCGTTGAATGTCGACCATATCTTGGTTATTTTCCAAGATCTTCTTGTCATTTTTATGCGTATAGAATGCTGACAGGCTCCAACTCAAACGTGCACCACCAATGTAATAACCTTGAAAGTCATCATGCAGCATGTTGAGACCCGGTCGACCATATCCACCCTTAAAAAACAGGCTAAGCCTGGGTAGTTTTTTTGCCTCAATCAATTTACGTTGAATATCGAAGGATCTTTCCTGCGAATCAAACCACTTGATTTCAGGTCGAATGATGGTATCGGAAAACATGGGTGGAAGAGGTTTTTCGAGCGTTGTATTCTCATCTATCGTTTTACCGATGAACGTCGACAGCATATCTGCATACCCCTTTCTTGTAGCCTTCAGTTCAATGCTCCTTTGGCTAGCTTTCAGGAGCTCAGCTTCCAGGTTATCAGCAGCACTTTTTAGTGCAACCCCGTTAGAAATAGCCACAGTCGTCTGATCGATACCTCGTTGAATATCATTCTCCAATAATTCAGTTTGTTTGATCTGTTCATCAACCAGAAGTATTCCGAAGAAAAGTTTGTTGATTCGATCACGAAGTTTATATAGCTCTACGTCTGTTTTATTTGCATTCGTCTCTGCATTGATATTTACATAATCTGTCTGATCTTTTACTGTAAACAGTTCTGTGATGGACTGCGAAATTTCACCCGTCAAGCTATATTGATCTTTGCTCATCATTGGGATATCCATGTCAGGTAAGGAGATCGGAATCTGTGTAACTTCCGATTGGTAAGTAGCCTGTCCGGCAAAGTTAATCTGAGGCAAGGTGCCCTTTTTCGTATTTGACATAGATTGCTGTCTTGTGTTTTCTATCAGAGAATAGCTCTTCATCAGTGGATAATTTGTTTTGGCCAGTGAATGACAGGTTTCAAGTCTTAATTTAGTTCCTGTCTGAGCGGCAGCTAGGTGGCTAAAAAGAAAAAGTACACCAATCAGCCAATTTGTTTTCGGGACGTTCATAATGCTAATCATTCAATTTAATTTTATGTTTCAATCATTTGATTAATTTTAGACCAAAAAAATTTATTATACTTTTACCATTCCGCTGATCCAGATCGGAATCAACTTCTTGCGCTCTTGCATTAACTTATTAAACTGTGGATCTTCCATGTTTCCGATGCCCATTAATAGAGGTTTGGCGATAAAGGGAAAGACAACCAAACCAATCAAATTCATTAGAAAGTGCAATGGTTTTGATTCGGAGACTTTCCCCTGAGCAATTGCTTCTTTGTATTGGGTTACAAACACTGACTTATTCACAAGCTCTTTGATTGGCAGTTTTTTCAACAAATCATTTGGGTTGTTCCTAATCTCGCTGACGATAAAGCCAGGCACCTCCGGCTCAGCTATAATGGTGTCAATATAGCCCGATGCGATCTGTTCTACCTTTTCTTTTAGGGTCGTCTTTTCTTCATTGAGCACAACCGCCATATTTTGAACGAAACCAGTCAAGGTTTCCGTCATGATGATATTGAACAGCTTCTCTTTGCTCCTAAAATAATAATTAAGCAAGGCAAGGTTGATACCTGCTTCTTCGGCGATATCACGTGTACGCGTGGCAGCATAACCCTTTTTATGAAAAACAATCCTCGCCGCTGCTTTGATTTTATCTTCTGTGCTGGTATCAGTTCCTTTTGATTCTTTTTTGCCTGCCATTGTCTTATTCCGTTTACGGAAGCAAATATATAAACTATTTTTTGATTTATTCAAATATTTTAATCAAATGATCAAAAAAATCAAGTACCGTCTGACTACCCCCGATCCGATCAAATACGCTGTTAATTTTTCATTACCTTTATATTACCAATTCTTTTAAGCCTTGGTGAGAACGTTTATGTTTTACTATGTTTGTGCTAGTTATGTCCGCTTATCAAAGCTATACAGACAATGAACTTACTGCCCTACTAAGACAGGGAGACCAAATGGCCTATACAGAGCTATTTGAGCGGTATAAAGGAATACTATATAGTCATGCCTACCATCTGTTGGAAGATCACGATGAAGCCGAAGACATTATCCAAGATTTGTTCTTAACTCTTTGGCACAAACGGTTCGAAATAGAGATTAACACATCCCTCTCTTCTTATTTATACGTGACCTTACGAAACCGTATCTTTAAACGTTTCGCTCGAAGAAAGGTTGCCTTTCGGTATGCAGAATCCTTAAAGACGTTCATGCAGGAAGAGCATAGCTATACAGACGAGAAATTATTGGAACGCGAACTTGCAACAATCATCGAGCAAGAGGTGAATTCCTTGCCGGAAAAGATGCGAAATGTATTTCTTTTAAGTCGGGAGGGCACCTGCTCTTACAAAGAGATAGCTAAACAGCTTGATATATCGGAAAAAACCGTCCGTAATCAAGTCTACAATGCTCTCCAGCTCCTAAAAATGAAAGTCGGTTCTTTTCTTACCCTATTCTTGCTTTAAGTTGTCGGATTTCGGTGAATGCCATCCGAACTTAGATTTTTCTCTATTTGTTCTGGGACATTTTGGGCCACAAGGGGTCTTTAGGATATATGGAACCTCAAGAACTCAATGAGTTATTTAAAAAATATGAAGCGGGCACCCTTTCTGATCAAGAAAAAAGATTGCTCGAAGCTTGGTATAACCAGTATGCCATGGAGAATAGAGGTCAGCTCGATCATGAAGAATTGGAAGAAAGACTGAAATCCGTTGCTAATAAAATTCCGGTAAGCTATCAACGAGCAAAAAATCAAAAGATGTATTACCGTGTCGCAATCGCCGCTTCCATTTTAATAGGCATCTGTATAGGCACTTGGTGGTACCATCATCAAACTGAAACCGAGCACATGGTAGTGAAAAATGAGATTCTCCCAGGTGGTAATAAAGCAGTACTTACCCTCGCCGATGGACAGAAGATAAATCTAAGTGAGACCCAACCCGGCATTATCTTAAAAGATGATATTATATACTATGAGGATGGATCAACTGTTTCGGATCCAGAGGAACAGAAAGAACAAATTGCTTTTTTAGAGCTCACTACCCCTCCCGGAGGAACCTACCAGATTACCCTAGCCGATGGCACTAAGGTCTGGCTCAATGCCAGCACTACCCTCAAATACCCTTCCCAATTTAGCGACCAAGCAAGGGAAGTGTATATAACGGGTGAAGGATATTTTGAAGTAATGCCCGATGCGAACAAGCCTTTTAAAGTATCTTCACGAGGGCAAGACGTTGAAGTAATTGGAACCGCCTTTAACGTGTCCGCATACGAGGGTGAGCCTGAAGTAAAAACTACGCTAGTCGAAGGTACCGTTAAAATTGTCAACAGCGAATCCGGAACCACTAATAGATTACATCCGGGAGAGCAAAGCACGATAATAAACGGGAATACACATATTGCACCGGTTGATGTTTCAGCTTATACCGCATGGAAAGATGGTCTATTCCGTTACAACGATCAATCATTAGAAGCCATCTTACGTAATGTTTCGCGGTGGTACCAAGTGGGAATTGTCTATAAGAATGACTCTCTTAAAGAGGAGCGATTCGTGGGGATGGTTTCTCGCTATGATGATATATCGATCGTCTTGGGAATACTGGAAGAAGTAGGTAATGCCAGTTTTACTATTGAAGGACATACGGTTATCGTAGATAAAAAGTAATTCTAAATAAAAGTGAATCAAACATAAAGGCAGGAGGTAACAAACATGGAATAATCAAACAAAAAAAAGATCAGATACAAAGTTTGAAAAAGATCAGGAGCGCTGCAGACGCCCCTGAATCAAATTCTGATCAATCGAAAAACAGGTGGTAAAACCAAATTTTCTATTTTTTTAACCAGTGTACAAACTTAGATAAACTCACGTATCAAAGCAAGTTTATAGGCGCATCAATTGCCGCTAGGTATGTACCATTATAACAGTATTATGTTAATAAACCATACCAAACCATGGTATCGATCGAAAGGTCGCGCAAGAAAAATAGGCCTAATTATGAAGCTTACAACAATATTTCTCCTTATCGGTCTCCTCCAAGTCAACGCATCCAGCTTAGCACAGCAAGTTAGCCTGAATGTGAAAAACACCTCACTCAAAAACGTGTTTGATGAAATCAACAAACAAACCGGATACAATTTTTCATGGTCCTCCAGCACAGTGAACGAGACTGTCAGAGTAGATGTTAATGTGAAGAATGTTCCCTTAACAAACGCGTTGGACCAGTTGTTACACGGGTTGCCGCTAACGTATACGATAAAAGGAAAAAACATTCTTGTAAAGGAAAAAGCTAGAATTAATAAAGTAACTAATAGAGTTCCCCAAGATAGAAACGAGCGACAGAATCGGGAAATATCAGGCACAGTGTCAGATAAAAATGGAGAGGTCCTTCCCGGGGTAAACATTAATATCAAAGGAAGTTCAACCGGAACGAGTACAGATGAAAACGGATTTTATTCTTTACTCATTCCTGAAAATGACGATGTTACGCTGGTCTTTAGTTTTGTTGGCTTTATCGAACAGGAAATTGTAGTTGACCAACAAAGAAACCTGGACGTTGAACTTGAGGCGTCGATTGCAGCTTTAGATGAGGTGGTCGTGGTAGGATACGGAACACAAAAGAGAAGTGATGTTACCGGCTCCGTCGCTTCACTACCGATGGACAGACTGGATGGTGTTCCCAATGCTAATTTGACCCAGGCTATTCAAGGTGCAATCCCCGGTGTAGCAGTACAAACCACATCAGCCGGAGCTACACCGTCAGAATCAATTATGGTCAGAGGACGCAACTCGATAAAGGCTAGTAACGCTCCTTTGGTTGTCATCGATGGAATTGCCGGCAATCTGAGTGATGTAAATCCGAACGACGTATTGTCCGTTGAGGTTTTAAAAGATGCATCAGCTGCAGCAATTTATGGCTCGAGAGGAAGTAACGGGGTTATCCTAGTCACCACAAAATCAGGAAATAGTGGTGACACAAAATTAAAATACAGTGGTTTTTTTGCAATGCAACGCTTCGCAAACTTACCTGAAATGATGACTGGAGAGGAATTTTATCATTTTAAATTAGAGCGGGAACCGACCTCGATGACCCCTTCGGAACAGGAAGTTTACGACTCAGGGGTATTCGCGGATTGGGCGGACCTTGCTTTACGCAAAGGGATGAGTACAAATCATAACCTTTCTTTCTCAGGTGCTTTTAAAAATACCAAATATTACATATCCGGAGATTTTTTGAATATAAAGGGACTAGCTGTAAATGACAACTACAATAAGATTACTACCAGGATAAACGTAGATACAAAATTAAAAGAATGGCTGACTCTCGGTACAAGGACCCAACTTGGATACACCGATGCCGGAGGAATTGCCCCAATCTGGGATGGAACTCAGGGTGTTTACACTTACAACCCCTTAACGACCCCATTCGATGAAAACGGGAATCAGAGCATTAACCCATGGCCCGAGTACAATACGTACCGTAACCCGTTGATGGGTCTGCTTGCCGAAAACATTGACGAATCTTATCGGGTAGTAACTAATAATTTTGTCGTTGTTGACTTCCCTTTTGCTGAGGGGTTACAATATAGGATAAATACTGGTGTTAGGTTGGGTGTATCGAATGATGCCACGTATTATGGACGTGATACGCAAAGAGGAATCTTAGTTAATGGTGACGCTTCTGTAAGCAGAGGTATATCAAGGGACATCGTAATTGAGAATATTATAAATTATAATAGGGAATTTGGCAAACATAGTGTTTTTCTGACCGGGGTCTACAGTTTTGAAAACGCTCGAGGTAACACAAATAGTTTAAGCGCACAAGGTTTTCCAAACGACTTTCTAAAATGGTATGGTGCTGAACAGGCCTCATTGGTGGTTCCTGGTTTTTCGAACAACGAAACTACTTTATTATCAACCATGGGCCGTATAAATTATTCATACGACAGCCGTTACCTCTTGACCCTAACCGGTCGTAGTGATGCTTATTCCGGTTTCGGGGCAAAGACCAAGCGAGGCTTCTTTCCATCAATGGCGCTTGGGTGGAATATAGTAAATGAAGATTTTTTTTCGTGGAAAGATATCTTTAGTGAACTTAAGCTAAGGGCTTCCATAGGACTTAATGGGAATCAGGCAGTTTCAGCTTATGAGACGATCTCACGTTTGGCGTCAGAAGATATCGTAGCCGGATCGACCACTTTGCCTGGGTATATTCCGAGTAAGTTGGGAACTGCCGATCTCGGCTGGGAATCAACGAGAACGATGAATATCGGGTTGGATTTCGGAATTTTCAATAATAGACTGGTCGGCGATATCAATGTGTACAAATCGAATACTTTCGATCTGCTCCTTGACAGGACGGTTTCCCCTGTAAACGCTGTGCGTTCTATCACTCAAAACATCGGCGAAACCGAAAATAGGGGGCTTGAAATATCATTGATGTCCACCAATATTTCATCGGATAATTTCAGTTGGACGACCACCGGGAATGTTGCTTTTGTGAAAAACAAGATTATTTCTCTCTATGGGTACAAGGATGAAAACGGAAACGAAATAGATGATATTGCCAACCGGTGGTTTATCGGGGAACCAATACGTGTAAATTATGATTATAACTGGATTGGTGTTTGGCAATTGGATGAAGCTGCAGAAGCGGAAAACCATAATACACAACCAGGATTTATCAAAATCCAAGATGTCTCCGGCCCAGAAGGTTCACCTGATGGCATACTCTCCCCTGCTTACGACAGGATCATTATTGGCCAGTTAGACCCAAAAATTACTTGGGGGATGAATAATGCAATTTCGTATAAGGACTTTAGATTGAGTGTATTTGTCTATGGGATGCATGGAATGACCAAGGAAAACACCTTACTTTCTGATGCAGTAGGTAGAACTATACTCTCTAATACTACAAAAAAGAATTGGTGGACACCAGATAACCCAACCAATGAGTGGTATATGAACCGGCTTGATGCTAATGTCCAAGAAGGATATACTGCCGCCCCTTACGAAAAAGCCGGTTTTGTTAGACTCAAGGACGTATCGCTCGCCTATAATTTTCCAAAGCATGTATTGTCCCAATTGGGTTTAGGTAGACTTCAGGTTTATGTCTCTGGAAGGAATCTATATACATTCACGAATTTCGGTGGGATGGATCCAGAGTTAAATAACCAATTGGATGTTCCGTTGCAAAAAGAATATACCATTGGACTAAATCTAGAATTTTAAATTTTTAAGATAGTATATTATGAAAAAGATAATAAATATTGTTCTTGTTTTTATTGTATTCTTTTTTGCTCAATCCTGCTCTGAACAAAAATGGTTGGAAGAAGATCCACCACATTTGATCACCACAGAAACACTTTATACAAGTTTAAGCGGATTTGAAGCAGGACTTAACGGATTGTACGCACTGGTTAGAGGGGAGCGCGAAGGAAGAGATGGTACTACTGAAAATTTAAGAGCTGATATCGCTATGCTCGGAACAGATAATATCGTTCCTAATCAAAGAGGGGGAATTGGATTTATTGCGCTAACATGGAATACGCGAAATGTTTCAACGGATTCTAACCTTAGTAGCATTTTCTTATGGTTATATCAGATAATTAATGCTGCAAATACAATTATTAACCAGGCAGAAAACAGAACCGATATAGACTGGAATGGAGCGCCCGGAACTGAAGAAACAAATCGGACCAGAGTAATAGCAGAAGCAAAAGCTCTACGGGCTTGGGCGTACAGACATCTGACTTTCTGTTGGGGCGATGTTCCGCTTAGCCTCGAAGAGTCAACCGGCTCGAATATAAAAACCGACTGGACACGTACGTCAGTAGCAGAAATTCGAAACCAGATGAAAGCCGATTGGCTGTTTGCCGAACAATATCTTGAAGTGGAACCACCAGTGCGGGGAAAAATTAGCAAAGGGGCTGTTCAGCATTACCTGTCTGAATTGTACCTGACTACTGGAAAACCAGATAGCGCTTTGATTTGGGCGGATAAATGTATCAATACTCCCAACTATGAGCTTGTGACACAACGGTACGGAGTGAGGGCAGGCCAACCAGGCGTCACCTTTATGGATATGTTCTATGAGGGCAATGTCAACAGAGAAGAAGGAAATACAGAAGCATTATGGGTGTGGCAGTGGGAATATAATGTTGTTGGAGGGGGTGGTGATGGCGGCAGCATCATGCGGAGGTATCACAACGCTACCAATCAACATGTACAAATTATGGTCAATGGTGTCGTTCCCTTAAAACATACCGTTGAAAGAGGAGGCATCGGGATAGGACGAGAACAACCCACTAAATGGGCAATTGATTTATATGAAACGCAAGACGAACGCGGCTCTAATTATGCCATAAGGAAATACTACATATTGAAAACAGCAGCAGAAAACGCACCGGCTCCTGCGGATAACTTGCCTCCAGGGTATAAGTACGGAGATACATTAAAATTGAGTTGGGAAAATGATTTAACCGGCCTAGGGAATGGCGTCGTCAATAATTATCCGTTTATCCGGAAATATGATACGATGACCCCAGATGTGAATGCCTTACGAGGTTCATACAACGATCAGCCTTATCTTCGACTTGCCGAAACTTATCTTCTCAAAGCAGAGGCCCAATTACGATTAGGAAATACCGCTGGTGCAGCTGAAACCGTCAACATCGTCAGGAGAAGAGCTAAGGCCAGTGAGATATCAGCATCCGATGTAACTATCGACTTCATCCTAGATGAACGCTCCAGGGAACTGATCGGAGAGGAACACCGGCGTTACACATTGCTCCGGACGGGCAAGTGGCTGGAGCGCGTAAAAGCACATAACTTCCGTGGGGGACAGACGGCGGTCGCCCGAGATACACTTTATCCGATTCCTCAGCTTGTTATTGATGCTAACCTGACAGAAAAAATGCCACAAAACCCTGGTTTTAATTGATAAATAAAAAACAACATGAAAGCTCTCTTTTTTTATCTTTTTAAGGTGACCACATTGATGATCGTAATATCAACCTTCGCTGCATCGTGTGATACATATATGGTCAAAAGCGAAGAAATTACTCCCGAAATGAAGATGGTCACAAATTCTATTTCACCTACAGATATTTCCGTGGATTGGAACAATTGGAATAACGGCGACATTTATAATGTCGCTATGGCCATAGCGGACTTCGGCGATATCAATAACTTTACACAAGCTGAACAGGCTCGGACCTTAATTTCTCTAAACAGATTACGTGTAACGTTATTGAAAGATGTAAATGGGGCATCAGGGGGTGTGATCACCAACACTATGGTAGATGAAAGTGACGGATTTGAGTTGAATTATAAAGTAAAATTCCATGCAGACTTCGACTTTGCGCAAAACGGAGGTCGAGTAGGTTGGGGATTGAATATTGGTGACGGAGCCAACGGAGTGCCCGCTGGTGATGGTGGTACCTTTCGCTTGGCCTGGGATACCGATGCTAATGGAAATACATATTTCAAACCCTACATTTACCATGCGGATCAGGCTGGCACATCTGGCGATGATTTCGATGTGCGATATCCTGCGGCAGGCAATATTCGCGGAAGTGTTTGGTATAATATAAGAATGGTATTCAGAGCAAATACCGGGCTTGACACGAATGGTAGAGCAGAACTCTATATCAATGACGTTCCTATATTAAAAACTGCTATACGATGGACAAAAAATGATTCTAAGAGAAAAGTGAACCAATTACTCTTTGCAAACTACCGTTCAGGTGCAGGCAGTGAATCACCAGTGAACGCGAACGTATGGTTTGATGATTTCAATTTAAAAAGCACCATACCAAATTATACACCTTCATGGTGCGATAGTGTTACAACAGTTACCAATCTCTTTGATCCTGTATCGGGCACCTATTATAATTTGACGGAGTTAGATGCAAGCAAAGTTGATTTAAAAATGGCGCTCGCCGACAAGATTACTGGCGAGACCGGAACTGAATTTGCTGATAGAACGAATTGTTGCGTGGCTTTTAACGCATCAATGGGAGTAAGCAACCTTCCGGATGGCGAAAGGCAGGCTGTTGGAATTCAGATTATTGACGGGGATATTATCCAGGAACGATCAACAATTCGATATACGTTAGGCATAAAAGATAATAACCAGCTTGTTTCTTATGAGGTTGAGGAAACAGCGGAAGATATTGTAAACGACGGGGCAAAATATGCACTTACAGCCTTTACTCCTCTCATACAAAATCATCAAGCTGTATCAGAAGAAATTCTGAACTCGGTTAAGAACTATAGCAGAAATACCGATCCAAGGCAGGTTATTGCTCAATATGACAACGGGAACATCTTAATTTTCAGTTGCGGCGGACGAGGTTTTGGTGGAGTAGGCATGAGTGCGAGGGATGTTATCCGAATTCTATCTGCACTTAATGTTAAGTTTGCATTTATGCTTGACGGTGGAGGGAGTGTGACAACGATGGTCAATGGGGAACGGATTACACCACTTATTGACGGTAGTGGAACGTTAGAACGACCTCGCCCCAACTGGCTGTATGTGGAAAATAAAGACTAGTGATTTTAGTGAATGAACATTTGCTGCTCTGCCTTCCTATTTAAAGGTAGAGCAGCAAAATGTTTAATCATAGTTCCATTTTAAGAATCTCCATAATCCTAGGTTCTATTACTTGTAACATACGATCAAACCCAAGATCGGTTGGATGTGTACCATCGACAGAACCTTCATGATCGTCACCTAAGAAATCATCCGAAGGTATAAAATAGAGACTTTCAATTCCTGATCTCTTTAGTTTCTCGACTTCTTCTAAAATATTTTCATTTTGTTGCGCAACGTTAGCTTCAGTTCGGAGATTAAAATTTCCACTTTCCCGAAATACACTTTGCATGACAATAATCGGAGCATCGGGATGGTTCTGCCGGATCGTCCGAATCAAATATGCTGTTCGCTGGGTGATTTCTTCCGGTGAACTATTCGGTACACAATCTAGTATAAAAGCATCTGCCTGCATCTCAGCGATCATGTCTGCCACAGGTTTTTCCATTTTGGCACTTGCCCCCATTCCGAGATTCAAAAAATTCAATCCCGTCATCCGAGAAAGCCTAGCCGGATAAGCCATACCTGGTCGACTGGCCGCTGCACCCTGGACTATACTAGAGCCGTATATTAAAATCCTCTTTTTGAAAGGTTGCTTTCCGGGGCGGATGTAAGCATTTTCCTCAACACCAATAGATACGCTCGTCGCTTCGTTATATAATGGTAAATATAACAGACACTCTTTTTCCTCTGTATCCATGTACCTGGCTAGAGTGGTACTAAAGCACTCCTTTCCTACTTGAGGTCGTGCGACGCCCGCATAGACCCATTGTCCATCTTTTTTAATATAAAGGTCCATTCCCCGATATGCAACTTCCGTCATGGTTGCTGAAGTCGGACTGCCCTCTGTGCACCATTTAGCAGTTATTTGCGTACTGTTGGTTACAAAAGATATCGCAATGCCAGCTGAATGAACAACTCGTTCTTTTACATTAGATGGAAGTTCCGAATATTGCAACGTATCCACCCGTTGAAACGGCTTAGGAGTAGGAACAATTTTACCGACAACCGTCAGTTTTTCTGCAGGCGTATATACGTTTTGCTCAGATTGAGCGTAAATAATGGATACGTGAAAAGTAAATACCCAAATACAAATATTCACTATAATATACCACGATTGGTGTTTTTTGTTCATCTTATATTATTAATCTATTTAATTTATCCTAACCTTCACTTCTTCGCCCGGGTGAAACTCCAATATGGTTTGTTTTTCAATATCCTCTTCGCTATAAGCTACTTTTTTCATTTTATTCTCAGTGAACATTTTAAGCTGGTCAGCATAATACGGAGAGTCTTCACGAGTACTGTTACCATAAGCAAGTACAGAATAAGCGCGGGGAGTATCGTCAAATTCAATTGCTAGAACCCAGCCATCGCCTCCACGGACCTGTAACTTTTTATCATCTTCTTTGTGATCTACATACCAAAGCACACGAAAAGCACCCAGATCACCCGTAGCACCCCCGACTGGATAGTCTTGATCACCAATCTTTGCACGGTGTACTTCTCCCCAGCGTAAGTTCCAATCTCCATATCGTTCTTTACAAGCCTCTATAGCCCATAAGAACGCAGCAACCGCATTTTCGCTATTAGCTAACCCGTTTGGCGTTGTTGTAGGTTTATCGAAAGACCAGGCTTCTTTGAACAAAGATGTTGGATCTGCTTTGTACCCGGCTGATTCAGGTGTTGCAGGAATGTCTTTTCCGTCACTAGCAAGCTCGACATATCGCTCCCACCAGGTTTTAAATAATATGCCGCCACGACTTTTGGCTGCAACGGTATTATCCCACTTCTTCATGTGTTTTAACGCTTTGGCCACCTCCCCTTTAGGTTGAGTTCTTTGCACAGCTTCGATTAAATCTGGTTTGACCCGATCAGCTAACAACACACGCATATCATGCTTGAGCTTGATAACTTCTTCTAATGAAAGCACATCATCCTGACCGATGAGCTGCAATGAAAGCTGACTTCTAAGCCTTAATCGCGGTTCATCAAAATTGTCTGGATAATCTTCCGGTCTCAAGATTTCGTTTAAGTTTGTAAAATGAAACGGATCGTTTTCATTGCGCAAATATCCTCCTTCGGGGTTTAAAAGCTGTGGAAGTGCATCCCAATCCACCACTTCTTTCCAGATCTGATTACTCGATTGCACAGAAACAGCGGTTGTGTCTCCTCCATTAGGTAGTGGCAAATCCGGAACAGAGGCATTCCATACATAAAAGATATTTCCATCTCCATCGGCATAAGTAAAATTCGAAGTTTGCTTGGCTTGCATGCGCATCGCATCTTTCCATTCTTCCAGATTCGTTGCCTTCATCATCCGCAAAAACTGTTGATCGGTTCGATATTCACCTTCGCCAGCTGCTCGGATGATGTAAATATTATTCTCATCCCGATGAATAACCGGTCCATAAGGTGTGAACCAAAAATCACGAGAAGCCTGCTCAACCCCATTCTTTGTTTTATAGTCTACCATTACGGTTTTCTTTTCCAAGAAATGGGATTTTCCATCAAGCAGATAGGCATCAGGGTTTGATGAATCGACTTGTAAGGCATAGATTTCATCAATATCGGGGTAATTGTTAGTCGTAGACCAACCCAAATGTTCATTAAAGCCACCAACAATGCCCAAGGGATTGCCCATGCGAAAATCTCCATAGAAATCAAACTTACCCGGTACGGTCATATGAGCTTCATAATAACCAGCGCCCCAAGAAAGATGGGGGTTTCTAACCAGGATCGCTTTGCCCGATCGGGTACGCTCGGGCGCCAGTGCCCAAACATTTGAGCCGACATCTGGGTGGACATCTTTACTGTGCGAAGCCAAGCGAGCAAAGACATTCCTATCCTTACCTGCTATCTCCTGCTGTTGTGTCTTATTTAGTGAACGGATAAAATCACGCACTGCACTGCCGCTGTGAGTACCAATGCTTTTAGCGTGGACATCCATCGCCTTGAAATTGGGCTTTACCCATTCTTCAAACTCATCTGGATATGTTTCAATGTATTTATTGACTCCTGCTGCATAGCCTTCCAGTAGATCTTTCGTGTCCTGATCCAACAGATCGAAAGTTTCCTCCGCTCTCGCATAGCGCAGTTTAGCTGCGGCATCGCGGTCAATCTGATCTGCCATGAGGCTATCATCTAATGCCTCGGTTAAAGCCCATTCACCTTTCGCTTGAATTAAGCCATCTATTACACTCCTCCCATAATCCTGCACCTGTAAGTAAGCCATGGCAAATGATGCAGCTTTGATGTTCTCTGCTTTGATGTGGGGCACACCGTAACCTGTACGGCGGATAACGACTTGCTCGGCAAGGTCTTGTGCCGCAACCATCGTAGAGAGAGTTAGGCCAATAATTAAGAATCCGATTGATCTGCTAATTTGATTTCGTTTAAACATAAGATGGAGTTGGCTTTAGATTATCGTATTTTATTTTGATCAGCGAGATTAGTAACCTTATCGCTGTTAGCACTAAAGGACTGTATTAATTTGAATGTTTCTGGGATGGAGCTTTTCAGACGGTTCAGGATATCATCAGAAATATTCTCTTTACTAAAAGGCACTACTTTTACATATTCCTGAATTTCACCGGCATTACGTCCATATTTATAGTCGTATGTGAAACGGTCGGTACCCTCTAACTTTGTATTTTCATTGTCAATATTCGGAACTGAAATAAAAAATTCACTTTGAGCCATGCTGCTGTTTTCATTAAATAGATTTTTCGCTTTTAGCGCTGCGTGTAATTCCTTAGCCACATATTCTGCCGGATCAATGATTTCGATCTGATCATCCATCAGGTCGCGGTAGATGTACTTACCATTTCTCTTGTAGTTATATAATTCAGCAAGCACTTCGTTTATTTCCGACCGTAAGTAAGGATAGTGTGTACAAC
Organism: Pedobacter indicus; assembly: GCF_003449035.1. Lineage (NCBI taxonomy): Bacteria > Pseudomonadati > Bacteroidota > Sphingobacteriia > Sphingobacteriales > Sphingobacteriaceae > Albibacterium > Albibacterium indicum. Next base: position 3,243,641 of record NZ_QRGB01000001.1, read on the forward strand.
CCAACACAAGAGCTTTCAAAGGTTTCGCGTCTGCATTATTTCGTAACTGTTCCATCAATGAAACCAGATGATAGCGTACATAATTCTCAGACGAGTTAATCTGGAGAATCTCACAATCATCCGTATTCTTTGAATCGCACAACATCTTGTGATGATCAAAATCAAAATTATACACATCCATCAAGGTGCGATCAATCTGATAGTCCTTATTGTCCAGTGAAGGTCCCCGATAATCGTCTCGTGGTCCGGTAGCCGTACGATCTATAAAATCCGGCTCTTCATCTACCGCCTCTGCCACACCATGCCCACCTTGATTGTAAATTTGAATATCACCCGTATAACCTAACTCCTCTTTCATTTCTTTCAAGGTATTTTCATAACCTTTTGATGCGATGGTCCCCACCGTTGCGAAGACTGCAATTGATCCATCTTCGTCTGCGTCAAAATGACTCAGTGTACCACGTGAACCGGCGTTGATAACTCCAATGACGGGAATATCCAATCCTGATTTCTCAATGAATGCATCGATGTGTTCCTGACCATAGGCTGTGGCTGTATTGCAAGCAATGACCAGTGCTTTGATATGCTGTTTATCGTTCTTTGCAGTTTTAGCTTTCGCATTTTCATAATAATTACTACCCAGCATAAACTGCGCATCTTTGATAATATGCTCAAGTAGTAAATCGCTTTTTCCTTCTGCGTAATAGTTTCCATAAGGCATATTCGCTTGATCTGCCAGATAAATAAACTTTTCTGTACTGAAGTCTGGTTTGTCATCCGAACCGGCTCCCCGACTCTCATTCTCGTACTCATCATATCGAACCAGGGCATCTAAAACAGTCAAACCTCCGGTTCCTGAATCAAAAACCCCGATGGGCAATGTTGCATCATCGGTTTCATATTGGTCAACATCGATATAATAAAAGCTGTTTTTGTCTTTTAAAATTGCTTCTTCGATGGGTAAAAGTGTGCCATCCTCGGCTTTGTTTTGATCATCCTGGGGATTATTACAGGCTGCAAAGGACAACATGAAACAGGTTATCACTTTTATCGTATTTCTCATCTTTTAAAATTTAGGGCGATAAAAGGATAAATTTAAAATAATTTAGCGAAACAAAAGATTATGCAACGCCTATAGATCAATCCGGTCTCCGTGTGATTTAGGTTCGGATATGACGATAAATTCGAGCATCTTATCGGATTTGTTGAAAATACGGTGTGTCTGTTTTAGAAGTATATGAAAGCCCTGCCCTTCCTTCACCTCAAATATTTCATTTTCGACTTCGAATACCGCAGTTCCTTTTAGGATATAAAAAAACTGCTGAGCGCTAGTGTGATAATGTAAGTTTTCTGATGAGCCAGGTGGCATTTTTTCTTGGATAATACTTAGTGAATCGGTTTGCACCAAATGCCATCCGTCGCAAGCATCTCCCCAATAATAATGTTTACTATTTGTTGTGTCTTTAATCATCTCCTTAGGGTCTATTTCAATAATGATATTTTCGTCTGCACTTCAATATACACTATTTGGATAGCATATAAAACCATGTCACTTTCATGTTAAAAAAAAAAGAAATAAAATGTTAAAAAATTTTTATTAATGAATTCAATGATTTACTTTTGATTAAGTTATACATAATACTAACCTAAATTGATTAATCATGAGTAAAAGGTTTACAATTTTTAAAGCATTATTAATGGTACTAATGCTTTTTTTTACGGGTTCGCTGTTTGCACAGACAGTAACCTATCAAGGTCGGGTCATTGAGGACCAGACAGAAATTGCTTTGCCCGGCGTTACGGTTCAGGTAAAAGACCAATCGCGAACAACACAAACCGACGAAGCGGGCAGCTTCAGGATTGAAGCGAAAAGCGGTGATGTTCTTGTTTTTAGCTATATCGGCTTCGAATCTCAAGAGCTTATCCTTTCTGATGAGGTTTCAGTTACCGTGATATTAAAGTCAGATTCAAAACAGTTAGATGAGATTGTCGTCACGGGATATGGCGGTACACAACGACGTTCGAAGTTGACGAATTCAATTGCGACGGTCAAGGCTGAAACCTTTGAGAAAGGTGTTTTCTCAAATCCTGCACAGGCATTATCAGGAGCCGTATCAGGCTTAAAAGTTGTTCAATCATCTGGTAAACCTGGTGCCGTACCATCAATCGTCTTACGTGGAGGAACAAACCTTGACGGCTCGGGGTCCCCTTTGGTATTGATCGACGGACAGGTTCGTGGGATTAGTGATGTAAACCCAGAGGACATCGCTTCTATGGAAGTATTGAAAGATGCTGGCGCAACAGCACTTTACGGTGCCAGGGCTAACAATGGGGTACTTTTGATAACAACTAAAAAAGGTAAGACAGGAGTGTCTGACATTACGGTAAAGACCCGTATGAGTCTAAATTACATGAATACCCCTTATGACTTTATGAATGCGAAAGACTATTTAACTTGGGTAAGACAAGGTGTTTACAATTCAGGGCATGTTTTTCAGAATAGCAGTGGTGCGTGGACAGGCCATGGAGCCGGTGTCCAAGCAAACTTGGAAGGTGCCCAACCTTTCGGTCTTGGTAACAGGTATTTTGATGATAATGGAGACCCTCTTGATGGGAACAAAACTGGTCAGGCTATTTGGAGCCCGATGCGACTTACCGAGAATTTGAGATTTTTATTAAATCAAGGATGGCAATCAATGACCGACCCAATAACGGGAGAGGAAATTATATACTCTGAATTTGATAGATCGTCAACCGCATTCGAAAATCCGGCACTCACGCAAGATTATAACATTGCAATGAGTGGCGGTAGCGACAAAGGACACTATTATGCGGGAATTGGCTATCAAGATGCAGAAGGAAGCCCCGCAAAGACCTGGTACAAAAGACTAACAGTTCTGTTCAACGGAGACTACCAAGTTAAGGATTGGTTAAAGTCTAGCACTTCATTGAACTTTAACAATGCAAGATGGTACGATATCACCAATACATCAGAGGCAAATTATTTTGCCCGGATGCAAAGCGCACCGCCAACCCAGCGTGAATATAATGCAAATGGAGAATTATTGTTGGGAACGAACAGTGGTGATGGTAACCCTTTGTACAATATTGATAAATTTAAGAGAGACAACCAAACCGATAAGTTTACCATCATACAAAGCTTTAAAGCCGATATATATAAAGGATTGAGCTTTAACTTGAATGCAAACTGGATGTATGACGAAGGTTTTTATGAATCATTCAACAAAGACTATCTGGCTAGTCCGGGGAACGTCAACACATCGAGAAACTCTTCAGCCAGCTTTGCTAGAACGCGCTCTCAAACCTACAATGGGGTTCTAAATTACAACACGATTATTAATGAGGCGCATTCAATCGACGCACTAGCCGGTGCTGAATTTTACGATGCATATCAAAAAGGAATGTCTGCAAGTGGATCAGGTGCACCTACAGACGACTTTTCGGACCTCGCCTTAACTTCAAGCGATGAAGGAAGAAGAAATATTGACAGCTATCATGTAAGAGAGCGAATTTTATCCTTTTTTGGTCGTGTCAATTATGATTACAAAGCTAAGTATCTATTATCGCTAACAGCCCGCCAAGATGGTTATTCCAAACTGCTAGGAGACAACCGTTGGGGATTTTTCCCGGGTGTGTCAGCCGGATGGGTTCTATCTCAGGAAGACTTCATGCGTGAACATAGCGATGTTCTATCCTTTTTAAAGCTACGCGCTAGCTATGGTCTAAATGGAAATGTTTCCGGCATTGGCGCTTATGAACTACAAGGTTCATATGGATCAACGATGTACAATAACCAAGTTGGATATGTTATCGGAAGTATACCTAACCCGGGTCTGAAATGGGAGCGTTCGCAGACATTTGAGGTAGGTGTTGACATGGGCTTTTTGCAAAACACAATTAATGCAAACGTGACTTATTATAACCGTTTGACGGTAGACAAATATGCTTCCATCCCACTGCCTATTACATCAGGAATTTCCGGCATCAGGTCGAATAATGGTGAATTCCGCAATCAGGGAATTGAACTTGACTTAGGGTTCAACGTGTTACGGAGAGACGATATAACATGGAACATCAATGCAAACATCGCGTACAATAAAAACACAATCGAAAAGCTTCCTGATAATGGTTTAGAAAATAACCGCCAAGGTGCATATCAAGTATATGACCCAGGAACGGGTGAGCTGACTTGGGTTGGTGGATATCAGGAAGGGCAAACTCCCGGAGGGTTATGGGCTTTTGAAGCTTTAGGAATATTTAAAGATGAGGCCGAAGTTGAAAGAATAGCTGGTAACAGAATTGACATGACTTCAGGTAACAACGGAAGTAACGGCCGTAGGCTATATGGCCCTAATCTTTGGAATTCGATGAGCGACGCGGAAAGAGGTTCGGGCTTACCGATCCAACCCGGTGATGTTAACTGGAAAGACGTAAATGGAGATGGAACCATTGATAACTTTGATATGGTCTATATTGGCAATACAACTCCAAAATGGTTTGGTGGATTCAGTACCGATGTTCGGTGGAAAAACCTGACGCTATCTGCCCGATTGGATTATGCACTTGGGTTCAAACAAGTCGATGTCGTTATGCCGTGGTTTATGGGGATGATGCAAGGTTCATTTAATACTTTGGTGGAAACGAAAGACACCTGGACTCCGGAAAACGTAAATGCACCATACCCAACTTACACCTGGGCGGACCAACTCGGCAAAAGAAACTATGCGCGTAATACTTCTATGTTTATTTACGATGCAAGTTATTTATCGTTCAGAGAAGTATCTTTGTCTTACGCGGTTCCGGTAAGTCTACTGGAAATCAAAGGATTCTCGGACATTGAGGTATCAGTTACAGGACAAAACCTTGGTTACATCTCTCAATCAAAAATGTATTCGCCAGAAGTAGGCGGAAATGTAGGCGGTGGATACCCATTGCCGCGGACAATTGTTTTTGGATTGAGCCTTAAATTCTAGTTAGCTATTCGATTATTGAATCAAAAAACATAAAATCATGAAAATATTTAAGTATATAGTCGTCCTCATCTGTCTGTCGGCAGGCCTTGGATCATGTAACTCACTTGACCTAGCACCTGAGGATTATTACGGAAGTGGGAACTTCTGGAACAATGAAGCTCAGGTAGAAGGCTTTGTTGTCGGCATGCACAGCCAAATGAGAAATTTAAGTACAACTTTTTGGGTAATGGGCGAAGCTCGTGGCGGACTGCAAAAAGATGGTGTTTCATCTACTGCAACTAGCTTGAACTATTCGAGCCCAATAAAAGACCAAGATTTCACCAAAGATAAAACTGGCATAGCCTCTTGGGGAGGCCTGTACGGACAGATTTTAAATATTAACCTTGGAATCGACAAAGTAGAAAATGAATGCCCGTTTCTTTCAGATGAAAGTCGTGGTTATTACCTGGGACAACTATACGGCATCAGAGCATTCTATTATTTCTGGTTATACCGTACCTATGGCGGTGTGCCGCTCGCTACTGACACAAAGGTACTAGAAGGTACTAGAACAGCGGAGCCTCTATACCTAGAAAGATCCAGTCCGAAGGAAACATTGGATTTCATTAAAAACGATGTAGAAAAATCGATCAATCAATTTGGATCAAACCAAACAATAGGTGGAAACAAATCTCATTGGTCAAAATTTGCCTCCTTAATGTTAAAAGCTGAAGTTTATCTTTGGTCAGCTAAGGTAACTACTGGAGATCAAACTCCGGCAACGAGCGATTTGTCAACAGCGGAAGCAGCATTAAACGAAGTAAAAGGCCAATTTTCATTACAATCGAACTTTAACGATGTCTTCTCTTATAATCAAAAAGGTAATAGCGAAATCATCTTCTCTTTACGCTTCATGGATAATGAAGCGACGAATAACGTAAGTCAGTTTGTGTATTCAGACAACGTATTTATTGGCGTAAAGTATGACAAAGATGGCAAAGTGATGGGAGATACCTTACAGCTTAAAGGAAATGGTTTGCTTAGGAATGAATATTATTTTGACCTATTCGAAAGCTACAGCGATCTAGATAAGCGGAAAGAAGCAACCTTTCTTGATTTTTATGACAAAAATTCGAGCGGAGAGGCTATCAATGGCGGACTGATTCTAAGGAAATTTTTAGGACTGATTAACAGCAACGGAAACCGCGTATATGCAGACGATATTCCTGTATACAGATATGCCGACGTGCTGCTAATGCTTGCAGAAGTAGAAAATAAAAAAGGCGGAGACCCCTCTTCTTACATCAATCAAATTCGTCAGCGAGCTTATGGTTCGGATTATAATGCTGCCGTACATGCTTATACTAACCAAGGTTACGCAGCTAATGAACTAGCTATCTTGTATGAACGTGACAAGGAATTTGTTTTTGAAAATAAACGTTGGTTTGATGTATTGCGCTTACAAGATGCTGGCGGAAAACCGCTGGTATTCTCTTCAACCTTGGATTATGGTAAAGTTCCGGTACTAACCACCGGAGATTCACACAAAGTATTGTGGCCGGTGGACGTTACGACACTTAACAATGATCCGAAATTGACGCAAACACCAGGTTATGAATTATAATACTTTCTAGGTTGGTTTATATGAAGAAGGCGCTCGGAAAGGGCGCCTTCTTTTTTGTTGCTCTTCTTTATTGCTGCGACACATCAATTTTAGGTCGTACTTTAAAAAACACTAAATCCCTGCGCATAACTTTTCACCTACCTGTAAAAATGTTGCTGACAGGTACATCATTATACTTTCAAGTCCAACATCGAGGCGGTTATAGTAATGGTGAAAAAACAACCATTTTTCGACATGAATATTATTTCATGATGAACCATTCGACATGAGTAGATGATAAAGATGGAATTGATCCGTAAAAATCGCATTAGACAGACTCGTTTAATGCAAAAAGGCGCTATTTCTAGCGCCTTTTGTGATCCCGCTGGTACAGAACTCAAACTCTTTGTTAGAAGATTTGAGACGATTTTCCTCATTAAAAATTGATAAATCTAAAAGATCAAGCGATACAGTCTGAAAGCCAGGAAAGTATGCTACGTAAAACTTATCTGAACTCATTTTCCGCTCCCGATTAGGTGCCAATGAGGCTTCCTGCATAGAAATCTGGAATATGAGATCAGCAGAGTCATTTTCATTGATCAATGCCTTGACCAAAATATTATAATGATCATTTAGCTTAAATGGAATTGTATCTTGACCATTTGCAATGCCAACAACAGAAATTCAATGGAGGAAAATTAAAAAATATCGGTTCATTTGGAATCTTAATAATATTTCAAAATTTGAAACTTTATAAAAGATTAAAAAAAGGCACTAAAGTATACCAAAGGATATACATAAGTGCAATGCCCATAATGCCATCAATACGATCAGGTTTTTCTGGTTTATTGATGTATTGGTAAAGTAAATATAACAACCAGGCACCGTGCAAAAAGGCTGTATAAATAATATCCGAATAAATCCTATTCAACAGCACATCCTTCTTCAAAAGCAGGACAGAACTCATGGACAACAAGACGGAAATCCCCGCCAAATTGGTCGCCCTCACCTTTCCAAGCCTAACCACCAAGGTTCCTTTTCCAGCAGCTCGGTCGGCATCATGATCAGGTATTCCAGCCATTATAATCGCCGGAACAATGGAAAAGAACAAGGGAATACCAACCACCCAAGAATAAATATTATTCAACGCTCCACCCTGATAAACAAAACCACAGATAATAACGGCAAAACTATGCGTAACTCCCACCACAATCTCGCCCCAGCCATTGTAGGAAAAACTTAAAGGCGCGGCTGTATAAGAAACCGCAATAAAAAACATGAGGACAGTAACCAACAAAACATGCATAACGGAAGCAATAGCGAATATGCCCATGAACACACAGAGAACCGCCAATACTACTAACAGATATTTCAAGGAATTGGTATAAGCTTTTTCACTCAACACACCATCGACCAATACCCTCGATCCCCCAGAAAATGTACTGAAATGTTTATTCAACCGATCGCTTTCCCGATCTAAATAATCGTTACTGAAAACCGTGATCACCTCGATCAAAAATAAAACAAGATATCCCAATACGAAAATCCAAGGGTTAATAGGCCCTGCTAGTTCTGCAAATAAAAAAGCACCAATAGCATAGGCAAAGAAGGTCATGGGATAGAATTGCAATCGAATCGCCTTGATCCAGGGCATGATCTGATCCATCAACTTTTCCCAAGGAGTCAGTACGCCATTTTCAAGCGATTTTCCTTGATGATAGACCTTGGTAAGCCACTCCTCCTTCTTTTCATCAGAAGAGTGCTTTACCGGACTGATCAGCATACTCCTTACAGGACTCACACCACAGAATTTTAAGGTAGCATTTTCTAACGATCTTCTCGAAGGTGCTCCATTAATCAAACGGTCTATCAATACAGGCGTATCCATGGTAATGATCAACTGGGCAGTTTTTGGGCGGAGCAATTTTTTAAAGGCATCCGGCTGAATCTCGTAAAAGGCAAATCCAGGAACAAATACTCGATCGATAAAACCCTTTAATAAAGCGGGCATATTTCCCCACCAGGTCGGATAGACAAAAACAAGATGATCCGCCCATCTTATCAATCGCTTGGCCTCCTTGAGATCCTCCTCTTCAAGTTGATCCTGCGGGGAAGGAATCTGAACATGCAAATCGAAGTGAAGATCAGCCAGATGTAGGAATTCCACATGCGCCCTAGCTGCCTTTGCCCCTGCCACATAGGATTCGGCCAAGGCCGCATTATAGCTGTCTTTACGGGGATGCCCCAAAATAACCAAAACCTTGATGCTAGCTTCCTTCATACCTGCTCTTTTAGAAAAAACAAGCAAGCCCAACAACTGTTTAATCAAATACAATTCTTCCGCCAATCGTTTGATTTTAGGTATAATATTCGAGATATAAGTTCTGGTAATTTCAAATCGCTCAGGGATATTTTCATCACGCGCATCCAAGTCTACCGCTAAGGTCAAATTTACCCCAACTATATTTTATTTTGAGGGTATTGATATAATCTACATTGTTTTCAATATCCCAATGCGCGATACATTTTTTCGCTGCATCCACCGGCAGCTCTTTAAAAATTTCAAAGCCGGCATCATTTTCGGATCCAATAACAGTTCTTTAGCTCGCTCCACCCGGAACGAATTGATGAACTGGAAAAAAAATTGCTGAAAACCGTTGTTGATGATATAGGACAATTGATGGCTGCTAAGCACAGACACTTTGTTAAAGCAGATTGGAATTTAACTCTCAAAGCCTATGCTGTAATGGGACGGAAATTAAGGACTTGGTAGCATCTACCTTAAAAAAGGTCGCAAACATGGATAGATATTTTGAAAACGGTGATATTGAGGAAAAAAGGCTTATAGTGAGTTCGATGTTCCCCGATTTTTTGAAATTTTACGGAACAAGACATCGAACTCCGAAATTAAATTCTGCGATTACTCTTATCTATCAGAATAATAACAAGTTACAAGGCAAAGAAAATGGGACAAGTCTATCTTTTTTAGACTTGTCCCATCAAGTGAACCCGCTGGTACAGAACTCGAACTCTTTTTTGGAAGATTTAAGACGGTTGAATCAATTGAAAGACAGTCCATATCAGAATGATTTAGAGGTCAACCGACCTAAACCTAAACAGATGTCAAAGGTTCGAAAATTTTGATTTTAGTACTCTAACTTGTTACGTTGGGCTTCCTCGTCTTCTCTCTTTGCGTCCTCCAAATATCGTTGTTTCATGTGTTTAAAAATTTCAGCGACATTTGGGTATTTGTACTGGAAATCTGTCTCTAATTTTTCGAAGTAGCGGGCTTTTGCTCGCTCGATATTTCCTCCATCGTAAGGGCCTCTTGTGGTAGAACCTCTTTTGTTGAACATAGCCGTAGAATAACCACTTTTAATACTACGGGTATTTATCTCCTCAATGGTTTGAAATATTACCTCCTGTGGCCACTCAGGAAAATTCTCGGGATATTGAGCCAATATCTTTCCAATTTCGGAATCGGCAGCTTCTAATCTATCAACTGCTTTTGCCAATTGTCTTACCTTAAGAACCCATTCTTGCAATGTTGTTGTATCGATGGATTTGTCTTCTTTCATACCCGGTATTTTTTTCCAAGAATGAAGTAAATGATAGGCTTGTTTCGCTCTGTTTTGGATAAAATCGTCGGAAATACCCTCCCTTTCTTTCTCCAGTACTGCTCTATCTTTTGGTAGATAAACCCATTTTAAAATTTCGATGAAAAATTCTGGATTGTTAGTCAGTTCTTCTTCCAAAACTTTAGGATTTCTTCTCGTACCATACGAATCTAAGATTGGTAGAAATAGCCATTCTAATTTAATTAGTGTGGATTTATCGATATCTTTTCGTTTATCAAGTTCTTCAAAAATCCGTTCAATCTCATATCCTTTAAATCGTGGTGCTTCATTCGACTCTTCTGTTCCCGACTTAAAAAGCATTTCGGAAAGAAGATTACTTGGTAGTTTTTCTATAAAGTGATTAGAAACATCAATAGCAGAAAAGAAACGCTTGTATTTTAGAAGCTTATTTATCCCAAACGTTATTTCGCTCTCGGACACTCCGTAAAAATTTGGGTTGACATTTTCCCAATATTCATTCTCAATTTCTTCATTCAAAGATGCAATGAAATCCCACAATTGTTGGTTTTGATTTAGTGGTATTAAAGCATTGGATATCGCTATATTACTATAACCATGTTCTTGTAAATCCAAAATCAATGATTTCACCCAATTAAAGTCTTCATGGCGAGATTTTTGATAAATAAAATTATGAATAAAGCCTATGGTGCTTTTATCATCGTATAGGCATTCACAAACTTTTAAAACCTCGTCTTGAGTGGAAATGATGCCAGCTAAAGCACTACCTAAGTGCCACGGCTCTTTAACCTTTTTACGCAAATCTAATGTTCTACTTAAACCTAATTCCTCACGAAGAATAATTATAGCTTTTTCTCTTTCAGTATTAATACGGTTTTGCTGTTGTACATGTCGTTCCTTATAATCATTTTCCACATATTTAAATCCCTCGGGAAAGTCAGGCCAGTGGTCATTAAAGAGCCAAATATACTTGTTAATAATGTCCGTCGGCTGAAGTTTGTTATAAAGAGCTTCCAATCTAACCAACTCTGATCCAGGTAAAGCCCAATCCGTATCAGGATGAGATCTATGTTGATTTAATATCTTTCTTATGGATTCCCAAGATAAAAAATCTATCTGTTCAACATTTTCGTAAATACTTTCTGCCCATTCTAATACACGCTTCCTATCTTGTGAAGAGAGATTTGGAATTTCCTCTATGAGTTGCGCAAATTTCAATTCATCGTTATCGAAAATTGATATCAGCATTTCAATAACTTCGGAATGAGTTTTCCATATTTCTTCGTAGGTGTAACTTAAATTTATATTCTTATCAAATATACGCCAGCGCATCTTGTGAGTTGGGTGTGCAATACCGTGACGGTCAGGCAACATTCTTATCAAGAGAGACCAGCCCGACTTTTTTTCTTTTTCTGTAATATATCTCAAAACCTTCATTCTTTCATCAAATGAAGCAAGTGTTTGATAATGCCATGGTTTAAAGATTTCGGCTATACTGTTTGATGGTCTGTTAGACAGACGCCCCCCCGGGTCGAGCCGAGATAATGTGAGTAAAATCAAACTCGAATCCAATAAATATTCTGGCAACCAAGCCAAACTTTCAAGTGCCCATAACAATCCTGTATGATGACTCGTCTTATCAATGAACCCATCTTCCTCCATAAACATATCCATGATTTCAGGCTGTTTTTTGACTAAAGATTTGTTGACAGCATTCAGGAAACTTTCGGGTGATGCTTCTGCTATTAACGGTAATTCGTGGTCAACTGATATCCACATTTCTCCGCTTGCATTATCAAGTAAGTCAAATATTAAAGCATCAACAAAACTTTGAGGATTTTTTAGATTGGAAATTTTCACTTCGTTTAATCTTCCTATTAAAATTAAGGACTGAACCAACCCTTCTCGTGACCATGTAGAGTATTTTTTCCTTTTCGAAAAATATGCAGAAAAGCTGTTTTCATCTTCGGGTTCAATCGTTGGATTACCATTTTTAAATGCTAATCCAAAACATTCTTGAAGGTCTTCAAAATCTTTGGGAGTGAGAAAAGATGATAAATTTGTCCATAAATCCAACGGAGAAGTTAATCGCCAAGTCTCGCCAATTTGAATGATGGGAGATTCTTCAAAATTTTTCCATCTATTTAGCGTAACAACATATTCAGAATATTTTTGACCTGACAACTTTTCAATCAGTTCGATGTCACCGACAAAGGTTTCGTTCCATCTTCCAATTAGTAATGCAGGGATAATTTCACGAATGTTTTCGTTCTCCATCCATTTTGCTTTGTTATGAGGAAAGCCAAGAAGTTTTTTCAGGATAGTGATGTTTCTTCCCGCTTCTCGAGAAAACTTTTCGGCGTCAGTTTCGGGGATACCGCTATCGATTAAACATTTCACCTGGCCAAATTTGTCGATAATTGGCAAAGTGATTGTTTCTTGGTTAAACTCGTCATCAGCACCCAACGGAACTAAAACATGATGATTGTTAGAAACAGCAGAAAACATTGGTAATTTGTTATCGAAAGTTGGAATTAGAATAAGAGGTGACACAAAATTTGTTGATACTACTTTATAGGCCGCTTCAGAGTTAACAATTAATGTCCTTGAAAAAAAGCGTTCTGATTCATTAATAGGAAAAAGCTTTGCTGCCGCAATGATAAACGCAATAGCTTCATTTTTTGATGCCGCTTTGACCGAGGTAATATTAGGGGTATCTTCGAGAAAGTTAAAAATATTTTCTTGCTCTCTTTCACGACCAGATGTAACTATCTGTGGCAACAATTCGATGCTTTTAAATTTTGACCAATACTTCCAAAACTGTTGCGCTGTGTCTATTCCATCAATTGGAGCCTTTCTTAAGTAATCTGCGAACCACATTGAGACCGAAACGGCAATATCAAGCCATTGTTCTAAATTTGATGAATCGTAGACTTTAACATCTTTCCAAAAGTTTTCAGCTCGCTTCGTGTTTATCCATTTTTCTTTTGCTTTCCAAAATCGAGGAGTAATAAAAACGAATACACTCTCTTTAGGATCATAACCTAAAGTGTCGGCTTTCCTTTTATTATAATCTTTATCGGCTTTTGTTTTGGGTTGTGTCTCTGTTCCAAACTCATATAATGAGATTCCTTTTGGAACATAAGCCGTATCCTCTTGACAAAATACCTCTCCGTCCCAACCGCCAATATAAGATGTACTTCCAGAAGGGAAATTGATTTGGGTACTTTTGGGTGTAGTAGCACGCACCAATAGTGAAATTAAATATGGGAAATCACTTTTCGACAAAGCTGTGTCTGCCCAATTTTCAATATCATTTCTTGTTACAAGTTTCATATATATAGTAGTAGATATTCTTTCTTTAATAATGTCATTGTGTATATGCAATATATTTTCTTAATCCCCTGATACGCAAACAAGAACGTATTTATGATGACTGAAAAATTCTCTGTGACAATTTACGAATTTTAAGCGTGATAAATATTTACAAAGTAACGCATTGAGTTGTAGAGATATCATTTATTGTGTTATTGACAAAAAATCTTCACCTACTTCGTCCTGTCTCATGAAAAAAGCTCGGTACTAATCGTAAAATTTGGAGAGGCTTATTGGCTTCATTTTAAACCATTGGTATTATGAGACACCTATTACACAAAATCGTCTCCGACATACAGAAACAGGAACGTAAGTTGTCGGCGGAGGCTTCGAGTTTTATGGACGAGGCATACAGGATGACGGTCTATCTGAAAGAGCTTCTCGGAGACATTAAAGAAGACATTTTAAATGAGGGCTTCGCAACATTAGAGGACGAAATACTTTTCTTTAAGCAGATAAAGCCTACCGTTCTTGGCAAACTCATCTATTACAACAAAGTGTTCAGAATAGAAACTGCCTGCCCTGCAAGTAATGGAAATATGTATGAGAGCTATTTTGCCATGCACCTGCGTGAATTGAAACAGGAATACACCGAGCATGTCTGCAATTCCGATTTTTACCGCTATTACCGTTCCGGCAGAACCGACCGAGATGAACAATACTTTACACTTGGCAAAATCAACTGCTATGACGGTCTGAACAGCTTCGTGTTTGAAATTGATACAAAATCTTCGACTTACTTTGATTACAAGGTGGCGAAAATCATAGCCAACGAATTAATCTATAACTATCTGACGACAAAGCTAAGCCCCGAACAAAACCCTGATGTACTATTGCAACAAGAGGAAACAAAGGACTTCTTTTGGACACAGACCAAAAATGCCCTTATCGAATTGATTTATGCACTCTATGCCTGCGATGCCATTTCGCACGGAAAAATAGGCATCCGCAAAATCAGCATGGTGTTCCAAATCCTGTTCCGTGTCTCGCTCAACGACATCCATAACAGCTTCCACAGGATGAAGACCCGTGCAGGCTCTCGGACATTGTTTTTAGACCAACTGAAACACAGCTTAGAGGAATATATGGACAGGGAAGACAACCTGTAATTTTTGTCTTCCTAATTCGATAACAAACTTTGGTTTCAATAAACGAAAAAAAGACGTTATTCTTCTTTACGTTGTTGCACGTTGAACACTGTGCCTGCAGGGTCTTGAATCCAATTCATCACATGTTTCGACACCGTTAGACAGTAAATAATCTGTCGCCTCAGCCACATTTGGAACGGTGAGTTGTAACCAAGTTTCCGAATGGGTATAGTTGTCAACACAGTCCAGCCAAATTACATTATTTCCGAATTTTACTTCGTGTGTTCTGGAGACGGTGGGATTGTCGATGGGCTTTTCCGAAACTTCAAGTTTCAGTATATCCCTGTAGAAAGAAACTGTCTTTTCGTATTTACCTTTAGGTATTTTAATAGCGATATTAATTCCTGCTTCAAATTTCTGATTCATATAGCCTCTGTTTTAGATAAACGATGGACTTAGCCATTCACGTTTTACACTACAAATATAACGGCTCAATGCTTTAAGTCTACTTACCATAAGGCAAGAAGTTTAATAAACCAATACTTTACACGCACTTGCCTATATGTGTCTATCGCCAAATCCATTAATTTGGATGCCGACCGATTGACCAAAAGTGCGGAAAGACCCTAAAAACGGAACTTTACATGAATTGTAAAAAAATAAAAAAAGTGCCTTTTTGATAGACACATATCGGACGACAGCCTGCGCCAATCGCTCCAATTTTGTGGTGTTAGAAATCATTAAAAGTATTTGTTATGAACATCGACAGAATGGAATTTATCGCATGGATGGAACGTATAATGGAGCGTTTCGATATTTTGAAAGAGTACGTCCTAAACATCAAGAAAGAACGGCACAGCATAGACGGCGAGGAATTACTGGACAACCAAGACCTGCTCCTCATGCTGAAAATCAGCCACCGCTCCCTGCAACGATACCGCTCCACGGGCAAGCTACCGTATTACACCATCAGCGGAAAACTGTACTACAAACTATCGGATGTACACCAGTTCATTAGGGAAAGTTTCAAAGCCCCTCTACGGCGTACAAAAGAAAACCGATGACAAACCCTACCACGAAAAGACGGGTACGGCTATGTCGTACCTGCTTCACCTACTTTCGGACAATGTAAACTTTAAAAAATCAATATCATGAGCGAACAGACAAATGAAAATCCACAGCAATATCCCGAACAGCTTTCGGATGTGCTGTTGGTGATGGACAAGGAAAAAAAGAAAATCCAAGCCGTCACTGGCGTTGACGAAAACGGCAATCTGAAAACCGTTGATGCCACCAAGAAAAACCAAAGCCAATTTATGCGAGTGGACAGAGCCGGAGATTTGTTTACAAATTTCTTCTCCAACTTTTGGCGACAGATTAAAGACCCGACCCATTTCTCTTTCTTCAAAGTACCTGCAAAGGAAGCGGTCGAAACCGCCAAAGAAATGCAGAAACAGGTCGATGCCCCCACCAAAGAGGGCGAGGCTGTCATGGTAAAGCATAAGGTTAAAGAGCCAAAGGAGCAACAACAGGAAACCAAAAAGGATGTGGAAGCACCACAGGCGACACCGGAAACACAGCAAGCGCAGGAAAAAAGCGAATACCGCTATAAGGCAGAAGACATTGACTGGCAAACTTTAGGACAATTCGGGATAAGCAAAGAGAGGCTTGAAAAAGACGGTCAGTTGGATTTGCTATTAAAGGGCTATAAAACCAATAAGGTATATCCTATAAGTGTCAATTTCGGTTCAGCTATCATACGCTCGGAAGCAAGGCTCGGTTTCCAAGACGGTGAAAGCGGACAGCCTGTACTGGTCATGTACGGTGTGCGCCACGAACCCAACCTCAAAGCCCCTTTCTTTGGTCACGAGTTTACCAAAGAAGACAGGGAAAACCTGCTCAAAACCGGAAATATGGGGCGTGTGGTGGAATTGACCAACCGCAAGACAGGCGAAAAGATACCGTCCATTATCAGTATCGACCACCTAACGAACGAGGTTATCGCATTCCGGCAGGATAGCATAAAAGTACCCGATGAGATTAAGGGCGTAAAACTGACCGAAGACCAAAAACGGGATTTGAAAGATGGGAAAGCCATTTATTTAGAGGGGTTGGATTTTAGGAACAGTACAAACAAAAATGCCCATGTGCAGTTCAACGCCGACAAAAAATATACGGAGTTTCTCTTTGGCGATAAAGCCCCCAAACAGACACAGGAAAACGACCCGAAAATGTTCCGCAACAAAGTGTTCTCCAATGAACAGTACAAGCAACTTACCGAGGGCAAGACCCTTTATATTTCGGACTTCAAAGACGGACAGGGAAACGCCTATAAAGGTTACGTAACGCTGAACAAAGAAACAGGGGGTTATAATTTCAACTTTAAGAACCCCAATGCGCTGAAAAATAAGGCACAGCCTGCCGAGGCACACAAAACACAGGTTGCCGTAAACTCCAACGGGAAAACCAACGAGGCAACCAAGCACATCAAAGAGCCTCTGAAACCGGAACAACAAAAGCCGAAAAATAAAGCACAACAGCAACGGCAGAATGCACCCAACGCTCCGGCTAAATCCAAAGGGGTAAGAAGATAACACCATCAAAAAACATTTTTCTTTGGAAATCCCCTCTCACAGAACACGGAGGGGTTTCTCAAAGAGAAATGTTCACCACATAATCCATTAAAAGAAATAGTATCATGAAAGCAATCATTGCAGAAAAGCCAAGTGTGGCGAGGGAAATAGCCACCCTGTTGGGAGCGACCGAAAAACGGGATGGCTACCTAAAAGGAAACGGCTATGAAGTTACGTGGGCATTGGGGCATTTAGTCGGACTGGCGATGCCCGAAGATTACGGGTTATCGGGCTTCCAAAGGGAAGCCCTGCCCATATTGCCCGACCCTTTTATACTTACGGTACGCAAGATAAAAAAGGACAAAAGTTATGTTCCCGATAACGGGGCATTAAAACAATTAAAGATTATCGAACAGGTCATCGGTAGATGCGATAGTATCATCGTGGCCACCGATGCCGGACGTGAGGGCGAACTCATCTTTAGGTATATCTATGAATACCTAAAATGCCGGAAACCCTTTGAACGTCTATGGATAAGCTCACTCACGGAAAAGGCGATTAAACAGGGTTTTGACAACCTAAAAGCCGGAAGCGAATTTGACGGGCTGTACCGTGCCGGACAAGGGCGGAGCAAAGCCGACTGGCTTGTGGGCATCAATGCCTCGCAGGCGTTGAGCATTTCGGCAGGGCGTGGCGTTTATTCGCTTGGTAGAGTACAAACGCCTACGCTTGCCCTTATCTGCAAGCGATACTTGGAAAACAAAGACTTTACCGTCAAAAAATACTTTCAAATCCAGTTGGAACACCGCAAGGAATTTACAGACTTTAAGAGCCTTTCCAAGACCAAATGGGATGACAGGAAACTTGCTGAAGATACGCTGAAATCCGTTCAGCGTATCGGAAGAGCAACCGTTACGGCGGTGGAAACCAAAACGGTTTCGGAGCAACCGCCTTTGCTGTTCGACCTTACGGGATTGCAGAAAGAAGCGAACAAAAGGGCTTTCTATACTGCCGAGGAAACATTGAACATTGCCCAAATCCTGTATGAAAAGAAGTTTATCACCTATCCCCGTACAGGGAGCAAGTACATCCCCGAAGATATGTGGTCGGAAATCCCTGCACTGGTAAGGAATTTGGAAGCACGGGCTTCCTGCAAAAAAGCGGTCGGAAAAGTGAAATGGGGTCGTTTCAACAAACGCATCGTGAATGACGTAAAGGTCACAGACCACCACGGTCTGCTGATTACCGAAAAAATCCCGTCCGAATTAACGGCACACGAAAATGTTATCTATGATATGATTGCGCACCGCCTGTTGGAAGCCCTTTCGTCTGCCTGTACCAAAGAAATAACAGACATCGGATTGCAGGCTTTTCATTATGATTTTACACTGAAAGGGTGTAAAATCTTCGAAGCCGGCTGGCGAGGCATCAAAGAAAAATTTACAGACGAGGACAGCGAACCTGTGCAGGAACTGCCGGAATTAAAGGTCGGTGATGAATTGAAAATCAAAGAGGCATCCGTACTGGAAAAGAAAACCAAACCGCCTGTGCTTTACACCGAGGCAGGTCTGTTGTCCGCAATGGAAAATGCCGGAAAAGAGATTGACAACGAGGAAGAACGGAAAGCCCTAAAAGACATCGGCATCGGTACACCTGCCACAAGAGCCTCTATTATAGAAACGCTTTTTAAGAGGGATTACATTCGGCGTGAAAAGAAATCCCTTATCCCTACCCATAAGGGATTGCAGGTTTATGGAGCGGTTAAGGACAAAAAGATTGCCGATGTAGCCATGACCGCCGAATGGGAAATGGCATTGCAGAAAATCGAAAACAACGAGGCGGGTGCAGGTGCTTTTCACCGTGAAATGGAAGCCTATGCGACTTCCATTACACGGGAGCTTTTGGACACGGGCATTGCCCATGAAAAGCAACCCGAAATGACCTGCCCCAAATGCAAGAGCCGTCAGCTATTGGTTTGGAACAAGGTTGTAAAATGCCCCGATGAGGCTTGCAACTGGCTTCAATTCCGTACCGTGTGCGGAGTGCCGTTGGGCCTTTCCGATATAGAAAGCCTTGTGACCAAAGGAAAGACCAACCTTATCAAAAGCATGAAAAGCAATTCGGGCAATAAATTCAATGCCTATATCGTCATGAACGATAAAGCCGAAACCTCTTTTGAATTTGAAAACAGGAAACCAAAAAGAAAATAAATGTTTTGTTTTTTGGACGGCATACAGCGTGAGGGATAGAAGCGACATCCTTTTGCGGTCCTCGCAGATCCGCAAAAGATACAGCGGATAGCCCGACCCGTCTGCATTTTTTCGATAGCCTGGGCATGGTGCTAAAATGCAGACGGTGGCACGCCTAAAATCACTGTTGAGCTTACCCTAAATTACCGATAATTAAAATCAAAAATAGTTCAGTTGAAATGCAGTGTTTGGCAAATCGGTGTAATATTATTTTTATATCTTTGTACAAAGAACATTTGATATGGGTGTGAATTGTTGCGCTTGCTTTATAAAACTATGGACTGTTATCTAAGCGATAGACAGTCTAAAAGTTATCTAAAATTTCCTTAATAATTATTGGGTCATCAACTGATGGTTAACCATTGCTGTTCCTTTTTGGAGTAGTTCGGTTATTTATTTCTGATGGATAATACTGTCTGTCGCTCTTTGCGATTTTCTATTCAGTTCAGTAATTATTCAAAAGAAACATTTTATGAAAAAGCGTAGCTTACCAGTAAGGTTTACGGGGCAACACTTTACAATTGATACTATACTAATAAAAGACGCCATTCGGTTGGCAAACATACAGAAAGAAGATATTGTTTTAGATATTGGTGCGGGTTCTGGATTTTTGACGATACATTTGGTCAAATATTCTACAAATGTGGTTGCTATAGAGAACGATAACAGTTTAGTTTCGGAATTACGTTCAAAATTCAAGACCAATAGAAATGTTTTTATCGTCGGAGATGACTACCGAAAATTTGTAGTGCCACAAAAAAGCTTTAAAGTAGTATCTAACATACCTTTTGCTTTAACTTCCGAAATTCTCAAATCCCTCATGTATTCCAATATGGAATTTTTTAAACGGGGTTGTTTGATTATGCAGTTAGAGGCTGCTCAAAAACTTATTAGGAAAAAGTATTTCAATCCGTACATAGTCTTTTACCACACGTTTTTTGAGGTAGGGATTATCTACGAAATAAGTCCTAAATGTTTCATGCCCCCGCCGACTGTAAAATCGGCTTTAGTGAAAATTAGTAAAAAAAAATGTATTGATAATATTGGTATCGAAACAAAGGAGAAATATCTTAGCTTTCTTTATTTTATGACTAAGTCGCCACATTTGCCATCAAGAACTGTTTTAAAAAGAATTTTCAGAAAGCACCAAGTAAGGGATCTTGCAAATTGTTATGGTCTGGAATTGGATAATCCAGTGAGTTTAATGTCCTCTGAACAATTTTTAGGTTGTTTTTTGAATATGCTAAGGCTTGTTCCCGTTGATTATCATACTTAAAAAAACGAACAACGCTGTACCTTATGGTTCAGTGTTGTTCTTCTATTAGTTTTAGGTAATAGTCTAAAGAATACATTTCATATCATTGCTACTTTCCTTCCTGTTCGTCCATTTTCTTTAGAAGCGTTTCCCGAAGTGTATCAAGAAACTTTGTAGGGTTCATTTTCCTATTTCGCAGTTCCAAATACGTTTGATAAAAGTTGCCTAAATTGACGTTAAACGCATTCTCAAAATACTTAGCAATAAATCGTATATCTGCATTTCCATTGTCAAATACACCTTGATAATGCAGTGAATAAATTAGTTCTATTATTGCCACTTTGCTACCCGTCCAATTGAGTTTTTTCAAGGCTTGAGGCTTATCTTCTTGGTCTTTATTGTTCAACTGGTCTTCGATATATACCTGTATCAAATCATTGGCTATTATTTTAGCAACTTTGTAATCATGCGAGGTGGAAAATGTTAGGTCGGACTGAAAATAACCAGTGTCCAAACATAACTTTATATCGTGGTTTCCACGTATAAAGAGCTTCTCGTCAAGCGAAGTGTTATTGGTACGATAGTACTTATAGAAATCGAGGTTGTTGTCAAAATAACGTTTGAGTTTTTTCAACTCTCTGTTGAGATACTTCTTGATAGGTTTTGACCCATAGGGTTTCCTTGTCTCAATTTTATAAATTGAATTGTAATAAATAAGTTTGGCTACGATAATAGGCTTCTGGAATTTGAAAAATCGAATTTCCGCTTCATTGTTCTTGAACCCTTTTTTTAGAATATTTTCTTTTACTTCAGATAGGCACTCAACAATGAGGTGTATCACTGCCTCTATCCGTTGTAATGAGCGATCGGTCTCGATTTCCAAATCCTTTATTGCCATATCAAGCCTATATAATGTATCATAGTAAAATTTATCCATAACTCTATAATGAAATTAATGAATGAGTACTTAATAGAAATAGATGAACACTCCATCTATTTCTATTGAAGGTGTTTATCGTTTACTCGATGGAGGGCTATATATTACCCAATTTTCGTGCTGATGGCACGAACAAGCTAATGAAACCCGTAAAGACACTAACAATACCCGCTATGATAAACACATTAGCAATTCCTATATAATCAGCAATTATTCCTGTGCCTACTATACCCGCTATAGAGGGGAGCAATATCAAGCTGTTGTAAGTGGAGATAACTCTGCCCAAAAAAGCATCTTCGACCCTAAGTTGGATGATGACTAAAAATATAGCATTGTAAATAGCATAAGAACATCCACCAATTACGGTTAGCAGAGCAAAGTACACGA
Source organism: Pedobacter indicus (assembly GCF_003449035.1). Lineage (NCBI taxonomy): Bacteria > Pseudomonadati > Bacteroidota > Sphingobacteriia > Sphingobacteriales > Sphingobacteriaceae > Albibacterium > Albibacterium indicum. The sequence continues at coordinate 3,265,677 of NZ_QRGB01000001.1, forward strand.
AAGCATTTTCTGATAAAACTCCTGAAATCACCAAATATGCACCAAAAAGCAAATACATTATATTTACAAGTGTCACTTTATTTATATTCAGACGTTTTATCCCTATAATAATCCCACCTGCTAAAGCACCTATGCCCCATAACATTTCGATTAGCCCCATTTGAAACGAACTACCGTTAAAATGCTCTATAGTCATTAATGGTAGCAGTACAGAAATTAGCATAAATGAAAAGGTTACAAGTGCGGAACAGATAAATAGGTATGACATACCCTTTTTGGAATGTATTAGCAGAATACATTCTTTTACATCTTGAAACAAGCTGTTTCCAGCTTTTTTAGTTATAGGATTAGGTATGTATACAAAAGACAATAACAAGCATGCAAAAACGGCACCGATAATATCCAAGAAAAGAATATACTCTATGCGTCCAAAACTAATAAGTGTAGCACCTATCACAGGAGCTACTATTCCTGAAAAAGAATGTATGCTCTGATTAATGCCGGCTATTCGAGATAATTCAGATTTGGGTGCTAACAAGGGAATAGATGCTTGCATCGCAGGTGTATGGAATGCCGTCCCTATTGAGCGACAGGCAAAAAGCGCATAAAGGTATTCAAGTTGAACATTGCCAGACAGAAAAAGTACAATCAGTATAAGCGTACAGAACGCTATAAATAAATCGGATACTATCATTATAGTCTTCCGATGCCATCTATCGACATATGCACCTATAAACAATCCTAAAACCGCCTGAGGTAAATACCCTGACAACACGGCATAGGCAAGCACCTCGGGCGATTTAGTTTCCAGACTTAGCCAAAAGAAAGCAGAATAAGTAACTGTTGAACTCGTTAATAACGATATAAATTGACCTATCCATATGAGAAGGAAGGTCTTTCTCCATTTTTCCATTAAAATTAATATTCTAAATTGTTATGTCATTCCTCGTAAAAAAAATGACGTGAAATATTTAGGTAACAGTAACTGCTACCCTGTTTGATAACAAAAACAGAAAGTTCTGTTGATTTAGAATATTAATTTGTAACGCTCATGGATTTCTATATATTGATGCAAAAATACGCATTTTTTCCGTTTGGGCAAGCATCTTCAATAACCTTTTCTTTACTCTGCCTGCACCAAATGCTGTAAATCGGGGTCATTCTTGATACGTTCCATTTCGCTTTCCACAATCTGCACAACGTCCGCTTTGACCTGTCTGTAATTGGCTTCGATTACCTGCTTCATATTATCGTTGCCGTGTTCATCGGTAAAGGATAATATCTGCGGTATCTTCTTATAGGCTTTGGTTTCGGCAGAAACCTTTTCGTTATCCACTACAATTTCAGCATGAAATATTTTCTGCTCGATACGCTCATCGAAGTTGTCCGATACTGCCCCGACAAATATACCCTGTGTGAGCGTGGATATTTTGGAAGCCGGAATAAGGCTGTCTAATTGAGTGGATATAGAAGTAGATTTGTCATTACGGTTGATAGTCATGCTTTGCCGTTTCTGCAACACTTTCCCAAAGCGTTCACTTAGGTTTTTAGCTGTTTCGCCCACTACCTGACCGGAGAAAATATTGCCCACGGTATTTTGGATGACCTTGCTTTCCTTGTCGCCGTAATCCCTTATTAATTGCGAATAGTCTTGAAAACCCAAGCACACAGCCACCTTATTGCTACGTGCCGTTGCGATAAGATTATCCAAACCCCGAAAATATATTGTAGGTAACTCGTCTATGATAACGGAACTCTTTAACTTATCTTTCTTATTGATAAGTTTTACAATCCTCGAATTGTACAATCCTAAAGCGGACGAATATATATTTTGACGGTCGGGATTATTACCCACGCATAAGATTTTCGGTTCTTGGGGGTTGTTGATGTCCAGTGAAAAATCATCCCCAGTCATTACCCAATAAAGCTGTGGCGAAATCATCCGTGACAACGGAATTTTTGCCGATGCTATCTGCCCCTGCAACTGGTCTTGCGCTCCGCCCTGCCACGCATCCATGAAAGCTGAAAGATAGTTTTCCAGTTCGGGATATGAAGTAAGTATAGTAAACACGTCTGCATATTTTTTATTAAGCAATTCAATAGCATGGGGAAACGTGCAATACTTCCCGTTTTCATAGATTTTCAGATACCAAATGATGGAAGCGAGCAATATAATTGGGCTTTCCACAAAAAAATCCCCCTGCTTCAAAATCCACGACCTGTTAAGGTTAAGCATAATGGTATAAGAGGCTTCGTAGGCATCGGATATGTCCGTCATAAAGGCAGGGCTTAGCGGATTGCATCGGTGGCTACGGCGTGGGTCGTCAAAGTTGATGACGTAAAACTTGGGTTTTACTTTATACTTATTGACATGCTTTAGTAAATGGTTGTAGGCAATGGTGGAAAGGTCGTCAAACTTGAAATCGTAGATATACATAGCAAACCCCTTTTCGATATGTTGCTTGATGTAGTTGTTTACGATGGCGTAGGATTTTCCAGAGCCGGGAGTCCCCAGTACAATCAAAGCTCGAAAAGGGTTGACGATATTAATCCATCCGTTGTTCCACTTGCCTTTGTAATAAAACCTTGTGGGAAGATTGACCGAGTATTCATTTTCTATTAGACGGGTTTCCTGTTGGAAACTCTCGTTTTCATTATTGAAAACATCGTCCATCAGATTGTTGCGGAGCAATCGTCTCATCCAAACCCCTGCCATGAGCAAGGCTATATATCCCAAACTCGTTGTAAGGATGTAAAGCGATGTGGCAACCCCTGCCGACAGCTTTAACAATGGCGAGTTCAGAAAGAACAGTACAAAACCTATAACTAAGACAGTGTAAATCTTAGCCCATGTTATCTTTTCATTCTTTACACCCTTAGTGCCGAGACAGCTTAACGCCAACAACAGCAATGCAAAAATCTTGGTGTAAAGGGTGTGGGCAAACAGCCCTGCGGTACGGTTGAAATTGGTCAGTATCTTACCTATTATTTCCAGTGTCCACCCACGTTCGGCAAAGAACCCGTAACAGAACCAATAAAAGTGCATCAGTACCAAAAGAATACTTACAGCACGCATAAAAGCCATGATTTTGGCTAATCCTCTCAAATCGTCTTCTCCCTGCATAACAATAAATTTTAGTGATGCAGGAAATTTAGAGGCTATTTAAAAGTGCTTATCCAAAGGGGGGGCTGATGGCTCTTGGTGGCGGTATTCTGCTTATTAGCCTTTTTATGCAGAGATAATCTTTTCTAATTCGATATCTATGAGTTGTAGGGAGATATTCAACGCTTTTATTCGACGTACCATTAGCGTATGTTGTGAAGATTTTTCTTCTAATTTGAGGATTGCCCTGTCACATTTACTTAATAGTGACGTAAGAGAATTTTTTGCTTCTTTGAGTTCAATTTCTGTTGGCATATAGGGATGTTATGAGTTTATAATAGCAAAATTAGAAATAATTTATATGATTATAAATCACTTAAATCAAACTTATGCTTACATTTTTTTTCTTTTCTTTTTCTTCATACGGTTTGCAAATGCCTGTTCCTCGTAGTCTTCGCCCTGTGCCTCCGGCAGTAGACCACCCAATCCATCTATCCATAAATCATCGGTCTGCTGTTCTTTATTTAGAAAGTTAAAAAGTGCATGGGCTTCCTCATTCTCTACGGTGTTGCCCGTGGTAGATGACTGATTTTGTGCGTTTGTTTTTTCAGCTTCTTGGCGTTGCCCAACCGCTTGCTCGTTCCTCCAATCATTAAAGACATTCGCCGAAAGGTTTTTACCTAAAGCTGAACCGTTCCAAACGGTACGGCTTTCGTGGTCGATAAAAGTCATACCATATATACGCGCCTCATCGTTGCGCCGTACCACGGTATTGATACCCTGTTCCATCAGTTGCTTTTTAAAATCGGTTTCGTTTGTAGCGGTGTGCATTGCCACTTCAATGGTGCTTTTGAGTACAGCTCTTACGGGGTCGGCTTTCATTTTCTCTTTAGCCTTTGCGAATTGGTTTTGCAATTCGTCCAGTCCTGCCTGCTTCCCGAAAAGGGATGCCTTAAAAGGATTGCTCGCTTTTTCTCCCTGTTCGTTCAGCGCAAAATAAACAAGACCGTTTTTAGGCTGTCCGTGCAGTTCCCCTTTGACTTCCTCCGCCGTAATATTGAAAAGCGATAGCAAAGCGTTGTACGCTCCGAGGCTTGCGTAACTGTAATACTTCGGCAAGTGTCGCACCATCGATGCGATTTGGCTCTTAACGTCTCCGGCTCTGTAATCCACCGGACGGAATACCTGCTCGTTTCCGGTACGCTGTTTTTCCGTTGCAGGTATGAGGTTATACGTTTGCTCCAAATCCCGACAGATTGCCATCGAACGGGGATGGTCGTAACTATCCGGTAGCTTTTTCCCGTCCAAACCCACACATACCGTTACGATATGGATATGGGTACGTTCAATATCAGTATGCTTAAAAACGATATAAGGTTGGTTGCCATATCCCATGCGCTCCATATATTCCTGCGCCATTTGTACGAACTGCCCATCGCTGACCCTATCCGCAGGATCGGGGTTCAGCGATATGTGGCGCACTGGCTTTTCCGTTCTGATATTTGCCAACAGATACGGATCAAAACACTGGTGCAGGTAACTGGTCGAATAGGTATTATCCAATGTTTCGGGTATTCTGTTCAATAATAAAACCTGCCCGTTTTCACTGTCAATCTTCTTTTGGTTGTATGAAATTGCACCGTACAAATTCTCGCCCTTTCCAATCTTCGCTATCATTGCGTTACTCTTTTCATTGGGACTTCATTTTTAATTCGCTTAAATATTTTCTTATATCCATTTCTAATTTTGCAGGGTATTCATAACCTAATTTTTCTGAAAGCTCTGTTCCGATTTCAGACACTAAATCCGCGATTGCGAACAATGCATCCCAATTGTCTTCAATTTTCCTTCCTGAAAATGTCTGTTCTATTTTGCTCCACATTTCAGAGGTGAGAAGTTTTTTAAAGAGCCTTCCAAACTTATTGGTTGTTATGCTCCAATCGTGCTGACTAGCGATATGCCATTCGATTAGAGGGATTAAATAGTCGGTTCGAATATTGTTTTCCGACATAAATTTCGCGTAAAATAATTCATCTCTTACAAGGCTTTTAGCCAAGTATGTAGTATCCCACCAAAAATCATTTAACGTCTGCCTGAATTTCTGTTCTGTAGGTTTTTTAATGATGGAAACCCGATAAGTGGGCTCTTTCATATTCTGTGTGATGCAGTCTTTATCAATCAAAACTTTATAGCCGATGTCCCAATCTTCACACAATTCATCTTGGTTTACTTCCTCTAAAAAATCAGGGACGCTATACAGTTTGAAATCAACTTTTACATAATCTTCATACAAAACCATTTTCATCGCGTGTTTATAATCGAAGTAGCTTTCGTCTTCTTCAACCATTGCAATGGGATTGCCGAAATAATGTGTCCAGCTGTTATCCGAAATATATACTGCTTTATTCTCAAAAACGAGTTCAATATCCAGATCACTGAATTCATCGACGGGTGCCAGTGGATTCACAAGGGAGCTTGTAAGCAAAACAGCTCTTACGTCCTTGTTCTTTCCTGCCCAATCGATAATGGCTTTTAGTTTTTCTTCTCTTAACTGCATTCTGTTAATATATCTTTAAATGATTATAAAATCAAGGAATTATACAAATCGGGTAGTTGTTCGCTACTCATACCACGCATTTGTGTCCATTTTTCTATTGTTTATTCAAATACTCCTTCTCAAATTCCTGCGTCAGCTCAATCACTTTCCGGCATAAGTCCGCCATTTCTGCCGTCTGCTTTTCCAGTTTAAAGAGGTAAGCCGATGCCTTTTTCTCCGAGAAATTGCGGTAAAGTATCTTCACGATTTGGTTGTAATTCACGCCGACCGCTCTGAACTGGCTGTAAAAATTGGTGAGCCTCGTATGAAAATCGACTGCATCCATATCAATTTTTACGGTCTTGATTGGCTTCTGAAAGATACAGGCTGTAATGAAATGCGCCATTACTTTCATTCCCGATTGCTCGAACAGTGTAAGAAACTGTGCGTTTTCCATGGCGTTGAGACTAATCGAATAACGGTGGATGGCAGGGTCTTTCTTAGGCTTTCGACCAACTTTGTTTGTTCGGTTTCTTCTGTTGTTTTCCATATCTAAATCCATTAATAACCGAGCTTTAGCGAGCTCAACTTTAGTTAATTAACATAAACCCCGACTTCGGAGGGTGTTTTAAAAGCTCTCCGCCAACTGGCGGAGCAAGTGGTTTTGAGATGCGGAATTTATTTCGAGCATCTCAAAACATAACTTGCTCTGTTCGGGTGAACAGAAAATCCGTCCGCCTATCGGCGGATGCGGATTGGGTAAAGCGGAAAAAAACGGCTTTGTGCCGTTCCGCCCATAACTTCTATTCTCCAATGATTTTTCCATCCACCTTTTGCATTTAAGCCCTTACAAAGTAAGGGTAGCTTTTTCAAAGCATTGCCCTGTCCACCACGACCAAACGTTGCCAAAAAATGCCGTGGATTACCGCTTTAAATCAATGGAACGGAATAACCTGCTTCTTTGTGGTGTCAGTCACGCAAGCCTGTTTGCAGGCATCCGCTCCCGATGGCAGTTCTGAAAGACGGAGCGCAGGAATGCCGGAACGCATGACGGCGTTCCGCACGGCAGGCAGGAATACCGGATGGCATGAAAGCTATCCCGTAGCCATTCCAACGGGCAGGACGACAGGCAAGCCATCGGTCTTGCCTGTGTGAAAGCCGGAATGACGGCATGGCTGATTGAACGAATGACGGCAAGCCCGACAGGCGGAATTGTATCAAGACTGCCGGACAGTGTGCAGGGATGACAGCCCTGTTTCATGCCGGACGGCAGGCAGTACACGGAAAATAGAAACTTAAAAACAGAATAGAAATGGAAGCAACAAACAGGACAAAATTTATCGCTTTTTCAAGCCAAAAGGGAGGCGTTGGGAAAAGCACGTTTACGACAGTTACGGCAAGCATACTCCATTACCAAATGGGTTATAACGTAGCCGTCTTTGACTGCGATTATCCACAGCACAGCATCTGTCAGATGAGGGAACGGGATTTGAAAGCGGTCATGCAGAACGAGGTATTGAAAAAACTGGCACACCGCCAATTCTCGACCATCAACAAGAAAGCCTATCCGGTACTGCAAAGTAGGGCTGACAATGCCCTAACGGATGCGGAAGCGTTCATACAGTCTCCGACCGTTCCCGTGGATATGGTTTTCTTCGACTTGACGGGTACGGTGAACACTTCGGGCTTGCTGAATACACTGGCAGGAATGCACCATATCTTTTCGCCCATCACGGCAGACCGTGTGGTCATGGAAAGCACATTGAGCTTTACCGATGTACTGACCAATGTCCTCATGAAGCATGGGCAGACCTCCATCGAAACCATCCGGCTGTTTTGGAACATGGTCGATGGCAGGGAAAAATCGCAACTGTACGAAATCTACGGCAACGTCATCAAAGAGGTCGGACTGCAAGCAATGGAAACACGCATTGCCGACAGCAAACGCTTCCGCAAGGAAAGCGAGGCAACGGCAAAGACCGTCTTCCGTTCCACGCTGTTACCTCCCGACAAAAGATTGATGAAAACCTCCGGCTTGGATTTGTTCATCAGTGAATTTTTAAGAACCGTCAAACTGTAACCGCTATGGAAAATGAAAACAAGAAAAAGCCAAATGCCCCGATTGACGAGGCTTATCTCATGTCCATCATGGCAGGCGAAACAAAGAAGCCCCAACAGGCGGTAACACCCCAAGAGCCGACAAAGGAAACGCCAACGGAAAAGCCCGTAGCCAAAGAGCGCAACCGACAAAAGAGGGCTTCCGATACGGGCTATGGCGAGCGTTTTCTCAACAGCCACACCATGACACGCCGTGGCGATAAGAGCATCTACATCCGGCAGGAATACCACGAACGGCTTTCCCGTATCGTGCAGGTTATCGGGGAGGACAAGATACCCCTATATGCCTATTTGGACAATATTCTCGAACATCATTTTGAACAGTTCGAGAAAGCCATTACCGATGATTTCAACAATAAGTTTAAACCCATTTTTTAAAGTATTAGATTATGAAACCATCCGCCAACTGGCGGATAGCTTCATCACCATTAAAAATCAAATTATATCAAGATGAAAAAGACACAGCAAAAACAACAGGAAAAGATACTGCGCAAAGCCCATTATCAAACGGCATTTTTAAGACCGACAGGGGTTGTGGCAAGGTGCGGAAAATCGGTCTACATAAGCCCCGATTTCCACAAGAAATTATCCCGTATCGTCTTTCTGCTCGGAGAGGGAAAAATCACTCTTTCCGATTACCTGCACAGTGTATTGAAACACCACTTTGAGGAGTTCGGAGACGAAATAAAGATTATCTACGCCGACAAGCAAAAGCCAATCTTATAGCTATGGAAACATTGATTGTAATATGCCTTATCATCGTCATCATCCTTTTGCTGAAAGATAAGGTGGTCATCCATAAGACCGTCAGCAGGGAGGCAAAGCCGGAAAAGAAAAACCCCGACCTATCGGATATTATGGGGCTTCCCAAGCCTGTGGAACGACACACGTTGCCACTGAATGCCACAAAGAGACAATCGGGCGAACGTGACGGGATAGCTGATAATTTTGGAACAGAAACCTACGGGATAGGTTTAGGATTGGAAAATCCGCAGATTGAGGGAGAGCCGGATGAAGTTTTCGGGAGTATGTCCGATTTTGAAAATGAGGAAGACGAATGGGATGAGTACGGGTTTGAGGACAGCGACAATGAGTTTGCCACAGGGGTTACCTTTGATGAACTGACAACCGTGGGGGCATGGTTGGAACAAGAAGTACCAGAGCCTGCCCTGCAACAAAAAGCGGTGGATATAGTTCAGCGATTACAGGGAACGGAATTGTTCGGTCTGCTCGAAAACTCAATGGATGGGGCTTCACGGAAGATTGCAGAGTTGTTGGACAAGAGCCTCTCCACCGGAACGGATTTCAGTTCTCCCGATTTGCGGAAAAGTGATTTGGAGGATTTCGACATCGGGGAGTTTGTCTGAAAAGACAGCTTCCCTTTGTTTTTTTATAATGCTTTATCCAAACGCTTATGTGCGTATGAAATAGTATTTAAAATATCAAGAGCTTCTTCTTCGCTGATTTCAAATTTAATTTTAGGTTGATGGGCGGTAGGGTTTCTTATTAAACCAAAAATACCTTTGATTAAATTACATAATCCAATATGCTCACTTCTATCCGTTTCTGTTACTAAGTTGTTGATTTTAATCAAAGGGTTAGTAGTGGAGAATGCAGTTTCTACCAAAGCGTTACCGTCCGCATATAATCCCGTCATCTTCCTTAAACGGTCAGCGATACTTTTGGTCGCTTCAAAAACGGAATGAAAATAATTTTCAAGTAATAATTCAGCCCGACAATATTCAAAAACGGCTAAATGAACATTTCTGCTTTCTAATTTATGCTTTAAACGACTGGCTCTTTGTTCGGCATCGGCAATTGTTTTGGCTTTTTCAACTAATCTAAGGTTGCCCTCTTCTGTTAATTCAGTACCTATAAAAGCTAAACGTTTATTCACTTCTAATCTGCGATTATGAAAAACCTCTTCTTTACCAATATACCTCACAGGTTGTAAAGTATCTTTGATAAACCGTAATATATGGTTTGAGCATTGGTGTTGATTTTGCCAACTTGCAAATGCGGAATATAATCTTCTCCATTTTGTATTTTGGGGGTCAACATCAGGAATATTAGAATTTAAAAGGATTTGTCCTATTTCAGAACCTGTTAAACCATCTGTTGTATCTCCAATTGCCCTGCACAATCCCTCCAGTACATGAGCTTCAAACATTGGACGTTTAATATTTGCCATTATTATTTACATTAAAAATCACTATTTAATAAGACTGATAAATTCGCTCGCATATTTCTCTGCCAACTCACGACTATTTTCAACACTTGCTGTCTCTCTGTTCCAGTTCGCTTTAGTTGTCCAGTTGTATGAGCCATGAACAACCGTTTTTAAGTCAATTACGCAGAATTTATGGTGCATTATATTTTCATATTTCCCACTTTTAGGTACTCTTTTGGTTTCAAAATATTTCTCATAAGGAAATCCATATTTTGTGTTAATTTCATCATCCAACACTATTAAGCGAACGTTTACTCCCTCACGCTTCTTATTATAAATCTCTCTCATTAAGACTTTATTTGTAAACCATGCAACTGCTACCCAAATAGAGAATTTGGCATTTCGGATTTGCTCGACAATTTGTGCTTCTATATCTTCAAAATGAACTTCAACTTCTATGTTATCCGGTAAATCTGCGCCTATTATTTTGTATTTACCCTCAAACTCGTCAAGCCTATAACCGTCTTGTTGCAACAGGGAATTGATTTGTTCAACAGCTTTTTTTATATCCTTACTCGTATCTCTTGTGAAATGTCTTGGGTCAAAAACAATTTGCAGTAGTTGAACCATTTCTTTACTTCCATTTATTTCATATAGTTTTTCTAAAACATAAGCATTTCGGCTTAGGCTTCTCGGCATCCCCCCATCTTGATATTTGTAAACGTCCTTAAAACCAATAAGGTTAAAAATTTTTAAAATATCCGACCCCGAAAGACGAGGTGTTAGGTCATTATCTCCCGATATAAATTCCTTTATGCTTTCTATTGTTAAGTCTGATAATTTCATTAAGTATTTGGATGATTATTGTCAATGCTAAAATAGTATAAAAAGCCATACCCTGCCAATTAATTCCGCTGATTTCCAGTTTCCCATAACGCTTCGATTTCCATAAGACTTTTGTTCCGAAAGCCCACACGAGATGGGAATTAGTAACAAATTAATTCAGTTAAATCATGGAAAAACAAAGCAAAAAAGTGTTGCTGACAGGCGTTGCGTTCCTGTCGGCATTCGGTGTGTTCGCACAGGGCAACGGCTCGGCAGGCATCCAAGAAGCCACGCAGATGGTAACGAGTTACTTCGACCCTGCAACCCAATTAATCTATGCGATTGGTGCGGTGGTCGGGCTAATCGGAGGCGTTAAGGTGTACAACAAATTTAGTAGCGGTGACCCCGATACAAGCAAGACTGCGGCGTCGTGGTTTGGGGCTTGTATCTTCCTCATCGTAGCGGCGACCATTCTCCGCTCATTCTTCCTTTAAGCCGACGACCTATGAGCAATTACAATATCAATAAAGGTATCGGTAGGACGGTCGAGTTCAAAGGGCTGAAAGCACAGTACCTGTTCATCTTCGCCGGAGGCTTGCTCGGTGTGCTTGTCCTCGTCATGATTATGTACATGGCAGGCGTAAACTCCTACGTGTGCCTGCTTGTCGGGGCAGGCGGAGCATCGCTCATCGTTTGGCAAACATTCGCATTGAACGGCAAATACGGCGAATACGGATTGATGAAAGTCGGGGCAAAGAAAAGGCATCCGAAATACATCATCTGTCGCAGAGCCGTACACCGCTATCTGAAATGCACCCCTAAATCCAATGCCCTATGAGAAACAAAGGAAAAGCCACAACGTTGGAAAGCAAGTTTCCATTACTGGCGGTGGAACACAACTGTATCATTTCAAAGGATGCAGACATCACAGCTTGCTTTCGGGTACACCTGCCGGAACTGTTCACGGTAGCATCGGCAGAGTACGATGCCATTCATTCGGCTTGGCACAAGGCTATCAAGACCTTGCCGGACTATACCATTGTCCACAAACAGGATTGGTACATCAAGGAAAATTATGCGCCGGATATTGCACAGGAAGACCAAAGTTTCCTTGCGAAATCCTATCAGCAACATTTCAACGAACGTCCTTTTTTAAACCATTACTGCTATCTCTTTTTGACCAAGACGACCAAAGAGCGGATGCGGATGCAGAGCAACTTTAGTTCGCTTTGCAGAGGTGTACTTATCCCGAAAGAAATTAGGGATAAAGAAACCGTCCGCCGTTTCATGGAGACGGTTGCACAGTTTGAGCGGATTATCAATGATAGCGGTTTTGTGAAACTGGAACGCTTGTCCGAGGATGACATCATCGGCACAGACGGCACACAGGGTTTGCTCGAACAGTACCTTACCCTGTCGAGGGAAGCCGGAACGCCCATGCAGGATATAGCTTTGGGCAGTGAGGATGTGCGTATCGGCAACAAAAGGCTGTGCCTGCACACCCTGTCCGATACGGACGATTTGCCCAACACGGTATCGGCAAATACGAGGTATGAAAAGCTGTCCACGGACAGGAGCGATTGCCTGTTGTCCTTTGCCTCTCCGGTCGGCTTGCTCCTTAGCTGTAACCACATCTACAATCAATATCTGTTTTTGGATAACAGCGATGAGAACCTGCGCAAGTTTGAAAAGTCAGCCCGTAATATGCACTCACTGGCAAGGTATAGCCGTGCCAATCAGATTAACAAAGAGTGGATTGAAAGGTATCTGAACGAAGCGCACAGCTTCGGGCTTTCCTCCGTCCGTGCGCACTTCAATGTGATGGCGTGGTCGGATGACCCAAGTGAACTCAAACAGCTAAAGAACGACACGGGCAGTGCGCTCGCTTTGATGGAATGCAAACCGAGGCATAACACGGTGGATGTTGCCACGCTGTATTGGGCAGGCATGGCAGGCAATGCAGGCGACTTTCCGGCAGAGGAAAGTTTCTATACGTTCATCGAACCTGCATTGTGCTTCTTCACCGAGGAAACCAATTACCAAAATTCGGTATCACCTTTCGGCATCAAGATGGCGGACAGGCTCACGGGAAAGCCTATCCATTTGGACATTTCCGACCTGCCCATGAAAAAAGGCATAATCACGAACCGCAACAAATTTATTTTGGGGCCATCGGGTTCGGGTAAGTCTTTTTTCACCAATCACATGGTACGGCAATACTACGAACAGGGCGCACACGTCCTGCTCGTGGACACCGGAAATTCCTATCAAGGATTGTGCGAGTTGATTAAGGGCAAGACCAAAGGCAAAGATGGTGTTTATTTTACCTATACCGAGGATAACCCCATCGCCTTTAATCCGTTCTACACGGACGATGGCATTTTCGACATCGAGAAAAGGGAAAGTATCAAGACTTTGATACTGACTTTGTGGAAGCGTGACGATGAACCGCCGACCCGTTCGGAGGAAGTGGCGTTGTCCAACGCCGTGAGCGGTTACATCGAGCGTGTCAAGCAAAGCGGTGAATATCCCTCTTTCAATGGATTTTACGAGTATGTACGGGGTGACTACAAAAGTGTACTGGAAGAAAAACAGGTAAGGGAAAAAGACTTTGACGTTGCAGGTTTCCTAAATGTATTAGAGCCTTACTATCGTGGTGGCGAGTACGATTACCTGCTCAATTCAGACAAGCAACTTGACCTGCTTTCCAAACGCTTTATCGTGTTTGAAATTGATGCGATTAAAGACCACAAAATCCTCTTTCCCATAGTGACCATCATCATTATGGAAGTATTCATCAACAAGATGCGCAGGCTCAAAGGTGTGCGCAAAATGATACTGATTGAGGAAGCGTGGAAAGCCATCGCCAAAGAGGGAATGGCGGAGTACATCAAGTATCTTTTTAAGACTGTAAGAAAATTTTTTGGAGAGGCGATAGTCGTCACACAAGAGGTCGATGACATCATCCAGTCACCCGTGGTCAAGGAAAGTATCATCAACAATTCCGACTGTAAAATCCTCTTAGACCAACGCAAGTACATGAACAAGTTTGACGACATCCAAGCGATGCTCGGACTGACGGAAAAGGAAAAATCCCAAATCCTTTCCATCAACATGAACAACGACCCGTCAAGGCTTTACAAAGAGGTGTGGATTGGGCTTGGCGGTACGCATTCCGCCGTGTATGCCACAGAGGTTTCGCTCGAAGAATACTTAGCCTACACCACGGAGGAAACCGAAAAAATGGAGGTCATGCAACTGGCTTCCGAACTGGATGGCAATGTGGAACTGGCGATAAAGCGCATTGCCCAACAAAGGCGTGAGAACGCAAATAGTTATTAATCATTTAAAAAAATCAGAACAATGAAGAAAGCAATGTTACTGGTGTGTACGGCATTTATGCTTGCCGTTGCACCGTCCGCAAAGGCACAGTGGATAGTGGTTGACCCGTCAAACCTTGCATCGGGTATTATCAACTCCGCAAATGAAATTGTGCAAACCTCGTCTACGGTATCTAATACCATCAAAAATTTCAATGAGGTAAAGAAAGTGTATGAACAGGGCAAGGAATACTACGACAAACTGAAAGCCGTAAACAACCTTGTAAAAGATGCCCGTAAGGTGCAACAGACGGTTTTGCTCGTGGGTGATGTGTCCGAAATGTACGTGAACAATTTCGGCAAGATGATGAACGACCCGAATTTCAGTCCACGGGAACTGACGGCAATCGCCAACGGTTATTCCACGCTCCTAAACGAGAGTACCGAACTGCTCAAAGAACTGAAACAGATTGTAAGCTCGACCGGACTTTCCTTAAATGATAAGGAACGTATGGACATCATCGACAGGGTTTACAAAGAGGTCAAGGATTACCACAGCCTTGTTCGGTATTATACCAACAAAAATATCTCCGTGAGCATTTTGAGGGCAAAAAAACAGAACAACACCCAAAGGGTGCTTGAACTGTACGGTACGGCTGAACAAAAATACTGGTAAGCTATGGAATGGAACAATCTTCACGAACTCCTGCGCTCGCTGTACGATGAGATGCTCCCACTGTCCGCCGATATGGCGACAGTGGCAAAGGGCATCGCCGGATTGGGTGCACTGTTCTACGTAGCACTGAAAGTGTGGCAGGCATTGAGCCGTGCTGAACCGATAGACGTGTTTCCGCTCCTGCGACCGTTCGCCATCGGGCTTGCCATTATGTTCTTCCCGACCATCGTATTGGGAACTATCAATGCCGTAATGTCTCCGGTGGTAAAAGGCACACACGCCATGCTCGAAAATCAGGTGCTTGACCTCAACCAGTTGCAACAGCAAAAAGACCAGTTAGAACGGGAAGCCATGCTCCGCAATCCCGAAACCGCTTACCTCGTAAGCGATGAGGAATTTGATAAGAAACTGGACGAATTGAGATGGTCGCCGTCCGATTTAGCTACCATGTCGGGAATGTACCTTGACCGACAAGCCTATAAGATAGAAAAAGCCATAAAGGAATGGTTTCGCAACCTTTTGGAGATACTTTTCCAAGCATCGGCACTGGTCATAGATACCATACGGACGTTCTTTCTTATCGTGCTGTCCATACTCGGGCCGATAGCCTTTGCGATAAGTGTATGGGATGGTTTTCAGTCCACACTTACGCAATGGCTGACCCGATATATCAGCGTGTACCTATGGTTGCCCATATCCGATATGTTCAGCTCCATACTTGCGAAAATACAATCGCTTATACTGGAACGGGATATTGAAATGCTTGCCGACCCTACGTATATCCCCGACACATCCAACACGGTGTATATCATCTTCATGCTGATTGGGATTGTGGGCTACTTCACCATTCCAACGGTGGCAGGTTGGGTTATCCAAGCCGGAGGCGCAGGGAACTTCATGCGCAACGTCAATCAGACTGCATCGAAAACCGGAAACATCGCCGGAGCCGGAACGGGGGCAGTGGCAGGCAATATCGGTGGCAGATTAATGAACAAATAAAAATCAAAAAGCAATGGAATTTAAAACATTAAGAAACATAGAAAACAGCTTTAGGCAAATACGGCTGTACGCCATTGTATTTGCCGTACTCTGTACCACCGTGACAGGCTTGAACGTATGGAAAGCCTACCAGTTTGCGGAGGCGCAACGCCAAAAAATATATGTACTGGACAACGGCAAATCATTGATGTTGGCACTGTCACAGGATGCAAGCATCAACAGACCTGTTGAGGCAAGGGAACACGTTAAGCGTTTCCATGAACTGTTCTTTACGCTTGCACCCGATAAGAACGCTATCGAAAGCAACATGAAAAGGGCGTTTAACCTTGCCGACAAAAGTGCCTTTGACTATTACAAAGACCTTTCGGAAAAAGGTTACTACAACCGTATCATTTCGGGCAACGTGCAACAGCGTATCGAAGTGGACAGCGTGGTCTGCAACTTCGATACTTATCCGTATGCGGTAAGAACGTATGCCAAACAGTTTATCATCCGTCCAAGCAATGTGACCAAACGAAGTTTAGTCACCTCATGCCTATTGTTAAACTCGGTCAAGTCCGACAACAATCCGCAGGGTTTCAATATCGAAAAATTTGCCGTGTTGGAAAACAGGGATGTAGAAATCATAAACCGCTAAAATCAAGATTATGCAAGCAATATCAGATTTGAACACATTTGCCAAAATCCTTACCGCAAAAGGGTATGACGGCTATTTCCATACGCAGGGAGCGTATGCCGGAAAACTGAAAGACAGCATAAGTGAATACCTCGAAAACTGCCGAAAGGGTGCGGAGGGCGCACCAAAGTCACAGTTATTATTGACGGGCTTTCTGCAATGGGCAGGCGATGACAAACCCTATGTAGAATGCTGTATGTGGGTGAAATACCTAAACGGCAAATTCTTCCTCCATAAAATGGAGGTTGCAAGAAAAGACCAATTCGGGCAATTATTGAAACAAACGGAACTGACCGACCTATCCGTAGTGACCGCTCCCAAAGCAAAGGAGGCAATCGCTATGGTGAGCGATGCACCGGAGCAAAAGACGGTTCACAGGCAGAAGTGGTTCAGTTTCTAAAACGGATTGGGGCATGAAAAATCTAAGAACGACAATCAATAATTGGTTTGACAAACTCGATGGACAGTGGCGAGCGATGCCTGTTGAAAAACAGCACCGCTATACGCTACTGCTCTTTTCGGTCTATGCGCTATTGTCCATTATCGTACTGTTAAAAGTATGCTACGATGTAGCACAGCCCGATAATACCCTAACGATAGAACATATCGAAAACCCGATTAACAGGCAAAACAAATCCTCGGTTTCTCCGCAGGACAGTATTAACACAATCTTAAAACGTAAAATGTATGAAAGACAGTGAAAACAAAGTAAGTTTTTTGGTCGAAGATGGCGACCCGAAAAACGGAATGGATGCACCCCAAGACGGTGCGCAGAACAAAGCCGAAAAGTTAAAAAAGCCCATCATTTTTGCCCTTATGGGCGTGGTGTTCTTCGGCTGTATGTATTTAATCTTCAAACCATCTTCCGACAAGCAAAAGGTTGAGGATATTGGTCTGAACGATGTCGTACCGCAGGCTACCGATGCAGGGCTTCAATCCGACAAGCAAAAGGCTTATGAACAGGAAATGCTCGAACAGAAAATAGAGGAAAAGCGCAATGCGCTCCTGTCATTATCCGACTATTGGAGCGAGGACAGTACCGCCGATCCGGAAGTGGAGCAACTGGATGAGGGCTACGAAGACGGCTACGCTTACGGCGGTGGTACACGCAGGAACAGCAACCCTGCTCTGAACAGTTACCGCAGTGCGCAAAATACGCTGACCTCGTTCTACGACAACAACGATTACGAAACGCAGGAACTTCGCAGACAGGTTGAGGAATTGAAAGAGCAACTGGCCGAAAAGGACGTACCGCCTACAACGACCGTGGAAGACCAACTGGCTTTGATGGAAAAGTCATACGAAATGGCTTCCCGTTACTTGCCAAAGGCTCCAGAACAAACAGGTAATGCTGATACAACAGTTTCGGCAAAGAGTGCTTCGCAAAAAGAATATTTTGTGGCATTCAATCCCGTAAGGAAAAATACGGTGTCCGCATTGTACCGTGAACCGACCGACAGTGCTTTTTTGGCAAACTGGAACGAAACCCGAAACCGTGGTTTTTATACGGCAGGTATTTCGGAACAGGACATACAACCGAAAAACAGTATCAAGGCGGTAGTACAGGAAACACAGACCGTGACAGGCGAAAGCGGTGTGCGCTTACGCTTGTTGGAAACGGCGCAAACTCCCGTCCGTTCCATTCCGGCAGGAACGGTATTGACGGCAAATGCCAAGTTCCAAGGTGGCAGGTTGCAATTAAAGGTAACATCCATCGAATTTGAGGGCAACATTATTCCGGTTGATATAACCGTGTATGATGTGGACGGACAGCAAGGACTATATGTACCATATTCCCCCGAAATGAATGCTCTTAGCGAGATTGCCTCCAACATGAGCCAAACCTCCGGCACTTCTATTATGATGACACGCTCGGCAGGGCAACAGATGGCAGGTGACCTTTCCCGTGGTGTGGTTCAGGGCGTATCTGGCTACTTCTCAAAGAAAGTAAGGACACCGAAAGTGACCGTGAAAGCCGGTCATCAGCTATTCCTCGTTTCAAAAAACTAAAGTTCAATTAAAATAATATCGATATGAAAGCATTATTTAAGAGCCTCATGGCAATGGTCTGTTTAACAGCCTTTATTACAGGAGCGAATGCACAACAAGTTGCATCCAATACCACAAAATTAAGCATGGGTAAGGTTGAGCCTTACGAAATGCAAGTGACGTACAGCAAGACCTCGCACCTCATATTCCCGTCCGCAATCCGCTATGTGGATTTGGGCAGTGAGTACCTTATTGCAGGTAAAGCCGATGATGCGGAAAATGTACTGCGCATTAAGGCAAGCGTAAGGGATTTTGACGAGGAAACCAATTTTTCGGTCATCACGGATGATGGTCAGTTTTATAATTTCAACGTTTTTTACAGTCCTTATCCCGCAACACTGAATTATGATTTGCTGACCATGCAAAAGGTATCGAACAGGAAAAACGGCAACGATGTTCTGTTTGAGGAACTGGGAGGCAATTCTCCGTCACTGGCGGGCTTGCTCATGGAAACGATTTACAAAAAGAACAAAAGAATTGTAAAGCATATCGGGGCAAAAAGCTACGGCATACAATTCCTGCTGAAAGGTATTTATGTTCACAACGGAAAATTCTATTTCCATACGGAACTGCGTAACAAAAGCAATGTACCGTTCAACATTGACTTTGTGAATTTCAAGGTAGTGGACAAAAAAGTCGCCAAGCGTACCGTGGTGCAGGAAAAGGCAATGAACCCGTTGCGGATGTATAAAACGCTCGGTGAAATTACGGGTAACAGCACCGACCAAAACGTGTTCCTGCTTGACCAGTTTACCATCACGGATGACAAGGTACTCGTGATTGAAATCTTTGAAAAGAACGGTGGCAGGCAACAGGTGTTGCAGGTGGAAAACTCCGACCTCGTACACGCCAAACTGATAAGCGATATGCACCTAAAGATTAATTAACCCAAAAGGAAAGAACAATGATAAGATACATTTTTGCCGTGGTGCTTGCCATGCTAAGTATGACGGCAGTACAGGCACAGCGTATGCTCCCCAAACAAAAGGGATTGGAGATAAACGCAGGTATGTTGTCCAAAGATATAAGCGACAATTACTATCTGAATTTGACATTGACCGTGAACGGAAAGAACGGCAGTTACTGGATATGGGGTGCGGAATATGCCTATCAGCTTTCCGGTTACAGGGATGTACAGATACCGCTCGAAACCTATACGGGCGAGGTGGGTTACAGTCTTCAGCTATTGGGCGATGCAAGAAAGACCATCACGCTGAATGCAGGGCTAACAGCCGTTGCAGGTTATGAAACGATTAACCGGAGCGAAGCCATGCTACCGGACGGCTCGACCATCCTCGACAGAGACAATTTTGTTTACGGCACAGGCGGACGGCTCACGCTCGAAACGTACCTGTCCGACCGCTTTGTGTTGCTCCTGCAAGGACGTACCAAAGTGCTTTGGGGTACGGATTTTAAACAGTTCCGTCCATCGGCAGGGATTGGACTAAGGTTTAACTTTTAAATTGATTTACGATGAAAATATCAATCAGAAAATACCGCCTACATTTACAGGCGATGTTCATGCTCTTGGCAATGTTGGTCTGCGCCGTGGTGCTGACCTCCTGCGAAAAAGACGAGATCGACATACAACAAAATTACCCTTTTGAGGTACAGGTAATGCCTGTACCCAAAGAGGTGACGAACGGGCAGACCGTTGAAATACGGATTACCATTGAACGGTCGGCCAATTTCAGCGATGCGAAATACTTTATCCGCTATTTCCAGTTTGACGGACAGGGAGCATTGCGGTATTACAGCGAACCGCCGTATATGCCCAATGACCTGTACCTCTTGCCACAGACACAATTTAGGTTGTATTACACCTCGCAATCCACCGTATCACAGGCGTTTGATATTTGGATTTCGGACAATTTCGGAAACGAAAAGCAAGTCAGTTTCCAGTTTAACAGCCGTGATTAAAGACAGAAAAATCCTGCCCGATGTGGCGGGATTTTTTAGTAGACTTAAAATGTAGTGTACTTTGCTCTTAAAGGACACGATTATAATATTGTGTATAATAAATCGCTTCGTTATCTTTGCTAATAGAAAATATTAAAATACTTAAAGTGTTTTTGCTTTAAGTCTCGATACTGAAAACTGGTAATTTTTAAGACAACGAGACAATAAGTAGGAATACTCACGCCATAGGCGTGGGTGCTCGCTTATTCGTTGTCAGGCATACCAGTGCCCCAGTATCGGTAAGTGTAGTTGCCTGCGCTTTTTTTATTGCAGGTCGCTACTTTTAAAACAGATATTATGAATACTGGAAAAGACAACAAAAACAATGTCTATGTAGCGGTCATAGATGACAATCCAAAGCTTCGGGATATGTCTGTAAAGCAACTTGAAAATTCGGGATATACGGTATTGTTCCAATCGGGTTACGGGCAGGATGCCCTACAAAAAATAAAAGAGGGTGGCAAGTTGCCGGATGTCTGTCTCATAGAGGAAGACTTTGCTACTGCTAAACTTTTGCTCGAAAAGTACCCCGATTTAAAAGTTCTAATTTCCAGTACGGACGATAACGAGGAAAGTGTAACGAGTATGCTAAAGGCAGGTGTTTCGGGCTATATACTGAAATTCGCTGACCCCGATGGAATGCTAACCGCCGTTAAAGCATTGAGTGAAAATAAAAAATATTTCAGCATGGGGATTAGGGGGGTAGCAATGGAATACTTTAAAAGTCAATCATAAACGTAGGTTTCTTTGCTACTTTCTTTTTCGTCTCAACTCACGAAAGAAAGTAGTCTGTTTCAAGCACAGCTCTTTTGAAAAATGCAATGGAGGAAACTGCGGGATGCGAGCATTTGACCAAGGGGGTGTTCCACTTTTCGCAAAAAAGACTGTTCCGACCTGGGGAGGATCTGTCTTTTTTGCCCGAACAGATTTTAATAAAAATGGGAACGGCGCACCGTTCCCTAAAATTCACGAATTACAAAATACATGACCACCATCGCTCCAATAATCACCACAAAACAGGTCACGGGCAAAAGCTTCATAATCGAAGTACCTTTTTGCAAATTCGGGTAAGTCCATTTGCTCAACCTGTTCATAGGCAAAATCTTCCTCGTCCTTGTATTCGCCTATATAGTCATCGTCAAAGTCGCTTATTAGGTCGCTTATATCCCCCTCGGATAGCTTACGGTGTCCGTTGTCGCACCATATTAGGAATGCTTCTTTTCGGGTTTCGTCCATATCTTCCAAAGCCTCCAAAACTTCAAATATGTTATCACTTATCCAACACTCACCGATTAAGCCCTTAGGTATGTTTTCGTAGTCTTGAAACATAAATTCGGGGTCTTCCTCGTTATCGTGTAGCTTCTTGCAAGCGGTGTAAAATTCCTCGCTGTTCGCATAATCGGAAAGGTCAAGCCATTTCCCGAAGATTGAACCGTCATTGTATTTTCTGTATGTGCCGACATATACCCTTGCTTCCGATGTGTTTATTTGTTGTATCATTTCTTTACCGTTTTAAATTGTTTTTGATTTATTCGGCAATGAGAGGTGGTGCTGTTGTTTTGTTTCAATACCATTTCCAATGCTTTTAATTCTCATGCCTGACATTTTTTTTATTCGTGTAAAGAGCCGGAGTATGCTGTGTTTCGTTTCGGGAGCAGTTTAGGTTAGTGTTTAGGAGGCACAAGGTTTTGGAAAACAAATACTACCCAACGGGTGGAGATTTTTTTTCAAACTTGCATGACCTTTTGCCTCCGTTAAGAACACGTCCAACCTTTGCTCCATGAAACGTGAAAAACAGGCATACTCGCTTTTTACATTAAAACCAATTGTGGAAGTAAGGAGGATAGTGTGTGGAAAATGGTTCAGAAAGAATTTAATATCTGTTAGTACGGCTACAGGTGATTGAAGTTTGGAGTGGAACAGCCCAACCTGTGGAACGACATCTTCAATTTCCTATTCCCAATCATAGCCCTAAGCTCTTTTGCGGTCAGTAGTGAAGCGAATGCCGTAAATGTGCTTTGGCTATTGTAATGCCACGCGCCAATCTAAGCCAAGTAATCCAGTAAGAAGACATATCCTAATGCTCGTTCCATCAACTCGATAAGTTTGTTTATGCGGATTAATCTGCACGGTTAGCAGGCAAAAATGAGTTGAGATGGAGAAAGAAAAAACGAACGATTTAACTCCCGAAAGAGTTGTGCAAATCTTGAAAAAGAAAGGAACAGAGGTCGATTTAGAGGAAGCAAAAACCATCTTGGAGTTTGTCAAGAAGATAGCTGACATTGCAGTTAACCAATATCTAAGAGGAAAACTTTAATCTAATGAACAAAGAAAACTGTTGTGATGAGAAAGGCAGATTTATACATACGTGTATCGACAGACGAGCAAGCGGACAAGGGATATTCGCAACGTGACCAAGAAGACCGATTAAGAAAATATTGTGAGATAAAAGGCATTCCGGTAAGGGATGTTTACATAGAAGACCATTCGGCAAAATCTTTCAAACGTCCGGAATGGCAGAAATACTTATCCAACCTACGCAAAACAAAGAACAATAAAGCGGGGTCGATAATACTATTTACCAAATGGGATAGGTTTAGTAGAAACGCAGGGGATGCCTACCAAATGATTAACCAGTTACGTACACATGGCGTTGAACCTGTGGCAATCGAACAGCCCTTAGACCTTACCATTCCCGAAAATAAAATCATGCTTGCGTTCTATCTTGCTTCACCCGAAGTGGAAAACGACAGGCGTGCGTTAAATGTTTTTCACGGAATGCGCAGGGCGAAAAAAGAAGGGCGGTATATGGGAACAGCGCCTTTGGGGTATGTTAACAAGATAACAGAGGGCAAAAAGAAATTCATTGCCCCACATGACTTTGAAGCCCCCCTTTTGAAATGGGCATTTGAACAAATCGTTTCCAATAACTTCAATACGGAACAGATATGGAAAATGGTTCGGGAGAAAGCAGATGGAAAGGGGCGATTCAGTAAGAACAATTTTTGGGTAGCCATGCGAAACCCATTGTACTGTGGCAAAATATTCATACCTCCCTACAAAGAGGAAAAGGGATGTTTTGTCAAAGGACAACACGAGCCTTTAATCAGCGAAAAGACCTTTGCTGATGTGCAGGATATTCTCGATGGGAGAAAGAGGATTGTAAAGCCTAAAATCGTGGCTATGGACAATTTGCCACTTAGAGGGTTTCTCAAATGCCCTAAATGCGAGCGTATGCTGACTGGAAGTGCCTCAAAGGGAAAGATGGGCAATTACTATTACTACTATCATTGTAGTTCTGCCTGTGGAACAAGGTTCAAAGCGGAGACTGCTAATGAGGCTTTTTTAAAACAATTGCGGTATATGTCGCCAAAAGAGGGAATGGTCGATGTTTTTATCGAAGCCTTTATAAAAGACTTCAACAGCAAGACCAAAGCCCAAAACACCGAACGGGCAAATATCATAGATGAGATTGATGCGTTGAACAAACGCTATCAAAATGCGCTTTTAAAAAACGCCGATGGAGAAATGGCAGACGATGATTTCCAAGAAGTAAAGAAATTGACCAAAGGAAAGATTGAGGTTTTGGAACGAAGATTAAATGATTTGGCAGTGGTCGGAACAGAGATTAAGGATTTGGTCGCATCTACCTTAAAAAAGGTCGCAAACATTGATAGACGCTATGAAAACGGCGATATTGAGGAAAAAAGGCTTATAGTGAGTTCGATGTTCCCCGATTTTTTGGAATTTGACGGAACAAGACATCGAACTCCGAGACTAAATTCGGCGATTGCTCTTATTTATCAGAATAACAGCAAGTTACAAGGTAAAAAAAATGGGACAAGTCTATCGTTTTTAGACTTGTCCCAAGATGTGATCCCGCTGGGGCTCGAACCCAGGACCCATACATTAAAAGTGTATTGCTCTACCAGCTGAGCTACGGAATCTTTTACGTTTATGTAAATACTTCCTTTTTTGAAAGTGATGCAAAGATAGAATTATCGACTATACTGTCCAAAAATAATTGAATTTAATTTCAAATGAATGATTAACTTCCTTGATTTCAACGCCAAACATTTCTAATTATTTTTCGAAAACACAGTCTCACCGGCAATTACTGTACGATTAACCTTTGCGCTTCTCAACTGTTCGTCTGGAATCTCCATAATATCTTGCTCCATAATAACGAAATCAGCAACCTTCCCTACTTCAATACTTCCATGTGTTTCTTCCTGAAAAGATGCGAAAGCGGACCAGATGGTCATGCCCCTTAATGCTTCTTCTCTGCTGATGGCATTTTCTGGTTGAAATCCACCTTCTGGATAGTTATTAGCGTCAACCCGTGCTACAGCGGCATGGAATCCATATATTGGATTAAAATGTTCTACAGGAAAATCACTTCCTAAAGCAAGCATCCCATATTCGTTTAATAAATCTTTATAGGCGTAAGCACCTTTGATGCGCTCTTGTCCTAGGCGCTGTTCGGCCCAGTACATATCAGATGTGGCATGGGTGGGTTGCACAGAAGGTATAATTGAATAGGAAGCAAATTTTGCAAAATCTGTGGGTGCGATAATCTGGGCATGCTCGATCCGCCAGCGACGATCATTTTTTCCTTTCAAATATTTTGCATAAACATCGAGCATGACACGATTTGCCGAATCTCCAATTGCATGGGTATTGACCTGGAAATCTGTTTTACTTAAAACACTCACAACCGAATCTAATTTAGACGGGGAAAGTAAAAGAAACCCAGAGGTTTGTGCATCTGAGTAAGGATGGATGAGGCAAGCACCTCTTGATCCGAGAGCACCATCAGCCATTAGTTTAAAAGACCGAACCGTCAGGCGGTCACTAATATACGTGCCTTCTTTACTAAAATGATCTAGGTTTTTCTCACTTAATGCGACCATGGCATAGTCCCGAATTTTCAATTTTCCGTTCTCGTACAACTTTTTCAGCAGCTCAATCTGATTAATCCCTAAACCGGCATCTGCTATGGTGGTGAGACCAACCGCAAAACAGGAATCTTGAGCATTTATTAACTGACGAGTTAAATCTTCTTCTGTAGGATCGGGGATATTACGTGCCACCACGTTCATAGCATTGTCAACCAATACACCGCTTAGTTTACTATCAATCGTTACGAATAAGCCCCCTTCAACATTACGCGACTGGGTAACGCCTGATAGCTCCAACCCTTTGTTGTTAACGATGGCGGCATGCCCGTCTATACGTGTTAGGTAAACAGGAGTTTCGGGGAAAGCCTCGTTCAAAAGCTTATTATCAGGAAATTCTTTTCCTGGCCACTTGTTTTGATCCCAACCTCTTCCCAAAATCCACTCTGCATCTGGATTGGCTTCCCGAAAAGCTTTTAAGCGTTCGACTGCTTCTTCGAAGCTTCTAGTATTGTTAAGATCGGCTTGAGCGAGCGTGCTACCAAGACCAAAAAAGTGTGCATGGGAATCGTAAAAACCCGGATAAATAGCCTTCCCTTCGGCATCGATCACGTGGCTTGACTCATAATTCTTCAAGATTTGATCTGTTGTCCCTATTTTGATAAATTTTCCGTCTTTGACAGCAAAAGCCTCTGTCTTTGAAAAGGAGCTGTCTACAGTATAAACAACACCATTGTGTACGATGAGGTCTACTTGAGTTTTTGAAGAGCAAGCCGAGAATAGTAAACCTGCTAGTGCAAGGACGTTAAAGAGTAAAAAGTTCTTTTTCATTTTCGTGTTTTAGATTGTTATATATTTTGTACGTCGTCAAGAATATAAAGACGCACGTATCATGCGGTCGTTTCCTGAAATATCCTTTCTTAAAATAATGTCCTTAAACCCACAGGATCTCAAGTAATCTATCAGGATGTTACCATAGCGTTGATTAATTTCGAAATAAAGCCTTCCTCTGTCATGAAGATTTTTGAGCGCAAAATCGGCAATGGATTTATAAAAAATAAGTGGACCTTCTTGATCGACAAACAATGCTCGGTGTGGTTCATGATCGATAACGTTGGAATGCATTTCGCGTTCTTCTTCCCGACTAATATAAGGTGGGTTACTTACGATGATATCAAACTTTTGGTTTAGCTGATTGACATAGGGTTCTGCTTGCAGGATGTCGAGCTGCAAGAAATCGATTTCAGCCTTATTGAGTTCTGCATTTTCCTTGGCAACCTCTAATGCGTCAGGTGATATATCAACGGCATGAATTTGAGTTTTGCATCGTATCTTTTTTTTAAGGATGATGGGGATGCAACCGCTTCCGGTTCCAATGTCGAGAATGCGAACCGGTTCGCGAATCTTGAATTGCGTTACATCATCTATGATCCATGCCACTAATTCTTCTGTTTCCGGACGTGGTATTAAAACGGAGTTGTTTACGGTAAACTTCTCTCCATAAAACCATGAGTAACCAATAATGTGTTGAAGCGGCCGGCCTGTAACTAATTCATCTAAAATCTTTTGGAGTTGGGTGATTTGAGCTTCGTTAAACCGGAGCTTTTCATTTAGTTTCAGCTGTACTCTATCCAGTTCTAATACATGTTCCAAGCTAAGCCAATATAATTCGCTAGTCTCTTGCGAATCATAGAGATCTTTCAGTGCTTCTATAAACTCTTTTTTAATTTCCTTGAGGTGAGTCATGGATAAGTATTTAATATTCAAATCTACATAAAATAACGAAAGGAGTATATTTGCATTATGCAGAACCATGAGTTGTATATGAGGCGTTGCCTTGATCTCGCTTCATTAGGTGCGGGCTCCGTGAGCCCAAATCCAATGGTCGGAGCTGTCATCGTTCACGACAATCAGGTTATTGGCGAAGGCTGGCACAAAGGATTTGGACAGGCCCATGCTGAAGTAAATGCGATTAATCAAGTTATCGAAACGCGTGGTTTACAATCAGATGAACTGTTGCGAAACTCAACGCTGTATGTGAGTTTGGAGCCTTGTGCGCATCATGGCAAAACACCGCCTTGCGCTGATTTGATTATCCAACATCAGATACCCGAGGTAGTTGTTGCTTGTCGAGATTCTTTTGACAAAGTGAATGGAAAAGGGATCGAACGATTACGGGATGCAGGAGTTAAAGTAATAGAAAGTGTTTTAGAAAAGGAAGCTAGGCATTTAAACCGTCGTTTTTTTACGCGACTATCAAAAAAGCGACCGTATATCATTTTAAAATGGGCTCAGACTGCGGACGGCTTCTTCGCTCCGAACAAACCTCAGCAGAAGTGGATTAGCAATAAACAATCGAAATTATTGGTTCATCGTTGGCGAGCTGAAGAAGATGCCATTTTAGTTGGGAAAAACACGGCGCTGATTGATAATCCACAACTCAATACACGGTTGTGGGAAGGTAAAAATCCAAAGCGGATTGTATTGGATCGCAACCTGCAGCTTCCATCGGGTCTTCACCTGTTTGATAAATCTATCGAAACCATCGTCCTCAATGAAGTAAAAACAGATGTACAGAAAAATTTAAAATTCATCTCTTTGGAAAGTTTCGACTTTTATTTAGCGGAGAGCATTGCTTTTCAGCTGTTTCTGATGGATATACAATCGGTAATCATAGAAGGGGGTGCAAAAACTCTGGACCTCTTTATAAAGGCCGGTCTCTGGGATGAGGCTCGTGTGTTTACATCAGACATTGTTTGGGGCGAGGGGCTATCTGCCGCTTCGCTTCTTCACACTGCTCCAAACGAGTCGATACGATTAGGGAGCGACCAACTGTCTATCTATTACCATTCATGATATTTGTATTTTTTAGTATCATCTGTAGTGTACTGGTTTCAATCATTTTGAAACTAGCGAGACGGTATGAAGTAAGCACAAACCAGATTATAGCATGGAACTATCCGACCGCGGTTTTACTTAATATAATGTTTTATAAACCGGAAATCCAGCATATTTCATTTGAAGTCGGAAATACCATCCTATATCTTACTCTCGGCTTTCTTTTACCTGCTATTTTTTGGGCCATTGCCGCCTCAATCAGATATACTGGTATTGTCAGGACTGATATTGCGCAACGTACGTCGATTTTCATACCGCTTATCGCAGCATTCCTGATTTTCAATGAAGAGCCAAACACAAAATCAATTGTCGGTATAGTCGTAGGTATAGCCGCTATTCTTTGTTCTATCAAATGGAGTGCATCCTCAGACTCTAGAACGCAGAAAAGGAGCTGGGCATATCCGTTGATTATTTTCTTCGGAATGGGTCTTATTGACGTGCTTTTTAAACAAATTGCCCAGCATCAACAAATGCCCTATACCGCTTCTGTCTTATTTGTGTTCATTATGGCAATGGTTATCTCATTTATTTATATTGGCACGCGAATATATAAACGAAAAGAACCGTTTAATATCGTGGCGATCATTTGGGGTGTACTCTTGGGTGTATTTAATTTCGGCAATATCTTGTTGTATATGAAAGCGCATAGAGCAATTCCAGAAAACCCATCCGTCGTTTTTTCTGCCATGAATATCGGTGTAATTGCCTTGGGTGCAATAGTAGGCTTATATTTATTCAAAGAGAAGTTATCCGCTTTGAACAAAGTCGGCATTTTGCTTGCTATCATTTCTATCCTTATTATTGCAGGTAATGAGTCTATTTGAAGATACTTATCGAACGATAAACGCTCCTATTACGGGCATTTTTAAAGACAAAGGGAGTAAATTCATTGCATATGGTTTCCCTTTTGAAGATGAGCAAGATTTAAAAGATCTTTTAACCGAGGTCAAAAATGAACACCCTAAGGCTAGGCATCACTGTTATGCATATCGACTGGGTATGGACCGGACTGTTTATCGGATAAACGATGATGGTGAACCTGCGGGATCGGCAGGCAGACCCATATTAAACACTTTATTATCCAATGACTTAACGAACACCCTAATGATTGTGGTTCGATATTTTGGCGGAACTTTGCTAGGGATACCGGGATTGATACATGCTTATAAAACGGCCACGCAGGATGCTATTGATCAGGCGGAGATCATAGAAAAACATGAACGGGATATCTATGAAATAAGCTTTGAGTATCCCCAGATGAATGATATTATGCGACTTGTCAAAGATGATAATCTTGAAATAATCAAACAGGATTTTGAAATTAGCTGCTTGATGCAGATCGCTATTAGAAAATCGATTGTAAACCGTTTAGCCGATCAGTTTGCAAGTCTTCCGAATATTAAACTTAAATATCTTCGGACTATTTAGGCTTATCTGCTTCACTTTCCAATTGTTCTTTATAGAGTTTTAACTCTTCTGCTTGCTTTTTACTTACTTTGGGGAAATCGGGATTCATCTCTTGAAGGGTTTTTACGATAATCCGACCTATTGCCAGCCTGGAGAACCATTTTTTATCGGCCGGGATGATATACCAAGGTGCTTCATCTGAGCTGGTTGCGCTGATACATTCTTCATATACACGTTCATAATCCTCCCATAACTCCCTTTCATCGAGGTCTCCGGCTGAAAATTTCCAATGTTTATCCTTCTCATTCAGACGATCCATAAACCGCTCATGTTGTTCTTCTTTGGATAAGTGCAGGAAGAACTTAATGATTGTCGTTCCATTTCGAGTTAGATGCTCCTCAAATTGGCGAATACTTTTGTAGCGATCATCCCAAAAGGGCTTTGTGATGTCATCTACCTTCCGGATATTTGGGAGTCGCTCTTTTAAAATGTACTCCGGATGCACTTTACAGACTAATACATATTCATAGTGTGAACGGTTATGAATACCTATTCTACCCCTCTCTGGCAAAGCATCGTAATGCCGCCACAGAAAATCGTGCTCATAATCTTCATCGTTAGGTTGTTTAAAACTAAAAACCTGGCAACCTTGGGGGTTCACGCCACTCATTACATGCTCTATAGCGCTATCTTTACCGGCAGCATCCATGGCTTGAAAAACAATCAATAAGCTCCGGCGGTTTTCCGCATATAGACGCTCCTGAAGTTCAAATAGCGTCTCTTGGAAGTCTTCTAAATCTTCTTTAGCATCTTTCTTCGACAGACCAAAAGTTTCATCTGTCTTAAAATCAGCTAGTTTAATCGGTCCTTTTGTTATCTTAAACTGTTTATAATCTTGGCTCATTAGTTGGGTATTTATGTTCAATTCTCTATATCACATGAAACAATTAGCACGTAATGCTCAGTAAAATAAATATAAAGATAATTTTATTTAAACATTTACGATATTTACGGATATGTTTAGAAGAATTAAGAATAAGTTCCTCCGGTACCTCCTCATTTCTGTTTACTTCGTTATTATTTTTATCTGTGCTATTGAGATTAACTTTCTTAATTTTTTTGGATACTCGCCGACAAGGGATGACATTCAAATGCCAGAACTAAATGTTGCTTCGCAATTTTATTCTGCAGATGGAAAGCTTCTTGGAAGTTATTTTAAACAAAATCGGAATCCGGTTCAATACGATGAACTTTCTAAACCTTTAAAAGATGCATTAATATCTACCGAGGATATCAGGTTTTATAAACACAATGGCGTCGATTTCATTGCGGTATTTACGAGTATCTTCTCTACTTTTCAGGGAGAACGACGTGGTGCCAGCACGTTGACACAGCAGTTGGCAAAAAACCTGTATCAAACCCGCTACGACAAATCATCAGGTCTTCTTGGAAAAATACCCGGTGTTCGAATGATTATCATCAAAATCAAAGAATGGATGACGGCATATAAACTCGAGACAAAGTATTCGAAAGAAGAAATCTTGACGATGTATTTAAATACGGTATCATTTGGCAATAATACATATGGTATCAAAACAGCCGCTAGTCATTATTTCAATACGCTACCTGACTCGCTGAATGCCCCCCAATCTGCCTTACTGGTTGGAATGCTAAAAGGTACGACACTCTATAATCCAATTAGAAATCCCGAAAACGCCAAGAAGAGAAGGAATATAGTTTTAGGTCAAATGGCCAAGGAGGGCTTCATCAGCGCTGACCAACTGAACGATTATGCAAAATTAGATATTGGCCTGTCTGTCGCAGAAATAGATGACGACCAAATTGGAGATTCATACTTACGCTCGGCAGTTTTAAGATTTCTTGATGAATGGAGCAAGGAAAGTGGTTACGATATTTATGAAGATGGTCTCCAGATTTATACGAGTATTGACTCACGAATGCAGTCTTATGCTGAAGAGGTAGTTGCCAGACAGATGAAAATTTTGCAGAATCGTTTCGAAAATGTCTGGGGCAATGATCTGCCTTGGCGCGATTCGCAAGGCGATGTGATCGAAGGATTTCTTGAGAACTTGGCAACAAAAACCAACTATTATGAGTTTCTGAACGAAAAATATAAAGGTAACAAGGACAGTATCCAATTTTATCTGGAACAGGAAAAGGAAATGGAGGTATTTACGTGGGATGGGATGAAAAAAGTCAACTATTCTACGCTCGACTCGCTGGCTCATTATGCTAAGATGATTAATACAGGGATGATGTCAATGGATCCATTCACCGGCGAGATTAAGGTTTGGGTAGGTGGGATTAATCACAAATATTACAAATTCGATCATGTCGACCAGGCACGGCGACAAGCAGGGTCTACATTTAAACCTTTTGCTTACCTTACCGCGATAGAGCAAGGTATGGCGCCATGTGATAGGTTTGTCGATAAACCCGTAAAAATCGAATACATCGAAAATGGAAAAGAGATGCAATGGGAGCCTAAAAATGCAGACTGGAATTTTACTTATCAGAATATGTCGCTTCGATGGGCAATGGGTCGTTCTGTTAATTCAATCACCGCGCAAATCACTGAAAAAGTGGGCTGGGACAAAGTAGTTGAGACAGCTCATCGCGTAGGTATTAAAAGTCCGCTAAAATCGGTGCCCTCTGTTAGTTTGGGGTCTAACGACGTAAGCGTATTGGAAATGGTGAAAGCATATGCTACATTTTTAAATAAGGGAAACTTGGTAGAACCTATTTTGGTAACGACAATAAAAAATAAAAAAGGCGAGGTAATCGCTGAATTTAAGCCTGACAACAAACGGGTTATCAGTGAAGAAGATGCTTGGCTGATGATTTATATGCTTCGAGGAACAATGGACGAACCAGGAGGAACGTCGCAGGCGCTATGGGAGTGGGATCTTTGGAAGAATGGCAATCAAATTGCGGGAAAAACTGGTACCTCGTCGGATTATGTTGATGGTTGGTATATGGGACTCACGAAGGATTTGGTCACAGGCGTATGGGTTGGAAACGACGAAAGGAGTATTCACTTTAAAAGTTCCGCAACGGGAGAAGGGGCGCATACCGCTCTTCCTATTTTCGGAATGTTTATGGAAAAGCTCTACCAAGATGAGAACAGTGGGTACACATACGGCCCCTTTCCTGACCCTACAGTGGAAATCACGAAAAAGTATAACTGCCCGACACCTAGACCCCGCCCACGAATTGACTCAACGGTAGTTGACTCAGGTGCAATCCCTCTGCCTCACGCTATTGAGATGGATCGTATTTTGGAGGAGATTGAGGGAAGTTTACCAGACAGTTTATAAACAAAAAAACATATCTTTAACTAGACAATTATAAAGAAACGATGGAATATATGGTTACAAAACGACTTAACAAGAATGCAGTAATAAGGATTTCATTTCTGATTGTTTTGTTCTGTTCGTTCTTCGATGCTCAGGCTCAATATTTTGGTCAAAATAAAATGCGCTACAAGAAGCTTGATTTTAAAGTGAAGGAAACTCCGCATTTTAATCTGTATTATTATATGGAGAATGATTCCCTTCTCGAGAATTTTGCAAAGGAAAGTGAATTGTGGTATGAACTTCACCAACAGATATTCCGGGATACGTTTGACCATAAAAACCCATTGATCATTTATAATAACCATCCCGATTTTCAACAAACAACTGCTATACAAGGCACTATCGGCGTAGGGACCGGCGGGGTGACGGAAGGGTTTAAGAATCGGGTAGTAATGCCCATCATGCAGGTTAACAGTCAAACGCGGCACGTACTCGGACACGAGATGGTTCACGCATTCCAGTATCATTCACTGATCGAAGGAGATTCCACTCAATTGGAAAACATTGGGAACCTTCCCTTATGGATGGTTGAAGGTATGGCAGAATATCTTTCTGTTGGAAAGAAAGACGCCTTTACAGCTATGTGGATGCGCGATGCGTACCTCAACCAGGATATACCGACACTGAAAGACCTGACTGAAAGTAATAAGTATTTCCCATATCGTTACGGGCAAGCATTTTGGTCCTATATCGGTTCAACTTACGGAGACACGGTCATTGTGCCGCTATTTAAGGCTACAGCAAAGTATGGTTACCAAATGGCTGTTCGCAGGGTTTTGGGCTACGATGAAGCGACAGTCTCTAGTTTATGGAGACAAGCTATCGAAAATACCTATAAGCCACTTTTAACGGATACAACCAAAAAACCTGTTGGAAATATTATCATTGACAAAAACAATGCTGGTAATACGAACGTATCGCCAGCTATCTCACCAGACGGTAAATACGTTGCATTCTTATCTGAAAAAGATCTCTTCAGTATCGACCTTTTCCTAGCTGATGCCCAAACCGGCAAGATTCTACGGAAATTAACGAGTCGAATCAGCAACAGTCATATTGATGAATTTAGCTATATCGAATCAGCGGGTAGTTTTTCGCCTGACAGTAGAAAATTTGCCTATAGTGTATTCTCTGAAGGACGTAATAAACTCATGATCACTGATGTTGAGAATGGAAGAACCCTTTTGACTGAGGGCATGGGAGAAGTGGGAGAATTTAGTAACATTACTTGGGCTCCGGACGGAAATTCTGTTGTTTTTTCTGGCTTGAAGCAAGGACAAAGCGATCTCTATGAATATAACATCCAAACGAAAGAGCTAACACAATTAACAGATGATCCTTTTTCGGAATATCACCCCTCCTATTCACACGATGGCAGACATTTGGTTTTTAGTAGTGACCGAGGCAGCTTTAAGCGTGGCGATGAATCTGTAAATATCAGTTTTAATCTCTCCTTGATGGATATGGGAACGAAACAAGTGGTTGATCTGCCTGTATTCCCAACAGCGAATAATTTAAATCCTCAATTCTCCGGAGATGACAGCCAAATCTATTTCCTTTCGAACCGAGACGGATTTAGAAACTTATATCGCTATACAATCGAAACAAACTCGACCGAGCAGCTGACTGAATATTTTACAGGCATTAGTGGTATTACCGAGTATTCACCGGCATTGAGTGTTTCTGCAAATGACGACATATTATACTCATACTATCGATCACAAACCTATACCATATATAATGCGAAAGCCGATGAGTTTGACCCACAGAGTGTGTCAAATGACGCAATAGACTTTACAGCTGCAATGCTCCCTCCTATTAAATCATATGGAGTAGACGTTGTCAATACCAACCTTAGAAATTTTAATAATTTAACAAGGATTGATACATCACAAATATACCCAATAGCCTACACACCGAAGTTTAAATTAGACTATCTGGCAAGTAGCGGCATGGGCGTTTCTGTAGGAAGTCGATATGGCGCTGGTTTGGCAAGTGGTATTCAGGGGATATTCTCTGACATCTTAGGGCGAAATCAAATTTTTGCTGGTTTGGCTATTAACGGTGAGATATATGACTTCGGCGGGCAAGTAGCCTATATCAATCAGGCTAGCCGCCTAAATTGGGGAGGTGCAATATCTCATATCCCATTTATCTCTGGTTTGGTATCTGCATCGATTGATGAAAACTCGCAGATCTCGCCGACAGGAGTAGCTTACTTGGACAACTACGATATTATAAGAACATTTCAGGAGCAAGCTGAAGCATTCGTAGCATATCCGTTCTCTAGAAGAACGCGTGTTGAATTGGGAGGCGCATTTGCACATTATAGCTATCGTATTGATCGCTACACAAACTATTACGCTGCAGATCCTGGCAGTGGATATCCGCTTTACTATTTAGGAGGTGACAGAAGAAAAATTAATTTAGACGAAGCTGCAGAAACATATGGTTCAAGCTTTGAGGCTTTCACTATTCAACAGTTGAACACAGCACTCGTAGGCGATAATTCGGTGTTTGGTGTAGCAGCTCCTCTTGCCGGTTATCGGTATAGATTAGGTGTAGAACAGTATTTTGGTGACTACAACTTCAGAAGTTATACAGTCGACTTAAGGAAGTACCACCGAATGAACAAAGTTACGCTAGCTGCTCGTGCTTATACATACATGCGGGTAGGAGAAGACAGCGATCGGCTATATCCTCTGTTTCTGGGATATCCTTATTTAATTCGCGGATACGAATCTTCAAGCTTTTACAATAATCAGGGTGGTGGCCTCTCTAACTTTAACTATAATCAGTTAATGGGTACTCGAATTGCTGTTGGTAATATCGAAGCCAGAATTCCATTTACAGGACCAGAACGTCTATCTCTAATCGAATCAAGGATGCTTTTTTCCGATCTGAACTTCTTTTTTGATATTGGTTTGGCATGGAGTGAAGGAGATAAGATTGCTTTTAAATCTGAGCCCGACCTAGTCGAACAGGTGCCTAGCCCATCAAATCCCAATGCTTATGTGAATGTCTACGAACGTGTCCCAGCAATGAGTGCCGGTGTATCTCTTAGGGTAAATATGTTCGGATATTTTGTAATCGAGCCTTATTTTGCAATTCCTTTCCAAAGAAACGATCTTAAATTCGGAACATTCGGAATTAACTTCGCTCCAGGTTGGTAGGATACTATAATAGGTTAAAGATCATTTAAGAGGCGACATTTAGCTTACGGTATGTATTCGATAGCCGGTGCATATCTAGTCGAAGGCTAAGGTCAATCCAGTTTGTATTGTCTCTGCGTATTAATCTTTCTTTCTGAGATCTTGTATATGCGTCAATCTCACATAGTCTACTGAGCGCCCTGTCCTGAGAAATCTCTTCGAAGTATACTAATCGTGCCGCATCTTGATGTTTATTAATACTCTGAGCTTGCCTCTGCTTATAATATTGTACAGTATAGCTTAAATCATCGGTTAAACCAATCTTAAAATTCTGTCGATTGGTATTTGTCAATATATACACAAATTGTTGCTTACCTTCCATTTCAACTAATTTTTTTGGTGATTCAATTTTAATTACTAACTTTAATGGCACAATTATACTAATAATATTAGTAATAACAAAATTATTTTTAAAATGTCTAACATCGCTGCAAACTTACGTTACCTAAGAAAAAAGAAAGGGTTAACACAACAGCAATTTGCTGATTTAATGGGAATTAAACGCTCTTTAGTAGGCGCATATGAAGAACACCGGGCTGAGCCAAAATATGAACTGCTAAAAAAAATAGTAGACTTTTTCGACTTAACGATAGACGAAATAGTTGATGAAAAAATAAACGACAAGTGGAAACCCAAGTCAATTGTAGATGGTTCATCATTGAGAATTCTAAGTATTACGACAGACAACGACGATAACGAAAACATCGAGCTGGTTCCTGTCAAAGCAAGCGCGGGCTATTTGAATGGATATGCTGATCCGGAATTTATTAGCGAGCTCCCTAAATTTAAACT
Source organism: Pedobacter indicus (assembly GCF_003449035.1). Lineage (NCBI taxonomy): Bacteria > Pseudomonadati > Bacteroidota > Sphingobacteriia > Sphingobacteriales > Sphingobacteriaceae > Albibacterium > Albibacterium indicum. Next base: position 3,302,692 of record NZ_QRGB01000001.1, read on the forward strand.
ACCCATGTTCAATCAAGGTACCTATAGGGCTTTTGAACTTAAAGGCGACTCGATGCTACCGCTGCTGCCAGGAACAATCATTATCGGAGAATACATGGAAGACTGGCACAATATTAAACCCGGGCAGACCTATGTTATCGTCTCGAAAACAGAGGGCGTTGTTTATAAACGGATTGCGTTCAAATTTAAAACAGACAAAGGCCTTAAACTCCTTTCAGATAACAAATCTTATGATCCATACTGGATTGAAACGAATGATATTCTCGAGGTATGGAAAGCAAAAGCATTTATTAGCACCGAATTCCCTGAACCGACCAGTGAGCCAACGCTGGAATCGCTAACTAGTATGATCACCGAAATGCAAAAAACAATCAGCACAATCAAACCCAAGTAATTTTAAAATTAACATTTTTTAACATTTAGCTGCTTAAACTTTTTTGTCGCGAAACACTCTATCTAATAAAGAAAAACACGAACGCGATGAAAAAGATAACATTATTAATATTAGCACTAACGGTGAGCGGATTCGCTTTCTCACAAGAGAGAGGACGAAAAAGAATATCCTCTCCCGAGGATCAAGCTAAAAGGTCAACAGAGATAATGACTAAACAACTCGACCTGACGGCTGAGCAAAAGGAAAAAGTATACGCTCTCAACTTAGATCGAGCAAAAGAAACACAGGCTAAAATGGCTGAACAAAGAGATGATCTAAAAAAGAGAACGGAAAAGATGAGAGAGGCCAGGAAAATGCACAATGAGAAAGTCAAAAGCGTTCTTACTGCTGAACAAAAAGAGAAATGGGAAGAGGCTCAAATAAAGTATTCGGAACAAAGACGCAATAGATTTAAAAGAGGCGCCGGAATGCGACAAAAACAGGATTCGACAAAGAGGATCCAACAAGATAAAAGGTAAAAAAGAGACCAAGTTTTATAATAGTTTTTTTGATTTCAGAATAGATTAAGTTTTAGGTTTAGGTTTAGTAAAGATTGTTCTGTTTCAGGTTCAGAGCAATCAGGCGACTCGCTTCTCAGGCGGGTCGCTTTTTTTATTAACTTTATAGTAAAATAAACATCCTAAATGAAACAAATTATTATCATCGGCGCTGGCACAATGGGTAATGGCATCGCTCATAGTTTCGCCCTTCATAACTTTCAGGTTAGCTTAGTAGACACCAATCCAGATAGCCTAAATAACGCTCTTCAAACAATCGATCAAAATCTTAGTAGAAAAGTAAAAAAAGAATTAATACAACCGCTGCAAAAAGTACAAGCTCTTTCCAATATAAAGCTCTCTTCTTCATTAAAAGAAAGCCTGAAAGAAGCAGATCTGGTGATAGAAGCCATTACTGAAAATCTTGAAGCTAAACGATCGCTGTTCCGTGAAATCGATCAATTCTGCCCGTCACACACTATATTGGCCTCCAATACATCATCTATTTCTATTACAACGCTCGCGTCCGTTACAAAACGGCCGAAACAGGTTATAGGAATGCATTTTATGAATCCGGTTCCGGTGATGAAATTGGTCGAAGTCATTCGCGGATACGAAACGAGTGATGCGACGGTTTCACAAATCATGAGTATTGCTCGTAAACTCGACAAAACCCCTGTGGAGGTCAATGATTTTCCAGGCTTTATTGCTAACCGTATCCTAATGCCAATGATTAATGAAGCAATTTATGCATTCTACGAGGGTGTTGCCGGAAAAGAAGAAATTGACGAAGTAATGAAATTAGGAATGGCTCATCCAATGGGACCATTGCAATTGGCTGACTTTATTGGCCTCGATGTCTGTCTGGCAATTCTTCGTGTACTTTATGACGGCTTTGGTAATCCCAAATATGCACCATGCCCATTGTTAACGAAAATGGTTACAGCCGGAAAATTAGGACGAAAAACCAATGAAGGCTTTTATGTTTACGATAAAGCCTAAAGTCGTCTTTACATTCTTTCGGGAACCTCAATACCCAACAGGTTCATTCCACGAGCAATAACACCTGCAGTGGCATTTGATAAAAACAGTCGGAATGCCTTTACCTCTTCATCATCTGCCTGCAAAATACTTTCTTCATGATAGAATTTATTATAGAGTTTTGCGATGTCAAAAATATAGTTTGCAAGCTGAGCAGGACTAAATTCCTCTGCTGAAGCCTTAATCTTTTCAGGAAAACGATCCAATGCTTTAATCAGCTCAATCTCCGATGTTTTTAAGGCAAAAGTAAGTGAATCTATATGTTCTTCACCATGATATCTTCCTTTACGCAATACAGATTTAATTCGTGCATAGGTATATTGAATAAACGGGCCTGTGTGTCCCTGAAAATCGATCGACTCAGAAGGATTGAATAGAAGTCGTTTTTTTGGCTCTACTTTCAATAAAAAGTACTTAAGAGCTCCTAAACCGATCTGTCTATATAGCCGATCTTTTTCTTCATCGGAAAATCCTTCTACTTTCCCAAGTTCTTCCGTACGCTCCCGTGCGGTATCAAACATTTGCTCCATTAAGTCGTCAGCATCAACCACAGTCCCTTCTCTGGATTTCATTTTACCCGTCGGCAAATCGACCATTCCATAAGAAAGATGATAAAGTCCTTTTGCCCAATCTTTCCCCAGTTTATCGAGGATAAGAAAAAGAACTTTAAAATGGTAATCTTGTTCATTGCCGACAACATAAACCGACTCATCCATTTTGAAGTCATCATATTTAAGCTGTGCTGTACCTAAATCCTGAGTGATATATACGGAAGTACCATCGCCGCGTAGAACTAGCTTTTCATCTAATCCGTCATCGCTCAAGTCAATCCACACAGAATTATCATCTTTTTTATAAAAAACTCCTTTTTCTAATCCTTCTTGGATAATATCTTTCCCCAATAAATAGGTATCAGACTCATAATAGAACTTATCGAAATCAACCCCAAGTTGTTTGTAGGTTTCTTCAAAACCGGCGTACACCCAGTTGTTCATTTTCTTCCATAACGCAACTACCTCTCCGTCACCTGCCTCCCATTGCTGCAACATTAATTGAGCCTCCTTAATCAAAGGAGCATTCCTTTTAGCCTCCTCTTCAGTTTGACCTTCTGCCACAAGCTGTTGAATCTGTTCTTTGTACTTCTTGTCAAAAACGACATAGTAATCACCTACCAAATGATCTCCCTTCTTACCTGAAGACTGAGGTGTTTCTCCATTACCAAAAAGTTGCCAGGCAAGCATAGATTTGCAAATATGGATACCCCTGTCGTTAACCAAATTTGCTTTAATAACATCATAACCGTACGCTTTGAGAATTTCAGAGACAGAATAACCCAGTAAATTATTACGGACATGTCCTAAATGAAGTGGCTTATTGGTATTAGGTGAAGAATATTCTAACATCAACTTCTTTCCATTCGAAGGAAAAAGCCCAAAATCGGGTTTCGAGATATCTTCATTTAATCGACTTACCCAATATTTTGCATCTATAACAATATTTAAGAAGCCTTTAATCGTATTATATTCTACTATTAACGATAGTTTCTGCTTTAAATACTCTCCGATCTCCGCTCCGGTAGCTTCAGGTGATTTTCTAGAAAAACGAACCATCGGAAATGTCACTATGGTGATATCGCCTTCAAATTCTTTTCGTGTTTCTTGTAAGCTTACCTGACTTTCAGGTAAGTCTGCGCCGTATAAATCTTTTACCGCATCGCATACGGCTGCAACTAATTGATCTTGTATATTCATCTGATTCTGGAAACTATTAATCGTGAACTAGTGCGTTGATTGCACGGTTCAAAATTTCAAATGCATTTTCTGCCATTAAGTTTTCGCTGTCTAAAGTTGGGTTTACTTCAACCATCTCAAAGCAACATATCTTTGGGTGTGCACAAAGCCGAGCAACCAGAGCACCCGCTTCCCGTTCAGTAAAACCGTTCGGTACTGGTGTTCCTGTTCCACGAGATATGGTTGGATCCATCGAATCAACATCAAAAGAGACATAAATCATGTCACACTGATCTAGATAGCTTGTAATATCGTTTACAATCCTCTCGACACCGAGCTTTCGAAAATTTGCTACACTGATGTTTTTTATTTTTTTCTTTTTAATCAGAGAGGCTTCGGGTGTTTCCACGTCTCGCACCCCTATATAAATTAAATCACGTGGTTGTATCTTCGGAACAATTGCCCCAATATTTTTCAATTGAAACCAATAGTTAACTGTTTCTTGGTCTGGTTTATTTATTTTGTTCGCTAAGTTATCCTCATCCAACGACACAGCGATGGGCATTCCGTGAACATTTCCGGTGGGTGTTGTATAGGGTGAATGAATATCAGCATGCGCGTCGATCCAAACAACACCCAATCTCTTCTTAGGATAAGCTTTCCGAATTCCTGCAATTGTCCCAATAGCAGTGCTGTGATCTCCCGCTAACACGACCGGGAACTTTTGATCGTGATAGGTTTTGTTAACCTCATCTGCAACACGCTCACATACTGTTAAAATACCCGATATCCGCTTTCCATAAGGGCTTCCTGTTGATTCAAATAGTAAATGATTTTCGTTCTGAACTTCTTTAGAAGGATATTGCTTAAAAAATCGGCTACCAAAATCCAAAGCAGCAATCTTAATTGCATCTACACCGAGACTAGCTCCTCGTGTTCCTGCACCAAGTTCAGACTTAACCTCTATTAATTGAATTTCTCGCATACTATGATAAAATCAAACAAAGTTCACAAAAAATTGGGAACAAAATTGACGTTGATTTGTTCAACATCTCGATGTGAAAGCATATCTTTGCCAAAATTAAAAAAATAATGCAGACCTATCAGGAATTTCTTGACTTAAGTGTTGGTTTCCCGCAAGACGGATTTGAAATAATCGACGATGAGCTCTATTTCCACGACATTAACCTTATGGAAATGATTGAGACCTATGGGACACCATTACGGTTTACTTACCTTCCGATAATTAGCAAAAAAATTCAACAAGCTAAAATCCTTTTCCAAACCGCTATACTGAAAAATAATTACCGAGGTACATACAAATATTGTTACTGTACCAAAAGTTCACATTTCAGGCACATTGTTGAAGAAGCACTAAAGAATGATATTCACTTAGAAACCTCTTCAGCGTTTGATATGCCAGTTATTGATGCTTTGGAGAAAAAAGGTATCGTAAATAAAGATATAACCGTTATCTGCAATGGGTTTAAAACCTATCAATACAAACAATATATTATTGACATGTTGCATGATGGGTATAAAAATATTATTCCAGTGCTCGATAACAAAGAAGAGTTTAATCTTTTCGACGATGAAGTCGAATTAGACACTCCTTGTAATCTGGGAATTAGAATAGCAGCTGAAGAACAACCAGATTCACAATTTTACACTTCACGACTTGGAATCAGAATGGAAGATATTATTGATTATTACAACAATAAAATTGTTCCTAACCCAAACTTCAGAGTCAAATTACTCCACTTTTTTATCAACTCGGGCATTTCAGATACCCCATACTACTGGACTGAACTTGAGAAATACGTCACTTTATACTGTAAATTTAAGAAAATAAACCCTGATCTTGACACATTGGACATTGGAGGTGGGATGCCTTTCAAAGATTCGTTAGTACATGATTTCGATTACGAATACATGGTAAATGAAATTGTTAACCGAATCAAAGAAATCTGTGCACTTCATGATGTAATGGAACCTGACATTATTACTGAGTTTGGTAAATATACTGTCGCTGAAGCCTCGGGTATTTTATACAAAGTCATTGGCCGAAAGCAACAGAATGACCGCGAACGTTGGTTGATGCTAGATGGATCCTTTATTACAAACTTACCGGATGTATGGGCATTAAATCAGAAATACATCTTACTCCCGATTAACAACTGGGACTTCGAATATGAAAAAGTTAATCTTGGAGGTATCACTTGTGATGGACAAGACTATTATAACTCCGAAGCTCACATGAACAATGTATTCATGCCTAAAACACGAAAAGTACAGTATCTAGGCTTCTTTCACACCGGAGCTTATCAAGAAGTTTTAAGCGGATATGGCGGCATCCATCATTGTTTGCTCCCTTCTCCTAAACACGTGATCATTCGTCGAAACAGAGATGAAACTTTCAACTTTGAAGTATTTGGTGAGGAGCAAAACAGTAAACAGGTACTGAAAATATTAGGATATTAGTCTCTATAATCCATTAAAAGTCATACAAAAGCAATACACGGAGATTATAAATCAAACTTCTCCAATTGTTTTATCAATGTAGCGAAATCCTTCGGGTAAGGTGCGTCAAACTTATACTCTTTACCGTCAAGTTGAAATGCGATCGATTTAGCATGTAAGGCAAAGCGTTGCATGATCGGTCGCTCCTCTTTCCCTTTTCCTAAGGTATACCCTCTTTTAAGTTGCGAAAGATATACTGGTTGACCTTTATACATATCATCCCCAACTATGGAGGCTTTCAGCGTTGCTAAATGAATCCTAATCTGGTGCATTCTACCCGTGACGGGACGACACTCTACCATCGTAAAGTGTCTAAAAAAGCGAACAGAATTAAAGTAAGTAATTGCGTTCTTCCCCCTTACTCTATCAATACTTACATTTTTATTCCCTTGATTTAAAATGGGGAGATCAACCAACCTTTCTTCAAACTTATGAATACCTTCTATGATCGCGTGATAACGTTTTTCAACACGACGGTGTTCAAATTCGATTGACACCAAACGATAAGTTTCTGGGTTCTTCGCAATTATCATCACGCCCGATGTTTCGCGATCCAAACGGTGGCATACTTGAGCACTTTCACAATATGCTTTCGCTATTTGGTGAATATTCTGCTCTTCAGACCCTCTATCGTTGAGTGAAGAAATCAATGGAGGCTTATTGATAACAATCATATTTGAGTCTTCAAATATGATTAGATCCGAAAGCTTTACAAATTTACGAATTGATCTATTATTATTCATCGTCACAAAAGTACGATATGCTTCGAGCATTAGCAATATTGAAATCCATCGTGAACCTTATCAACGACGCGAGAAAACTTGGAACTAATTTTGCTTATGTAACTTATTTGCAAACAAATTGACAACTCACTATACTGCTTGAAACATGTCGCATAAAATACTAATCCTGGATGACGATTCAGATATTCTATTTTTCTGTACATATGTATTTGAGAACATGGGCTTTGCGGTATCATCATCCACCCACTGCAACGACATTATTTCACAAGTAAAGTCAGCAAATCCAGATATGGTTCTAATTGATAATTGGATACCGGATATCGGAGGGGTAAAAGCTACCCAGCAACTAAAAGCATCAGCGGAACTTAAGAATATACCCGTAATTCTTTTTTCAGCGAATAGTAACCTACCCGAGCTAGCCGCATCAGCAGGCGCTGATGATTATTTAAAAAAACCCTTTGATTTAGATGAGCTAGAAGATCTAGCCTTGAAGTACGTAAAATCAGAGTAACCTCAACAGCCAAACGCTTATTCTGACTTCAGGCTATGTCTTTTCAAATTTATAACCCACACCTTTAACAGTCGTCACGTAGTCATTACCAATTTTTTCACGTAGTTTACGAATGTGAACGTCAATTGTTCGATTAGTAACGACAACGGAATCTTCCCAAATACTTTTCAATATAACTTCACGCGTGAACACTTTCCCAGGCTTAGATGCAAGTAAATAAAGTAGCTCAAATTCCTTTTTGGCAAGTACAATCTTCTCTTCCCCTCGAAACACCATAAATGCGTCTCGGTCAATCACTAGATCCGCTATCTCTATTCGGTTATAAAGCGGTTCTTCCTGTTGAACGTTTCGACGTAAAATAGCATTGATTCTGCTAACAAGAACCCTAGGTTTGATTGGTTTAGCAATATAATCATCGGCACCAACATTAAAACCTGCAATTTCTGAATACTCTTCACTTCGAGCAGTTAGAAACACCATAAATGTATTTCTAAATTCAGGCATTGTGCGCATTATTCGACATGCCTCAATCCCATCCATCTCTGGCATCATGATATCGAGGATAATCAAATCAGGAATATTTTCTTTAGCAATTCGAACCGCTTCCTTGCCATTAACTGCAGTCATAACCTGATAACCTTCTTTTCGGAGGTTGTATTCGATTAGCTCACGAATATCAGGTTCATCATCAACGATTAAAATCTTATTCTTCGAAACATTCATTTCATTTAAATTTTATGCTAAAATATAAACTAATTAAAACCTAAATGTTTACTTAGTGTTAATTAATCGTTAACAGGGAAGGCTTTATTCATTTAGATATTCCATTAGAGCAACTTGCAGGGCTTCCCCTCTTAGATTTTTCCCAACAATTATTCCTTCAGGATCTACTAAAAAAGACGCAGGAATCGCAGTAATTTTATACAGCATGCCAGCCTCACTATCCCAGCGTTTCAACTCAGACACCTGGGTCCAATCCAATTTATCGTCTTTAATAGCCTTTAACCAAGCGGCTTGGTTATCATCGAGAGACACACCAAGTACCGTAAAACCCTTATCTTTAAATGCATGATATTGTTTAACAATATTAGGGTTCTCTTCTCGGCAAGGTCCACACCATGATGCCCAAAAGTCCAGTAAAACATATTTACCTTTAAAATCAGATAAACGAACTGGTTGACCTGTCGGAGTCAGCGATTCAAAGTCAGGTGCTTTCTGACCGACACTCACAGGCTTCAATTCAGCCATATGATTTGCAAAGAACTGAACTGATGAATTATTGGGGAACCTTTCTCTGGCTTCGTCTGCATATTCAATTAACTCATTCTCATAAGTTATCGGATCAAGAGAGAATATCGAAAGCATAGCATAAAAACCAGCTAGGTTTTCGCGATTTTCATTAGCAAAATTCAATGTTTTTTTCGAGGTTTCAGCTAATATTTGTTCGTTTCTTGCAATGAGTTCCTTTTGTACATCTGCCTGAGATTCATTATTATTCAGTCTAGTCTCATATTCATTCTGAAGCTCATTTTGAGCCTTTTGGTACTCACCTCTTATACTACTTAAAGCTTGAAGTCTAGAAGAAATCTCCGAACCTGTTACCGTATAGCTGTCACTACTTTGATTCAAATCAGTCTTAAAATCAACTCGATCTCCATTACCCAAAACCAGCATATAAGATCGGCTACCAATAACCAAGGTATAGGGCTTGGCCTCTACCGCTGTTCGTTTAAAACGAAACTTATCTTCTTCGTTAAGAAATGCCGAGTCGACTACTGCATCCCCTTCATACAACAATACTTTCTTTAAATCGCCGGCATTGTCAATCTCCCCATTTAGAATAAAAATATCTTTATCAGCACAAGAGGTGATAAGACCAAAAAACGCGATAAAACCAAAAAATATTTTCTGCATAATATATACCTATAATGTTTCTATTGTGATTTATTTTCGTAAAACATCAATTTAACTATCAACGAGAAGTGTTCGTCCCTTATCTATTGCACGTTGCAGTCCTTCTACATTCTTTCCCCCGGCACTAGCAAAAAAAGGCTGACCACCGCCGCCACCATTAATTTCTTTCGCAAGCTCTCTGATGATTACAGATGCGTTGAATCCCTTTTCTTTAATTAAATCATCGGAAATCATGACACTTAAATGAGGCTTCCCTTGAATATCCGCGCCTAGGACAAGGAAAAGCCGATCAACAGAGTTTTTAAGAGAGAATGCTAATTTTTTGACAGTATCTGCATGATCAAGATCGACTTTTCGAGCAATAAAGTTGATCCCTCCTATATCATCGGCACTTACGGCAAGTTCGTCCCTTAGAGTTTTCACTTTATCGAGCGTAGCTTTTTCAACCTCTTTTTTAAGCTGATGATTCTCATTGATCATGTCTTCAATGGCCTTCAGAGGGTTGCTCCCTTTTAAAAGTTCAGCGATCTGTTTGCTCTGGCTTATTTTTTCTGTAAAATAGTTAAAAGCCGCAGGACCGGTCAATGCCTCGATTCTCCGCACACCCGATGCCACTGCTGATTCGGAGACAATGGTAAAGACGCCGATCATCCCTGTCTGTGGCACATGGGTCCCTCCACACAGTTCTATAGAATAAGCGGGATCGATCATTACCACCCTTACCTCATCACCATATTTTTCACCAAACAGAGCAGTTGCACCCAAAGAAAGAGCCTTTTCTTTGGGCATCTCTTCTGTTTCAACTAAAATATTTTCCCGGATTTTGCTGTTGACAAGCCTATTGATTCGCACTAATTCCTCTTCGCTCAGCTTTGAAAAGTGTGAAAAATCAAAACGGAGGATATCCGGCGATACGAACGAACCTTTTTGTCCTACATGGTCTCCCAAGACTTCCTTAAGGGCTGCATGCAGCAGATGAGTAGCGGTATGGTTGTAGCTCGTGTTTAATCGTTTCTGCATATCGACTTGCGCCACAAGCTTCGAGTTAATATCAGTTGGCAACTTATCAACCATATGAACAATCAGTTCATTCTCTTTTTTTGTATCGGTTACAGCGATCGTTTCTTCTCCAAAAACAAGCACACCTTGATCCCCTACCTGGCCACCGCTTTCCGCATAAAATGGGGTTGCTGATAAAACAATCTGGTATTTGGTTTTATCTTTCACCTTGATTTTTCGATAGCGTGCCACTTCGGTTTCTATCAACAGGTCGTGATAACCGACAAACTCTCCTCGTCCTCCTTCTCTCAATACAACCCAGTCGTCCGTATCGATCGCAGTAGCTGCCCGACTCCGTTCTTTTTGCTTCTGCATCTCTCGTTCGAAGCCGCCTTCATCGACCGAAAAGCCTTTCTCACTAGCAATCAGCCGCGTAAGGTCTATTGGAAAACCGAAGGTATCATAAAGCTCAAAGGCGGTCTGCCCATCAATAATGGTCTTTTCCTTTGAATGACGGATCACCTCGTCTATTTTCTTCAGGCCTTTCTCCAGCGTTTTAAGAAAAGTCTCTTCCTCTTCCCTGATGACTTTGGCTACAAAGTCTCTTTGTTTATCCAGTTCAGGGAACACCTCTTTGAATTGATCCGATAGTAGGGGTACTAAACGGTACAACAACGCATACTCAGATTGCAAATAGGAGTAATAATAACGGACTGCGCGCCTTAATATCCGTCTTATCACGTATCCGGCCCCCGTGTTTGATGGCAGTTGCCCATCAGCTATTGCAAAAGATACGGCACGTATATGATCGGCCAACACCCTGAATGCAATATCCTCACGGCTATCTCCGCCTTGGTAACCGATATCACAGATCTTCTCAATCGCTTCGATCGTGCCCGAAAAAACATCCGTGTCATAATTACTATTCTTCTGCTGCAGAACGCGAACCAAACGCTCAAAACCCATCCCGGTATCGACATGTTTCTGGGGTAATTCTTGCAAAGAGCCATCTTTCAAACGGTTAAACTCCATGAACACATTATTCCAGATCTCGATCACCTGCGGATGATCCTCGTTCACCAAATTACGGCCGTCAAATTCTTCGCGCTCTTCTTTTGAACGGCAATCCACGTGTATCTCACTGCAAGGGCCACAGGGGCCAGTTTCCCCCATTTCCCAAAAATTGTCCTTTTTATTCCCTTTCAGCACCCGTTCCGGATCAATCCATTTCAGCCACTCATCATAAGCTTCCTGATCAAATGGAAGCCCTTCCTTTTCATCGCCCTCGAACACCGTCACATAAATCTGATCCGGATCGATCCTATACACTTCAGTCAGCAAGCGCCAACTCCACTCAATCGCCTCTTTTTTGAAATAGTCACCAAAGCTCCAGTTGCCCAGCATCTCGAACATTGTGTGATGATAAGTATCAACGCCCACTTCCTCAAGATCATTATGCTTCCCACTTACACGAAGGCATTTCTGCGTATCCACCACACGCTTATCTGCGGGCATTCGGTTACCCAGGAAATAATCCTTAAACTGGTTCATACCGGCATTGGTAAACAGCAGAGTCGGGTCATTTTTTACAACAATAGGAGCAGAAGGCACAATACGGTGCCCTCTCGTCTCAAAAAACTCTAGGAAGGTAGATCTTATCTCTTTACTAGTCATGGCTGATTCTAATTCAGCAAAGTTAACGCTTTATCTTAGATTCGAGAAAATAGCACCGGAGAAAACACGGTAACATTTTTTAACATATTCATCTGATCAAAATTGTTTACCTTTGGCACCGTTGCTTTTCGTAACCATTGGAATGGTATTATAAAAAATGGCTAAAACGAAATTTTATTACAATTCACATACGCTGAAATACGAGAAAGTCAAGGTTAATATTTGGACAAAAATCTTAAGATTAACCGGTATACTGAGTTGCGGCTTAGTTTTCGCATGCATTTTGTTATTTCTAGGATTCTCCTATCTGGACTCACCAAAAGAAAGACAGTTAAAAAGAGAACTGAACAAAATGACATTGCAGTATGAGGTTATGCAGGACAAAATGAATCAGGTAAATGCGGTATTGAAAGACCTCCAAGAGCGAGACGCTAACATTTACCGGGTTATTTTTGAAGCAGACCCAATTTCATCAGATATCAGAGACGCCGGGATTGGAGGTATCGACCGATACGAGAGTCTGAAAGACTACAACAATTCTGAATTAATGATAAAAAGCAGTGCACAACTTGATCAACTAGCTAGTTCGCTGTACGTACAAGCAAAGTCTTTTAAAGACTTGGAAGCAATGGCTGCATCGAAATCTGAGATGCTCGCCAGCATCCCCGCTATTCAGCCCTTAAGTGGTAAAAATCTAAGAAGAGGCATCTCAGGATTTGGATCACGAATACATCCAATTTATAAAATCAGAAAGATGCACTCAGGGATTGATTTTTCTGCCCCTATTGGAACCCCTGTTTATGCAACAGGAAATGGCAAAGTCATTAAGGTATCTTCTGATCACGGGTATGGTCGTCATATTGAAATAGATCATGGATACGGTTACAAAACACTTTATGCACACCTCAGTAAGTTTGCTGTATCGAGCGGAAAAAAAGTAAAGAGAGGGGATTTAATAGGGTACGTTGGCAATACTGGTGCGTCTACCGGTCCGCATCTGCACTATGAAGTATTGAAAAATAACCGGTCAGTTAATCCCGTTAACTTTTTTTACAACGACTTAACTCCAACCGAATACGCTGAAATGCTGAAAGTTGCTTCGCAGGTAAACCAATCTTTTGATTAATCTATTTTATACATTAACTTTGGGTAAACGTACCCTTAATTAATTATTATTGCAATGCTATATGCCGTATAAAGAATCTGACGAGATAAAAAAAATGTATTACACTATGGGAGAGGTAACCGCTATGTTCAATGTAGCACCATCCCAAATACGTTTTTACGAAAAAGAATTTAGCATTCTCCAACCTAAAAAGAATAAAAAGGGAAATCGTCTGTTTAGAGAGGAGGATATTTCAAACTTGAAAATTATCTTTTCTCTGATCAAAGAAAAGGGCTATACGCTCCAAGGTGCACGCGACTATCTTAAATCGAATAAAAAGGAAGCAAATAATACACAATCGGTGATTGACTCGCTAGAGCGAATCAAAGCATTTTTAATTGAAGTACGGGAAGGCTTATAATTTTAGACTCCGTAGGCAATAGCTGCCTCAACCATCATCTTTTCCACCTGATCTACCATGGCTTTATTTCCTATAAAAACAGGCGTACGCTGATGCAGGCTCTGCGGCTGTATGTCTAGAATCCTAACATGCCCATTACTCGCCTTACCTCCTGCTTGCTCGATAATAAACGCTAAAGGATTACACTCATACATAAGCCGCAACTTACCACTAGGATAAGCAGCTGTAGCCGGATAAAGAAAGATTCCGCCTTTTAATAGGTTTCGATGAATATCTGCCACCATTGACCCGATATATCTTGACGAATACGGTCTTTGGGTTGCTCTATCCTCTTCCTGACAATATTTAATATAATTTTTTACTCCCTGCGGAAAATGAACATAATTCCCTTCGTTAATTGAATACATTAAACCAGGTTCATTGATTCTCATCTTCGGATGCGATAAACAAAACTCTCCGATAGTGGGATCCAATGTGAAACCATTTACGCCTCTACCCGTGGTATAGACCATCATCGTAGAAGAACCATATACAATATACCCCGCAGCAACCTGATTGACGCCCTTTTGCAGAATATCTGTAATGGAAACAGGATTATCTAAATTGTTCCGACGATAGATGGAGAAAATAGTTCCAACCGAAACATTCACGTCGATATTTGACGAACCATCAAGTGGATCAATACATACAATATACTTCGCATTTGCTGATACAGGTGTTTTTATCTTGATGTATTCATCGTGTTCCTCAGACGCGACAACACAACATTCTCCACCCTGACTTAAAGCATCAATAAACTGCTCATCGGCAAATACATCTAATTTTTTCTGTTCCTCACCTTGTATATTGCATGTTCCATGATCACCCAGGATATCCGCTAAACCAGCTTTATTAACTTCTCTATTAACTACCTTCGCAGCGATCCCAATATCACGAAGCAGCCTTGACAGCTCCCCCTTAGCATAGGGAAATTCTGCTTGCTTTTCAATAATGAATTGACCTAGAGTTTTAAATCTTATCATAACTAAGCTTAAGTTGAATATCTAATTGGCTCAACAAAGCTAAGTTTATTTTTCACAATTACCTATTTCCCAATTCGATAACTTCCAGATTCTGAATTTTCTTGTCCTTAACATCGAAGCGCAATAAAGTCCTCACACGATGCCAGCCTTGTTTCCCGGCGGCACCCGGATTAAGATGTAAGCACGCAAACTCTTCGTCATATACAACTTTTAATATATGCGAATGTCCAGATATAAAAAGTTTCGGCGGATGTCGTAACATTTCCTTTTTAACATACGGTTGGTAGCGTTTGGGATACCCACCAATATGAGTCATCAACACATCAACACCCTCGCACATAAACCGGTTAACTTCGGGAAATATTGTCCGAACTTCTTTCCCATCGATATTGCCGTAAACCCCACGTAAAGGCTTAAAGTTCTCGAGCCGTTCAATCACTTCAATCGAACCAAAATCACCAGCATGCCAGATTTCGTCGCACTCTTTAAAATATCCAAAAACAGCATCATCTAGATAGCTATGAGTATCAGACAACAGCCCTATCTTTTTCATGTTAACCGAAACTAGAAAATTGTGAAAAAATCTTTTAATACATCTTGATATCTATCCGAATGCACATTTTGCTCCTTGTAAATCGCGAACAATTCGTTTGTGTAATTCATCGAGCCATCTTTGCTAAAAAAACTAATCACCCGAAAAGGCTCACTCGTCGGAAATGATTGGACTAGAACCTCCCGATAGCAATTTAACGCCTCTGTATAGTTCAAATCAACAATTCGGTCACGAACTTTAATAGGCCAAACAATAACAAAAGAACCGACATTCGTTAACAGTTCAGTTGCTTTCTGAAATAACGACCTATAAAAAGATAGAGAACTATGTCGTGATCGCATTTTTCGCATATCAGTATTTTTCAGGGAATCGATAAAAAACGGTGGATTTGAAACAATTAAATCATAAGCATTTGTCGACTCGAAACTCTCCATATCAATGTGAAAAGCATTTGTCCTATCTGCAAATATCGAATTCCGAAAATTCAATTTGCTACACGCAAAGGAGTCTTCGTCTATATCGATCGCATCCACCACAGCCTGACTATAACGCTGGGCAAGGATCAGCGCAATCACCCCAGACCCCGTACCAACATCTAATATCCTGCGCACCTGCTCTGAGTTAGGTGCAGCAAATACGCCCAGCAATACACCGTCTGTGTTGATTTTCATAGCGCAGCCTCGCTGATCTACCTGAAATTGCTTGAAACGGAAAACATCCTTCATCTTTTACAAAAATAGTGTATTGTTATTATGATTCAAGAGGTTTTGGGACAATAGCAATAACATGAGCCTGCACGTTAACCCGACGTGAAAAACGAGAATAAGCAAAAGTAAATGCGAAAATAACGCCCGTAGTCACTGCCATGGTTCCGGCAACAGACACATCAAAATAAGCTGCAACAAGCCCTCCGACCACAGCAATCGCGATACCAATGCCAATCGTCAAAAGAAGCATTTTTTTTAAGCTATTCGTAAGCAAATACGCAATCGTCGGCGGACCAATTAAAAAATTAATTATTAGGATTGCACCTACCGACTCAAAGGAGATTACCGTTGTCATGGATACCAGTCCCATTAAAAGATAATGCCACAGAGTCGTTGATATTCCGATAGCCGAAGCAAAAGCAGGGTCAAAGGCGGTTATAGATAGTTGTTTGAAAAATAGAACTATAAACAAAATAGTCATTATTAACATCCCACTTAAAAGATAAACAGGTCTCGGTCCTATATTCTTTCCACTCTCGGTAATAATTGTATCGATGGGAACATAGGCAATCTCTCCATACAAAACACAATCCTGATCGATATCAACCTGGCCAGCAAATAAAGTAATCAAAAGAATACCAACAGCAAACATAAATGTATAAGTAACACCAATGGCTGCATCACCTTGTACACGTGCTTTCTTTTGCAAGTATTCAATCATAACTGTGGTAACTAAACCCAATATACTGGCACCGATTAAAACAGTCATTGGCTCTCGGTTACCACTCACTAGATAAGCGATTACAATTCCAGGAAGGACAGCATGGCTAATAGCATCACCGATCATACTCATTCTACGTAATACGAGAAAACACCCTAATAGTCCGGCAGAAACTGCAACAAGAGCACCTGTTAATATAATCCAAAATAAAATCATCACTCAATTTTTAATTCGTGGTATAATCGATTCATGCGGGTCTTTATCTGGATAACCCAGTTGCAACTCCAATTCCTTTTCCATTTCTGGGGTTAGGATGTGCTCGATCATTTCGGCACTCTCATGCACTTGATGTGCAGGAATCTTGGCATATTTCAACAGATAAAGTTCCCATAAGCGATGCAACCTAACTATTCTTACTGCTTGCTTATAGCCCTCGTCACTGAACTTTCTTTTACCATCATGTTCCTCCAAAAGCAGGTCTCGTCTTGTCAAACGCTTAATAGCAGATTTCAACCGGTTCTGGTTAATCCCCCTCATTTCAATTAAGTGGCTTTCGGAATAAGCATGGGTGTAGTCATTTATGCGTTCACCCAGATGGTAAAATATCTTTAGAACATTTTCATCATCCACGATACGCATCGACTTCTTACGCTTCATTTGCCTAAAGGCAAAACCCTTATTAGGTGCAAAAAAGAAAGAAACAAAAGCAATGATAGATGAAGTGATGACCATCCACGGCCCCGTAGGCATCGAAGGCGCTAAATAAGATATGAATGCACCGAAAAATCCAGATAGAGCACCAAATAATGCAGAAAGGAAAACAATCTTTCTCAGGTTATCCGACCAGAACCTCGCCGCAGCGGCTGGCGTGATAAGCATCGCAGCCATCAAAACAACCCCCACAGCTGTAATACCAGAGACAACAGCCAAAACTGTCAAGGTAGAAAGCAGCAAATCTAATCGTCCGACAGGTATACCCAGTGTCTTAGCATAAGATTCATTAAATGAAATTAAGGTAAATTCCTTAAAAAAAGCAAGAACAACTATCAACAGAACAAGTCCAATAACCGAGAAAACAATGATATCGGTACCGATTAACGCTGCTGCGTTTCCGAAAATAAAACTTTCTAAACCCGTTTGTGCTGCACTACCATGATGTTGAATATAAGTTAACAAAACAATACCTAAGCCAAACATAACAGTTAATACGATGCTTATAGCCGCATCCTTTTTGACTTTCGATTTTTTAACAATTAAATCGATCAAAACCAATGCTAACCATCCCGAAATAAAAGCACCAGTAATCAATGCGGGAATATTTTTATTTCCAGAGAAAAGGAATGCAAAACAAATACCTGGCAGTACTGAATGAGAAACTGCGTCACCAATCAATGCCTTCTTTTTTAATACAATGAATACACCAACTACAGCAGAACTGGCGGCCAAAAGCATCGACCCTAATACCACATAACGAATATTAGGATCAGAAAAAGAAAGAAATTCGACAATAGATTGAATCACTTAACCCTCCTTATCTGTGTAATCCGAATGACCCAACTTCGTACGAACATCAGAAAGTAGTGTTAACTTTCCACCGTAAGCTCGTTGGATATTTTCTTCGGTAAATACCTCTTCCGTCTTGCCAGACGCAATCAGGTTTACATTTAACAAGACTGTCCAATCGAAATACTTTTTAACAGATTGTAGATCATGATGCACAACCATTACCGTTTTATTTTCTTTCGCCATATTTCGCAACAACTCGATAATGGTCTTCTCTGTCGCGGCATCAACACCTGCAAAAGGCTCGTCAAGCAAATAAAAATCAGCTTGCTGTGCCAGCGCTCTCGCAATAAATACACGCTGTTGTTGACCACCTGAGAGCTGTGAAATTTGTCTTTTTGAAAACTCCATCATGCCGACCTTTTCGAGACAATCATTGACAATCTGTTTATCATCATGACCAGGTCGCTTCAACAAACCAAGCTTACCAAAACGCCCCATCATAACGACATCATATGCCGACGCTGGGAAATCCCAGTCTACAGATTCTCTTTGCGGAACATAGCTAACACGGTGTCGTACCTCATCAAGTGAGCTACCAAATAGCTCAACAGAACCGCTGGAGATAGGTATAATGCTCATAATCGACTTTAAAAGAGTAGACTTCCCCGCACCATTCGGACCAATAACACCCACAATACTCCCCTGGGGTATAGAAAAATCAATACCCCACAGTACAGGCTTTTGCGTATAGCCTACGGTAAGATTATTAACTTTCAAAACTGTTTTTTGCTCTTTCATTTTAACCCTTTTACTATTGTATTCACATTATAGCGCATCATACCAATATAGGTGCCCTCTGCTTGTCCACTTTCACCGAGTGCATCCGTATAAAGCATGCCTCCAATCGACAACTCTTTTCCTCGCTCACGAACACCTGCAACAACAGCCTGCAAGGACCTAGATGACACGGAGGTTTCTACAAATACCGCCGCTATATTTCGATTGATTACTGTTTTCACTAAATCAGAAATATCCTTTAAACCAAATTCGGATAAAGTTGAAACACCCTGCAAACCACGCACTTCAATGTCATAGGCATTACCGAAATAGTTAAACGCATCGTGCGACGTGATTAAAACCCGTTTCTCCCGATCGATCGAATGAACTTGTTCACGCACATATTGGTCTAGTTCGTCTAATTCACTCAGGTATCTATCCGTATTCGCACGAAAATAGACAGCATACGCCGGCAGCCTTTCTGACAATTTAACACAGGCAGACTCTACAACTTCCTTCCATATACTAACATCAAACCAAATATGCGGGTCAGGGATAGCATGACTCTCATCGACATATCGGATCTTTGCCGATGGGATATGGTCGGCCAATGCCATTACTTCCTTTGTTCTGCCCAACTTCGCCAAAACCTCACCTAACTTCCCCTCTAGATGCAATCCTTGATACAAAACAATATCTGCAGCTAACAGCTGCTTCAAATCACCAATACTAGCTTTATACAAATGCGGATCAACTCCGGCTCCCATAAGCGATCCAACTCTCACCGAATCGCCGACGATATTCCGCACAACATCAGCAAGCAGGTTCGTTGTAACGACTACCAAAGGTCTCTGATCATCACGAAATTCATTTACATCGCGTGAATGACAAGAAATAAGGGAAAACAATAATATTAGCAACAAAAACCGCATGAAAACAAGTGAGTTAATGATACAAAACTAATTTATTTAGATCAATCTAACAAATAAACTTTCTAAAAAAACATGAATTTGAAATCGTGATTCTGTTTAAAAATCACTTTCTTTATGGCTCCAAAACCACTTCATGGAACAAATAGCAAATTTTATAAACAGTATTATTTGGAGCGATGCGCTTGTCTTTCTTTGTGTAGCAATGGGATTGTATTTCACGTTTGCGATGAAGTTCATGCAATTCAGATATATTAGGGAAATGGTCTGGCTCCTATTCAATGGAAAGCCTTCTAAACACGGCGTTTCATCCTTTCAGGCGTTTACTATTGCCATTTCTGGTCGCGTTGGAACGGGAAACATTATCGGGGTTGCCACAGCCATCGCTATGGGTGGTCCGGGTGCTGTCTTTTGGATGTGGACAATCGCTTTGTTAGGTGCCTCATCTGCCTATATGGAAGCAACACTCGGTCAGATTTACAAAACAGTAAAAGATGGTCAATTTCGCGGTGGACCTGCATACTACATCGAAAAGGGTTTAGGGGTTAAATGGTATGCAATCCTTTTTTGCATAGCTACGATCCTAAGCACCGCGCTATTCTTACCCGGTGTCCAAAGCAACAGTATCTCGTCAAGCATGAACAACGCATTTGACGTCCCAGTAGAGGTCACCGGTGCAGCCGTTACGTTATTACTGGGTTTAATTGTATTCGGCGGAGTAAAGAGAATCGGGAAGGTGGCGGAGATTGTCGTACCATTTATGGCGGGTGCTTATGTGCTTATGGCGGTCGTCATCATCATCTTAAACATTAAAGAAGTTCCTTCAGTTATGGGATTAATATTCCGATCTGCTTTCGATCTGGAGCCTCTCTTTGGAGGTATCTTCGGGATGGCCGTTTCTTGGGGGGTAAAAAGGGGGCTTTATTCTAATGAAGCCGGACAAGGAACCGCCCCGCACGCTGCATCTGCCGCAGAAGTAAGTCACCCAGCAAAACAAGGCTTGGTGCAGGCATTCTCTGTGTACATTGACACCATTTTTGTCTGTACAGCAACCGCGCTGATGATTCTTTTCACCAATCAGTACCACGTCAATAATCCCGAGGGAGGATTCATTATCGACCATAACCCAGGGGTAGATGCAACCGGATTTACACAGGCAGCCGTTAGCACGCATTTCCCAACCATAGGTCATGGCTTTGTGGCTATCGCCTTACTATTCTTTGCGTTTACCACCATTATGGCATACTATTATATTGCGGAAACAAATTTGAGTTATCTCCAACCAAAAAAGACCAATAAGTGGTGGCTATGGTTATTAAGAATAGGCTTATTAGGTGCTACATTCTACGGTTCCGTAAAGTCAGCCCAGTTAGCTTGGACTTTCGGCGATATTGGCGTTGGTTTAATGGCCTGGATCAACTTAATTGCAATCTTCTTATTGAGAAAACCAGCGTTGAAAGCCTTTAAAGACTACATTAAGCAAAGAAAACAGGGAAAAGACCCTGTCTTCAACGCTAAAGAGTTGGGTATTAAAAATACGGAAGTGTGGGGTGATAAAACCTGATTAACAACCGGTCTGCCCCAACAACCAGTATACGATAACAAACACGGCGATCGTTCCAAGACATCCGCCGCCCCATTTCCATGCGGCTACTCCCGCTATTACTGTTTTGAGCCAATTTTGCATAAAGAGAATTTAGTTTTTAATCCATATTAATTGTTGAAGAGAACAACATACATCATGATGGAATTGTTTCAGTATACATATTTTTTCTACTTATTCACACCAAACTGATACATAAAAAAAGGATCGTAGACAATAGCCCACGATCCTTTTCTTGTGCATGAATAAACAAAGAGACTAAAGCTCTTTTATCTTGATATTTTTGAAATAAGCTTTCTTTCCATGATCTTGTAAAGCGATCTTACCTTTCTTCACAGAAGCATAATCCGGGAAATCTTTCCATTTGCCTTCTTCTTTCTCTTTATTCCACTCGTCAGTCCCAACCTCGAATTCAACGATTTTTTCGCCGTTCAACCAATGCTCTACATGTCCGTTATCATAAACGATCTTACTATTATTCCACTCGCCGATTGGTTTCACTTTCTTTTTATCATTCGCGAGGTTCATCGCATAGTCAGCTCCTGTTTTTTGCCACTCTTCCAATTCTCCTGGCCATCCTTCATCATCAATCATCTGATATTCCGGTCCAGTCTCGTAAGGGCCTTTATATTTAGGATCCTCTACTACATGATACATTACACCACTATTACTCCCTCCTTCTAATTTCCAATCCCATACTAGCTCGAAATTATCAAATTCCCTGTCCGTTACGATATCTCCGCCAGTATCGTGTTCTGCCGCTCCTAAGCAAACCAACGCCCCGTCTTCTATAATCCAGTTATCAACCGGCTCAGTTTTATTATAACCATGCCAGCCTGCCAATGATTCACCATCAAAAAGTGAAATCCACTCGTCTTCAGTGGTCATTTCTGTACTATCTGCATCTGTTTGTGCTGTGTCGCCGGTTTGACCTGATTGATTGTTACATGCTGAAAAACCGATAACAGCAGCAATTAACCCTGTAGCTAAAAACTCTTTTTTCATCTTTTAATAATTGATTTTAATCTATTTACTTAAATCTTTAATTCGAATATTTTTAAAGTGTACCTCAGAGCCATGCCCCAAGAACCCTATATGTCCGCTAGCTTTCTTTAATCCAGGATGCGCTTTCCCATCCAAAGTTCCGTTCTTAGATGCTTCTGCTAAATTACCTTCTAGAATTACTGTTCCATTCAAGGTCACACGAATCTCATCACCCTTTATATAAATTTCTTCAGTGTTCCATTCGCCAACAGGCTTCAAGAAACCTCTTTTAGCCGGAATTACGCCATATACAGAACCATGATATTGATAAATTTCTAAGTCTTTGTACACATCTGCATCATTATCCAATACCTGAATTTCCATACCTTCGTACGCAGCATTGCCTGTCAGCGGAGCCCGGATACCAATTCCATTATTTGCACCGGGGGTCAATCGGAAATCAAAACGGTAGATGAAATCACTATATTCATTTTTTGTATACAAATTACCACCAGAGCCCTTCGTAGGGTAAATAGCTAAAGTCCCTTCCTCACTCACAACATAAGAGTCTGTATTCCCTGTCCACGAATCCAGGTTCGTTCCATCAAATAAAACTTCAAACCCTTCATTCTTTTCAGCCGCACTAAGCTCAAATATTTCCTTTCTCGGTAACTCCTTAACGAAAATATCGCGGTAGTAAACCAAGGTACCATGGGCCTGTAATTCAATCTGCTCAATAGGGAAAATAGACTGATTTCTATCCCAATAATTTTCAAGCACCACGTTATCAACAACCAGTTCACCATTCAAATAGACGGTAACCTTATCGTCTACCATTTTAATTTTGAATGTATTCCACTCACCTAATGGATTATCAGCAACCTTCAGTGGCTTACTTTCGTGTTTTTGGTTGTTATATAACCCACCAGATCCGACCTCAGCACCCACGTTGGTTCGCGAAGTATCCCATATTTGTACTTGCGGAGTACCACGAAGGTACACGCCAGCATCCCCTTCTTCACCATCTTTATCAAGCTTCCAGTCTACCAACATCTCAAAATCACCATACTGTTTTATTGTTGCGATATTATCACCTTTTCCAGTAAAGGTCAAAATTCCATCTTTTACGATCCAGCCTGCTCTCATTTGCTCATCTGCCTTCTTCTGTGCTGCAGCCAACTCTTTTTCTGACATCTGTGCACGTTTAATCGGATTAGCCACTAAGCCCTTCCATCCGGTTAAATCCTTGCCATTGAATAAGGAAACATAACCCTGTCCTTTTGGCATCTCAGCTAAGTGCTTCCTTACTGCTTCCTTCAAATAGCTGCTTTCGCTTCCACCTAAGAGCCCGATCACCTTGTCTAGTAATACACGCACGTCCTGACCGTAAAGATCTTTATTATCTAAAGCAATGTTCATTACGGTATTAGCAGCAACTCCCTGCAATTCCTTATCGTCTAAAAAAGTACCTGCGAAGATCAATGCATTATACGTGCCGGTTGCCTGTAATCTGCCCAAGACCAATTTCTTTTGTGCACTATTTTGCGCAACGTCCATTAGGTCTCTATAAATAAGCACCTTCTGTTCGTTAGGCAATGTAGATCCACTTGCAATACGAACAATACCTTTTAGAATAGCATCAAACTCTTTTTCATTTGCGGTCGTCTTACTAAGCTTAATAAGCTCCTGCAAGGCGCTCTCATCACTCCAATCCGATAAAGCGATGATCGATGCACTCTTCAAACTTGCATTACCATTAGCAACCGATTCAGATACAGCAGCAAGGGCTTTTTCTCCTCCGATACCGGATAAAACACGTAACAATGACATCTTACCTTGCTCATTCGCACCTGTGTAAGCTGCTAAAACCTGGTCGATATCCTGCTCTTGATTAGCGCTTGTATTAACGACATTAACAATAGCCGTTTGCACAGCAGTTAAATCATCCCCCGAGGCTGTTTTCACCAATTCCAAGAGCTTCGGGAGATCTTTCGATCTCGAGATCTGCGTAAGTGCATTAAATGCAGCTTCCTTTACCTTAGGGTCGCTGTCTGTTAACAACGGTTGAACAGCGTCAAAACTACCTGCATACGCACGATTAGTTAATACTTCTAAAATCAAAACTTTATCAGCAGCATTGAGATTTGGTAAAGACTCGGTCAATACAACCGGCACTTGTTCTCCCTTCATCGTCAACAATGCCTCTTTCACAGCAGCCCGATCTGATTCGTTGCCGTTCTCTAAAAGCTTAATTAAATCCCCTGCAGCCTGATCGCCAGACAACTTGCTAAGTGCGTGGATAGCAGCCGCGCGCTCGATATCAGAATTACTAGTCAACGACTTTTGAATTGCCGGAATAGCTGCCGACTGATTGTTCCGAGCTAGAAAGCTTATGAAATCTGCTTTTGTTTCTGGGCTTCCCTTACGTATTCCTTTAATCCATCTTCCTGCATTTGCATCGGTAAGATAAGGGGCTGCAAATTTAAGTGCCGCTACCCTATATTCAAGGTTATTATCTAAAGCCGCTTTAACCAGCTTTTTTGTGTAGCTTTCGCCATTTATTTGTGCTAGCAACTCCAATGCAGCGATCCGTGAATGAACCTGCTCATCTGATTTTGCATCTTTCAATAAATCTGAAGCTAACTTTTCTGCTAAACGCTCTTCCCCTTTTTCTGCCAATTGGTTTGCATAGTGAATAAATGAAGCGGTAGCGTTCGACTCATTGTAGATATATCCCGCGTCTTTAGCAGCCGCTTTTAAAACATCTGCAGAAGCGGTACCAGCGATATTTGCCAAAGCATATAGCGCAGCACGCTCCAACCCTACATCATCACTGCCCACCAAATTAATAATGGCCTCTTCAGCGCCAGCATAACGTGCATCTCCTAGTGCTTCGACAACTGAAACCTGAGCGTGCCCGCTGGTGTTAGGTAACTGTTCCAATAACGCTTTTGATGCGGTTTCCGTCCCGATAGTCGCTAGCGCGCGCGCTGCTTTCTCCGATAAGTACTCATCCGTCAAAAAAGGGCTTAATGCAGCTACGGCATCATCTTTTCCTGCTTTCTGAAGGAGAGAAATAATATAACCTTTGTTATCTTTATCAGCAACTTCCGGCAATGCAGCAACCAATCCTTGAACGAATTTGGCACGTTGGTTTTCTTTTCCCGGGAGCATTACATAAAAAGAATAACTATTGGATGCATACTCTACTTTCGAGTCATCACCCTGTCCTTCCGGTGTTAGTTGCTTAATAAGCGCCGTGATATCCGAAGCCGCAAAGCCATCGAGTTGAGCCATAGCTTCATTTAACTTTTGCTCGTTCAAAGCTGGCTGCAAGGCCAAGACGTCGGCCACTTTCGTTGTGGCAGTTCGTTGGTCAGCTTGCTGTGCAAAAGCCGGTAACTGCAGCATAAATGCTGCTAATAAAGTATATATTGTTTTTTTCATTATTACGATTTTCTGATATGTCGATTTAAGTTTGGTTTAGATAGTCCACGGACCCCGCATAGGTTGGTCGATCAACCTATTTGCCGCTTCATCATTAATAAACTCTTCTTTTACTGGATCATACTTCAACGTTCTGCCCAACCTTACTGCTATCAATCCCATGTTCACCAACGTACAAGATCGATGTCCGTTATCTTCGTTCAAAGCAAACTTCTTGCGTTCTTTAACCGCCTGCACAAAATCGGTTACCTGAGCTTCCGGCTCTGGGAATGCCGCTAACTTTTGCTCCATATTTGGAATATCAGATTTAAAGCCCGGATATAATTTCCCATTCGGGCCATCGATATAAGGGACATCATCAATTTTCCCTTCACCATCTAAAACAATCTTACACCCATCCGCATAAGTGAACACGATTTTTCGCCATGTTCCTACCGCGTCACTATGCTGCTGCGGCGCATCAACCTCAACAGAGATCGGGCTTTCATTATCTTTACCCAAGAAATACTGGATAGGGTCTAGATAGTGTTGACCCATATCACCTAAGCCGCCTCCATCATAATCCCAATATCCACGAAACGTTGTATGTGTTCGATGTTCGCTATATGGCTTGTACGGCGCCGGGCCTAACCACATATCATAGTCTAACTCTGCAGGCACTTTCTCTACCGGCAGGTTATCTTTCCCAACCCAATAAAATTTCCAATCGAAGCCAGTATGTCGTCCAACTGTAACAGTTAGTGGCCAACCTAACATTTTTGAGTCAACTAGTTTTTTAATCTTTTTCACTGGCACCGCCATGCCGTAAAAATTCGCGTCAAACCTAAACCATGTATTCAGACGGAAAATACGACCATGTTGCTGAACAGCCTCTTTCACTCGCTTTCCTTCGCCAATCGTTCGTGTCATAGGCTTCTCACACCAAATATCCTTCCCAGCCTTTGCTGCTTCTGCTGCCATAATTCCATGCCAGTGTGGCGGAGTTGCAATATGTACAATGTCTACTTCAGGAAGCTGTATTAAATCGCGATAATCATGAAGTTGTTTAACTCCTTTCTCCAACATACCTGCCGCTATTTGCAGATGTCGTTTATCAACATCACAAATTGCAACTGTTTTTGTACCTGCATATTTAAAGTGTCCACGCCCCATACTACCGACTCCAATTACCGCTTTCGTCAAGTGGTCGCTCGGAGCCAAGAAACCTTGGCCACCCAGCACGTGTCGGGGCACAATCGTAAATGCCGCCGCCGCCAATGCTGATGTTTTCAGAAATTCACGTCTTGAATTTTTTTGTTTATTCATGATTAATCAAAATGGTATAATAAAATAGTCTTTTTTCGAATAACGAAACCAATAGGGTTATCAAAATTTTTCTAAATTAATAATTTTAATAGAACGACACACAAAAAGCGTCAATTATTTGTAGGTTTTGAACCATATAAATCACGAATTTCCCCGAGAGTCGCAAAATACTCCAATGCAATGCTTGGTTTCGAAAAACTATCGAACGAGATTTTTTTCTAATCAGCACTTCCCCTGATTTTCAATAATTCATCCCTGAATTTTAAACATAGAGTTTTGGCTGCATTTAACTTAAATGATAAATTAACCCTCGTTTAAATCAGCGTCGAATATTAAACGGATCTTAAACAGACATCCTTCGGACATTAGTCGTGCTGACACGACTAATGTCCGAAGGATGTCCGAACAATGTCCGACTAAAGTCCGTCGAAGAGTACAGTATCTTTCAAGGATAGCTACAGCATTTCAACTGGAAATAAAGGACTTTACCGGGTATTTAACACGAAAAAAAGCGGGTTGCGTGAAAAATAGAATGTATTAATTTTAACTTAAAAGAAAGTTTAAAACCCCGAATCTTGAAAATAAATCTTAGAAAACTAAATCTATTTTTCCCACCAAACTTTTGTCATCACGTCATCGCCACCAATTCGCTCAGCCGCTATTTGATAGTTTTCGGGATTGTATCTCCTCACGTCATTATGATACATAAACCGAGTCGGCATAACACCATCATGCAGCATATATTCTGTTTTAGGTAATACAGGATAGCCTGTTCTACGGTATTCAAACCATTGTTGATAATCATTGAAGAAAAGTGCGAGATACTTTTGCGTCATTAACTGCTCCATTGTTCCACCGAAAGCTACAAATTCATTATCAAAATAATTGGCGGGCACTGTACCGCCTTTCCATTGCGTAATGGATGCTGTAACACCTTTTTCGTAAGCTTCTTTGGCGCCTGCACGATCATTAAAGTGAAGGGCTACTTCCGCTTTAATAAACTCGACTTCAGCATAGGTCATAATCACTTCAATAATCTCAGTACCCAAAGCTGTGTGTACCATAAGGTCGCCTTGTGGTGTACTTGGATTATAATTAAATTGTGAGGCGTCTCCCGAGTGTGCTGAAGGTATGCCCTTATAGCCTATAGGAACAACTTTTCCATCGACCAACTCGCTAGCTTGTGTCATGAACAGTGCTCTGCGCGGATCTTCTAAATCATTTAACAAATCAACGAAGAAAGAGCTCATAGCCTCAAAATTCACATAATCTTGTCTTCGTCCCCAAGCGTAATCATAGGGTGACATCCCACTAATTGGTACCAAAGCGGCCTCCTCATTGCTAGTAAATATCGGATATTTACCAGCATTGTCAATCATCCCTTTTAAGCGGTTGTAGCTATCAAACTCGGTACGCTTTGAGGTTCTCAAAAGAAGGCGCATCAATAATGAGTTGTTAAACTTACGCCACTTCTCCACGTCATTATTGTACAGTAAATCATTACCAGTCATTTCACCACCGGCTTCGTAAACTAAATTTGCGTTTTCTAGCTTATCGATCAGGTAGCGATAGATTTCCTCCTGCGTATCAAACTTGGGTTGGTTAATACCTTCCTCTGCTCTAAGTGCTTCGCTTAACGGAACGTCTCCAAAGCTATCTGTCAGAATCCCTGCTATATAAGCTTCTAAGGTCGCAGCAACGGCGGTATATATAGGAAGTTCTGATTCTATTGCAGCCTGCTCCATTTCTCGGGTATTTCTCAACCATTTATATAGAGTATTCCAAGTTCCGTTTCCAGCGTTTTCGTTGACCTCATATCTATGTACACCTCTGGCTACGCTTGGGTTTGGCAATCCAACCTGCATCAGTTGCCAGGTAAATGAATAACTCCGTTCTGTAAAATAGGTGCTCATTCCATAGATCGTCGGTGTCAATAAACTACCAGGAGTTACCTCATCGATACGATTTGGATCTGTGTTTAAACTGTCAAAGTCTTTTGTACAAGATGACAGGAAGAATATATTTAAAATGATCAAGCCACCTAATAAAATCTTTTTCATAACGATATTAAATAACAGTAATTAAAAATTAAATTTCAGATTGAAACCCCAAGTTCTCGGTGTGGGAAGTTGGCCCATTTCTACGCCCGGTACAATCGTCGACCCGTTTAAGGATGCTGTTTCAGGATCGAATATTGGGAAATCTGATATCATAGCTATATCTCTTCCATATACGGCTACACTTGCACCTTTCACGCGTAATCTCGAAACAAATGAAGCTGGTAGTGTATATTCCAAACGCACCTCTCTCAATTTTAAGTAGGAAGCATCGAAGCTGTTTGTCTCGATATTTGCACGGCGGTAGTAGTCACCATACCATGTGTTAATTGCTACCGGAGTGGTATTTGGAGAATAACTTCCGTCTGCATTTTCAACAACACCTTCGCCAATCACTGTTCCTGTTTCTCTACCAAGCAAGGTATGTGTCAGCTTACCTTGTTCACTCATCTTGTGATGTGTTTGAGAATATACAATACCACCGTATTGTCCATCAATCAACGCACTTAAACGGAAATTTTTGTACTTAAACTCATTGAAAAAACCACCTCTCCAATCAGCATAAGCATTACCTATTTTGGTAATATCTGCTGGACGAACTGCCAAACCAGTTTCAGCATCAAATACAACGTCACCATTTTCATTGCGCACTAACCCGTATCCCCAGATGTCACCGGTCGATCCACCTACCGTGGCGATGATTGAAGCTGTTCCGCTCGTTGCTATGATTTGCTCTTCGCTACCGATGTTCTCGCTTAAGGTCAGCACTTCGTTATCGTTCTTTGACCAAGTGATGTTCGTATTCCAGCTAAAATCTCTCGTTGATACTGGCGTCGCCCCTAACATCACTTCAATACCACGATTCCGAATCTTACCTCCGTTAATAAATGCGGAAGAGAAACCGGTCGTCACATCCAATGGAATAGTCAACACTTGATTGACAGTCTCGTTATTATAAAAATTCACATCAGCGTAAACTCGGTTATTAAGTAACGCAAAGTTCAACCCTGCCTCCCACGAAGAGGAAATTTCGGGCTTAAGTTCTGCATTGTGAAGAGAAGTCGGCGCCTCCGCTGAACCAGGAAATGCCGACGTAGAATAATATTTCGATAATCTATAAGGATCTGTATCTGTACCCACCTGAGCCCATGACAGTCTTGCCTTCGCAAATGAAATTGCTTCCGGCAATGTTAGCAAGTCGCTTAACACAAAACTGCTACTAACAGAAGGGTAAAAATAAGAACGATTATCTTCTGGTAGCGTCGATGACCAATCATTCCGTCCGGTGATATCCAAAAAGATCCGATCTTTCCATGAAAAATTTACTAAACCATAAACACTGTTCGTTTGACGCTTCATAATCTCATTTTCAGCTAGCGCCCGGTCCGATGCATTAGACAACTTATAAATGCCCGGAAGGGTCAAACCCCGTGCTATTGAATTGTTCAGTTTGGATTCCCCTCTCATCGTATTTGCTCCCACGGATGCGTTTATCGAGAAATCCTGATTCAATTCATCCTGAAAAGTCAACAAAGCATCTGTATTTGACTCAAAGAAATAAACGTCTTGTTGCTTGTAGAAGCCTTGCGGAAAGTTTGATGTGTTCCATGGGCGACGTTGCTCACGTTGATCTTGACGCATGTTCAGACCAGAACGCAACATGAGGCTCCAACGATCATCGAAAGTGTAAGTTCCTTGCAAATTGCCGACAACATTGGCGCTTTGAAGACTGTTTGTCATCTCATGAGCAATAAGATAAGGGTTTTCTATATAGGAGCTGAACGGGTGAATTTGCTCAATTTGCTCTTTGCCTTCTTTCCATCGTGGTTCATACCATGCCAGATCAACATTCGGATTCTGGAAAATCATGAAATAAGCAATTGACTGATTGTTATATCCCGTTCCCGGAAGATTGTCACTTGATTTATCTGTATAACTAAACTTTCCATTCAACGTCAGTTTGTCCGACACCCTCATATTCGTATTTAAAGACGCGACCAAGCGTTCGAAGCCGGTGTTAGGCATGATCCACTCATTTTTTGTATGAGTAATTGAGGCCCGACCGCTAAACCGCTCGCCTGCTCCGTCGATCGCAACACTGTTCGTTGTATTGAAACCCGTACGAAAAAAACCTGTGACGTTATCTTCATAAGGAACCCATGGTTGTGGCGATGCAGACTGACCTTCTAAAGTAGGATCATATTGATAATAGCTTTGTCCCTCGAACTTCGGACCAAATGCACTTGATGTTGATCCTGTATTTGCTCCGTCAGGTGACAATTGATATGAATAATACAGTTCTCCAGCTGCATTTCTATTATTATTACCCTGTCCGTATTCGTATTGACGATCTGGCCACTGCAAAATATCATTCACACTGGTGTTCGAATTGAACGAGACCCCAATGCCGTCTTTATTTCTACCCGATTTAGTTGTGATGATCAGTGCTCCATTACCTGCCCTACTACCGTACAAAGCTGTTGCGGCTGCACCCTTCAAAACTGTAACCGACTCAATATCATCTGGGTTGATATCAGATAAGCCGTTACCGAAATCGATCGGAATATCTTTGTCATCGCCAGATGCACCCGGGCCGTAGGCTTGATCCACTCCAGATGAAGCTTTACCATTAATCATCGGAATACCATCTACGACAATCAAAGCCTCATTTCGGTTTGGGTCTAACGAACGATCCCCACGAAGATTAATCCTCGTTGAATTGATTGGACCAGAGCTCGCTTGAGTCAAATTCAATCCAGGCACCTTACCTTTAAGTGCATCAGTCCAGTTATTTGACATCGCCTCTGTAAAATCTTCACCTTTCACCGTTGTCACACCATACCCTAAGCCCTTAGCTTCCCGTTCGATTCCTAGGGCAGTTACTACAACCTCTGACAAACCTCTTGCTTCATTTTGCAATTGGATAACTAAGCCAGATTCAGCTCGTGTTACCTCCATCTCATAGGGGCTTAATCCAATAAAAGCAAACCTTAGCGTAGTTCCGGTATTCACATTTAACGAAAAACTTCCATTGGCATCTGTTACTCCAACGCTGGTTTCATTTGCAACAATTGAGACCCCCGGCAGGGCCTCGCGATCATCCGCGGAATAAACGACACCTTGTATCGTTACCAGCTTTTCTTGTGCATATAAGCTTGTACAGAACAAGCTTAAAACTAAAATAAGCGTAAACATGAGACGGGCGCTCACCCGATTAATGTAAATTTGTTTCATATTCTTAACCTAAGTAATTACTATGCAGACACTAACTTATTGGCATCTAAAAATTGCTGCAAGTATAGCGTAATACTATTAACCCAACGTTAATAATACATTAAGCTAAGAGAGAAGAATACGGTAAAAAGCAGGGAGGTTATTTGATCAAGATATGAAGCAAGCAGGCTAATAAAGCCCCTAAGAGTGGGCCTACTACCGGTACCCACGCGTAGCTCAGATTAAAGTCCGCTTTATTTTTTATTGGCAGCAAGGCGTGTACTATACGGGGACCTAGGTCACGTGCGGGGTTGATCGCGTAGCCGGTTGTTCCGCCAAGTGATAAACCGATAACCCATACAACGAAAGCAACCGGTATGGCCCCGATGGAGCCAAGCCCGACCGGACTTTGCGTGTCTCTTATTTCGGCATCGGTAAAATAGAACACTGCAAAAATCAGGACAAAAGTCCCTATAACTTCACTTAACAAGTTGATGGGAAGGTTACGAATGGCGGGTGAGGTACAAAAAACAGCCTGTTTAGCACCACGATCTTCCGTAGCCTTAAAATGTTCAAAATGAATAAGCCATACAAAAAAAGCACCGATCATAGCACCTAAAAACTGAGCGACGACAAATTGTAACCCTTCAGCCCACGTCAGGTCTGTACTGATCACCATTGCCAATGTCACCGCGGGGTTTAAGTGAGCTCCACTATAAGGCCCGGCAATTACAACACCTGTAAACACCGCCAAGGCCCACGCCGTTGTTATGACGATCCACCCACCACCATGACCATTCGTTCCTTTCAACAATACATTAGCAACAACACCTCCTCCTAATAAAATTAAGATGGCTGTTCCTATTAACTCTGCTAAAAAAGGTGTCATAATTTTTGGTTTAAAACTCGTAAATAACTATTGATGGTTTTCCAAATCTGCCCATGCTTTTGCGGTTTTAACCGCGCGATCCCAATTGGTCATTCTGTCCGCGATATTTATTTCACCGGATGGTTTAAAGACTTTGTCTATTTGCCATTGTTCTTGAATATCCTGGATATTTTCCCAATAACCAACCGCAAGGCCGGCCAAATAAGCAGCGCCTATGGCAGTTACTTCTGTCAATTTGGGACGAACCACGTCTGCTGCAAGAATATCCGATTGAAATTGCATCAGCAAATCGTTAGCGGTTGCACCTCCATCGACACGTAATTCGTGAATATCGACTCCTGAATCAGCTTCCATCGCCTTTAGAATATCGACCGTTTGAAATGCAATGCTCTCCAAAGCGGCCCGAGCGATATGCGCTGATGTACTTCCACGAGACAGCCCCACGATGGTTCCGCGTGCATACGCATCCCAATGCGGAGCCCCCAATCCGGCAAACGCCGGCACAAGATAAACGCCATCTGTATCTTTCACTTGTTTGGCAAGAGCCTCTACCTCTTCGGATTTTTTAATTATGCCAAGTCCGTCTCGAAGCCATTGAACTACCGCACCAGCTATAAAAATACTCCCTTCAAGTGCATAGCTGACTTCGTCACCAATTTTCCAAGCGATGGTTGTGACGAGGTTATTTTTAGAAATAATGGGTTCCGACCCAATATTCATCAACATAAAACAACCCG
The DNA here is from genome assembly GCF_003449035.1 of Pedobacter indicus. Taxonomy (NCBI): domain Bacteria; kingdom Pseudomonadati; phylum Bacteroidota; class Sphingobacteriia; order Sphingobacteriales; family Sphingobacteriaceae; genus Albibacterium; species Albibacterium indicum. Next base: position 3,336,730 of record NZ_QRGB01000001.1, read on the forward strand.
TTCCATAGGTATTTTTGACCATACCCGATTGTGTACATAACTGGCCAAAAAGTGCTGCTTGCTGATCACCGCCGATACCGGCAATTGGAATTCTGACTGAAAAGATATCTCCAGCAGTCTTCCCATATACCTCGCTGGAAGACCTAACCTCGGGCAACATACTTTCCGGGATGTCAAGCAAACTGAGGAGCTCTTGATCCCAAGATAAACTGTGAATATTATAAAGCATGGTGCGTGACGCATTCGACACATCGGTAACATGCGTTTCACCATTTGTTAATTTCCATATCAACCATGAATCTACCGTACCGAATGCAAGCTCTCCCTTTTCTGCTTTTTCCCTGGCACCTTCAACGTTTTCAAGTATCCAACGAATTTTCGTCCCCGAGAAATACGAGTCGATCAGCAATCCGGTTTTATGACGGATGGCATCTTCATGTCCTTCCTTTTTAAGCTGATCACAGTAGCCAGCCGTTCTCCTGTCCTGCCATACGATTGCATTAAAAATCGGCTTACCTGTCTTCCGATCCCATACGACGGTGGTTTCTCGTTGGTTGGAAATTCCTATGCCTGCAATTTGAGAAGCGGACAAACCCGCCTTGCTGACAGCTTCAGTAGCGACGCCTAATTGTGTTGACCAAATTTCTAAAGGATCATGCTCTACCCAGCCTGGCGAGGGATAGTGTTGCTGAAACTCTTTTTGTGCAATACTGATGACATCACCGTTTTTATTGAATACGATTGCTCGTGAACTTGTCGTGCCTTGATCTAATGATAAAATATAGGTCTCCATAATAATTTAGGTTTTTTATTCATTGAACGAATCAAATGAAACTATACAAAACTATAAATTCACGAATAAAAACAAAACATAAAGGTTAAAATAAATTTAATTTTTGAATTACGCGCATTCTCACTATCTTTCAAAAAAACTACCCAAATGATTAGTTTAGCCGACAGACACCGAATAATTTTAGAAAAAATAAAAAAAGAAGGCAAGGTCAATGTGCTAGACCTTTGTGAAATGCTGGACGTCTCTTCCGTAACCATACGAAAGGATTTGAAACAACTGGAAGACAAAAACCTTTTGTTTCGCATTCATGGCGGTGCTACGTTAAATAATCCATATACCATGGACAGGCCGGTTAATGTAAAAGAGAAACTGCAAACCGAAGAGAAAAACAAGATCGGCATAACGGCTGCGTCACTCATCGAACCGAATGACTCAATCATTATTGCTTCGGGAACAACGGTCATGGCCTTAGCCCGACATATCAAAACCAAAGAGAGTTTAACGGTAATCACGTCGGCGATTCAAGTTGCTGAAGTACTTTTACAAAATCCAGAGGTTGACGTTCTGATGTTAGGTGGTCTATTAAGAAAGAGTTCATCATCTGTTATGGGGCCCTATGCTGAAGAAATTTTAAAAGACTTCTTCTGCAGTAAACTTTTTGTCGGGGTTGACGGCATCGATCTGGAAAACGGACTTACCACCACCAATGTTATGGAAGCCCACCTGAACAGACAAATGATGAGTGTATCTAATAAAACTATCGTACTAGCTGACTCTTCAAAGTTTGGGAAACGAGGTTTCGGGAAAATCTGTGACATCGATGAAATCGATCAGATTATTACCGATGATGGGATATCCCCTCATACGGTTGATCAGCTCGAGGCAAAGGGCGTGAAGGTTATTGTTGTCTAATGTAAAGGCTACCTATTATCAAAATTTTTGAAGATAGTTTCTCGACTGGGGAGAGAAGTTCCCGATTGGCCTATCTTCGAAACACCAATCGGGAACTCTTCTTAAGCCAATGCTTGTTCCAAGTCGGCTAATAGATCTTCGACGTCCTCTATACCAACACTTAAACGTATCAGGTTATCTACAACACCCACTTTTTCCCGTATATCTTTTGGAATGGAACCGTGGGTCATGGTTGCTGGGTGATTAACTAAAGATTCTACCCCGCCTAATGACTCGGCAAGAGAAAACACCTTAAACGATGAGGCTATCTTGAATGTATTTTCAAGGGATTTATCTTTAAATACAATGGATAGCATACCTCCAAAATCACGCATCTGCTTTTTGGCAATAGCATGATTCGGATGGTCTTCAAACCCTGGCCAATAAACCTTTTCTATCTTGGGGTGGTTTTTTAATGCCTCTGCGATTTTTCTACCATTCTCACAATGTGCCTTCATACGCAAGTGCAATGTTTTAATTCCTCGCAAAACAAGGAAGCTATCCTGCGGACCGGGTGTGCCGCCACATGCATTGTAATAAAAAAACAAATGATTGTATAAATCTTCATCGTTAACAACCAAGGCACCCATAACGACATCGGAGTGGCCACCGATATATTTAGTCACGGAGTGCATGACAATATCGGCTCCTAAATCTAAGGGGTTTTGCAAATAAGGTGAAGCGAATGTATTATCGACAGCAAAAAGTATGTTGTTTTCACGAGCTATTTTTGAGACCGATTCGATGTCGATAATCTGCATCGTGGGGTTTGTAGGTGTTTCTACCCAGATTAGCTTGGTATCCTCATTGATGTATTTTCGTATCGTATCCGGATCGGAGAGGTCAATAAAGTGGAATTTAATACCCAAAGGCTCAAAAACTTTGGTAAATATACGATAGGAGCCGCCGTAAAGGTCATTTCCGGTAATCACCTCGTCTCCAGGCCGCAACATCTTCAACACGGTCTCGGTAGCTGCCATTCCGCTTGAAAAAGCAAGACCGAACTGTCCATTTTCCAATGCAGCTATGCAATCCTCTAAAGCTTTCCGGGTTGGGTTGGTCCCTCTCGAATATTCATATCCTTTATGATCACCAGGTGATGCTTGGACATAGGTAGTTGTCTGGTAAATTGGAGTCATTACAGCTCCAGTACTTGGATCTGGAACTTGGCCTGCATGAATGGCCTTCGTAGCAAATTTCATATTCTTAAATCAATTAAATTAATATTTTGTTTATCTAAATAGATGTACGAAAACAAGGTACAGCTAAATTAGCTAACACGCAACCCGTGAAACACCAATATTGAAAAAAGGAGTTTCAATCAATAATCTTAGGAACACTATGAATGACATCGAGCGAAACGATCTGATCGACTGGTTTAAAACTACACGTAAACATACCGAGGCTATTTGCAAACCCCTGATGGTAGAAGATTATGTATTACAACCAATAGCTGAAGTGAGCCCCCCAAAATGGCATTTGGGTCACACTTCTTGGTTCTTCGAGACGTTTATCCTGCTTCACTTTGACCCGGATTACGAAGCCTTCAACCCACAATACAATTTTGTTTTTAATAGTTACTATGAATCCGTTGGCGAAAGGGTAATCCGCGTCAATCGAGGAAACCTAAGCAGACCAACCGTTGAACAGGTTTATGATTATCGCCAACATGTTGACACAGCGATCTTGCGGTTTCTGAAGGAAACCGATGTGAGCGCTGAATTGAAAAAGCTGATGATCCTCGGGATTAATCATGAACAACAGCATCAGGAACTACTCATAACAGACATCAAATATATTTTGGGGAATAACCCGTTATTCCCGGTTTACAATGCTGAATACGTCACTAACAAACAATGCAGCGCCGGCTCGTCCCTTGTCTTTCAAGAAGGAGTTTATGAAATTGGTTATCAAGGTGATGAATTCTGTTTTGACAATGAAAGAAATCGTCATAAAGTTTATCTGAACAAATTTGCTATTTCTTCCGAACTGATCACAAACGGCGAATATTTGGAATTTATGCAGGACGGGGGCTATGAAAATTTCTCCTATTGGCATGCCGATGGTTGGGAGTGGGTTAAAAAGAATCAGGGTAAAGCTCCATTATACTGGCATTACCATCATGGCGAGTGGCACCGTTATGATCTTGACGGCTTTAAAGTTATTGAACCCGATGTGCCGGTATGTCACATCAGTTACTATGAGGCTTTTGCATTTGCCAGTTGGAAAGGGACCAGGCTACCGACTGAAGAAGAATGGGAAGTAGCGGCAGGCCAACTAAACTGGGGTGCGCGGTGGGAATGGACGGAAAGTGCTTATTTACCCTACCCGGGTTTCAAGAAAGAAAAAGGTGCCATTGGTGAATACAATGGAAAATTCATGGTTAGCCAAATGGTGCTCCGCGGAGCCTCCGAAGCAACCAGTACCGGCCACAGCAGACCTACATACAGAAACTTTTTCTACCCTGATGCGAGATGGCAGTTCACAGGTATTCGGATAATTTTATAATAAATACCCTATGAGTGAGTTTTACAAGGATGTTAAAGAGGGTCTAAGCAAGGGCTTAAAAAGTCTACCCTCAAAGTATTTTTATGACAAGGTCGGTGATGCATTATTTCAAAAACTGATGCATTCAAAAGCGTACTATCTCAGTCGTTGTGAGCTGTCTATTTTAAAAGAGCATGCTGATGATATCGCTCAAATTGTGGCAGATAGATTTCATGAGTTAGATCTGGTCGAACTCGGTGCGGGTGATGCCAGTAAATCCATCTACCTCTTGCGTGCGTTTCAACAAACAAAGATTGACTTTATCTACTACCCGATCGATATCTCAAAAAATGTGATCACCCATTTGAATAAAAAGTTTTCAGAATTCGTTCCCTCCATGAGGGTTCACGGTCTAAACGGTGATTATGTGCATATGCTCAAAAAACAACGTACGATAAGTCAGAAACCGATGATCATCCTGTTTCTCGGCTCCAATATTGGCAACATGACGATCACGCAGGCGACCGATTTTTGCAAACAGGTGTCAGGGTTTATGCGGGCGGGAGATTTTTTTCTTATCGGCGTTGACTTAAAAAAAGATCCAGACACGATACTAAGGGCATACAATGACCCGGAGGGAATAACCAAAGCTTTCAATATCAATCTGTTAACACGAATAAACAACGAGCTTGAAGCTGACTTCAGTACTGACAAGTTCAGTCACTTCCCGCTCTATGATCCTGTTTCAGGTGAATGCAAAAGTTACTTAATCAGCACAGAAGACCAGAAAGTTCACATTGGCAGCGGATCAGAAAAGTTTACGGTCAATTTTGCAGCTCACGAACCAATTCACATGGAGATCTCAAAGAAATTCGATTTATCAGAAATTGACCAGTTGGCTGAACAAGCTGGATTTAAGATCACAAAGCATTTTTTTGATGATAAAAAATGCTTTGTGAACAGTCTTTGGCAGAAGTGCTAGATTTTTAACAAAGATTCCAGACCCTTCTTCGCAACTCTTAATATGCCTTTGCAAACAGCACTCGTTGTGTAGAGGGCTTGCCTGTTAATATACAAGTTCCGGCTTCCTGTTTATTGTTGATGGGTATACAGCGAATTGTAGCCTTCGTTTCATCTTTGATGCGCTTTTCGGTTTCAGGAGTACCGTCCCAATGGGCAGAAACAAAGCCTCCTTTCTTCTCCAGAACCTCTTTAAACTCATCGTAAGAATTAACTTCGGTAGTTTTCTCATTTTGAAAGGCCAGAGCCTTGTCAAAGATCGCTTGTTGAATATCCTCAAGCAATTTTTCTATCCGATCTATCAAGCCTTCTTTAGAAACAGTTTCTTTCGTCTGCTGGTCACGTCTGGCGACCTCAACAGTACCGTTCTTTAAGTCACGCGCACCGATTGTCAATCTCACCGGAACGCCTTTTAGCTCCCATTCGGCAAATTTGAATCCTGGACGATGTGTATCACGATCATCAAACTTCATCGAAATATCTTTTTGCTTCCCAGCTGCCATTAATTCGTCAACAAGTTGATCTATCTCTCGCTTTTCTTCTTCTGTTTTATAAATCGGCACAATAACAACCTGTATCGGCGCTAGCATGGGTGGCAGAACGAGTCCCGCATCATCCGAATGAGCCATAATAAGCGCTCCCATCAACCTCGTAGAGACCCCCCAAGACGTAGCCCATACATGCTCAAGTTTACCTTCTTTAGACGTGAACTTAACGTCAAAAGCTTTGGCGAAATTTTGACCTAAGAAATGTGATGTACCTGCTTGTAAGGCCTTCCCGTCCTGCATTAATGCCTCGATACAATAGGTATCTACCGCCCCGGCAAAACGTTCACTTTCGGTTTTTTTTCCACGGATAACCGGTAAAGCCATCCACTGCTCAGCGAACGTTCCGTATACATCCAGCATTTGCTCCGCTTCGGCCACGGCCTCTTCTGAAGTAGCGTGCGCTGTATGCCCTTCCTGCCAAAGAAATTCAGCTGTTCTCAAAAATAAACGTGTACGCATTTCCCAACGAACGACGTTCGCCCACTGATTAACGAGGATCGGTAAGTCACGATAAGACTCTATCCACCCCCGATAGGTGTTCCAGATGATCGTCTCGGACGTCGGTCTAACGATCAGCTCTTCTTCTAATCTAGCTTCCTCATCGACAATAATTTGACCAGTCCCGTCATTTTTTAGTCGATAGTGAGTAACTACAGCACATTCTGTGGCGAAGCCCTCAACGTGAGATGCCTCTTTTGAAAAAAATGACTTTGGTATGAATAACGGAAAATAAGCATTGCTGTGCCCTGTGTCTTTAAACATTTTATCCAAAGCAGCCTGCATTTTCTCCCAAATGGCAAAACCATAGGGTTTGATCACCATACAGCCCCTTACGGCTGAGTGCTCCGCTAAATCGGCTTTGTCTACCAATTCATTATACCATTGGGAATAGTCTTCTGCCCTGCTTGTAATACCCTTACTCATTTTATTTTACCAGTTTTATTGTGTAAATTAAGGTGAATACTAATTAATTCTTTACACACAAAGTTAGACGGATTTCTTAATATTGCGGATTATAATAGAAAATTTTAACAGAGGCTTTAAACCTCAGCACATTAATATAGTCAAACAACTAATTACTGTGCAAAAACCAAACAAGATGAAACTGAAATATAAAATATTAAACAGCCTGGGACTGGTGGGGGTTATGGCATTGTTGGCGTCCTGTGCGTCGCTGAATAATACCGCCCAAACTTTCCCTGACGATGTTTACGGAAGAGATGCGGAGGCTGTGGTGGTAACACAAGACAGCGAACCGCGTTACGAGGATGAATATTATGAAGATGAATATTCTAATAATGATTACTATGATGGCTATTACGAGGGTATGTCTTATGCCAATCGGATCAGCCGGTTTTACTATGGCACCCCAGGATTACCTTATTACGATCCTTGGATCAATCATTGGGATTTCTACAGCCCGTTCTATTCGGGTATCTACTTCGGCATAGGTTGGAATAGCTGGTATAGCCCGTATTATGGTTATTCACGCTTTGGATGGGGATATCCATATAGTGGATACTGGGGACCTTACTCATACTACGGTGGTTACTATGGTGGCGGCTATTATGGTGGAGGTGGTTACTATACAGGCATTAGAGACCGGAGAGTTCGCCCTACGCGAATTGGAACTGACAATGTTCGGAGGACGACAAGACCGTCTATCGGCTCATCATCAACCAGAACAAGAAGTGGTTTGACCTCGACAAGACCGTCTGTAAGCGATCGACTACAAAGAACTCGTTCCTCTGCGAGCGGAAACCAGCGCCCAACTAGTATTGAAAGGAGCCGGACGAGAGGCACAGAAGCTCGGCCAACTACTTCGCAAAGAAGACCAACTGCAACAAGACCGGCCACGCGGACACGCTCTCAAGAAGTGAGACGCCCAGCTAGCCAAAGCAGACCGGCGCAGAGACCGCAAGCAAGACCTGCTCAACGATCGCAGCCATCGCCATCGGTAAGGAGTGCCCCCCCTAGAAGCTCTGCTCCGGCAAGCAGACCTAGCTCTAGTAGAAGTGGCGGATCTTCACGGTCACGTTAAAATAAATAATTACCCGAAAAACAAACTATATAGAAAAGTCGATTGGTATTCGGTCGATTACCAATCGACTTTCTTTATTTTATAAAGTATAATATAGATCCAACATGAATAAAAAAATCACTAGCTTTTTACTTTCTGCTCTTTGTATGATCGGTATAAGCCAGGCTCAATACGTTGAGGATGGTCTTTTGTTCTCCCAACCCGAACTAGGTTCTACCGCTAGGTTCAAAGCAATGGGGAATGCAAACACATCCTTAGGCGGTGATTTAAGCTCGATCACAAGCAACCCGGCAGGACTGGGTTTTTTCAATACTTCAGACGCCGGACTTAGTTTCGATTACCTGAATATGCAAAGCAAAAGCAGCTATTATGGTACGTCGACAACGGGTAGCAAGGAAAAGTTCTCCTTGAGCCAGGCAGGCGCGGTATTTCACATGCCTGTTCGTTCACGGGTCAGCCGCAATACGGGTTGGTTAAATTTCAACATCGGTATAGGCTATGCCAAAACCAATGACTTTAACTCAACAATAGATTTTATCGGAGAAAACAATACGAGTAGTTATACCAACTTCCTCGCTGAAGCTGCCAATGATGCTAGTTATGATCCTGTTTTTGGTGACTGGGGGTTCAAAAGTTACTTACTTGACTTCCACGAAGGTCAAGGGTTTTATTACCCTGCCGCCAGCGAAAGTGTTACGAACAGCCAAGGCAACTTAGACAAACGCACGGGAAATCAGTTCCAGACCAACATAGCATTCGGGGCGAACTACAGTAATAAGTTTTACGTCGGAGCGTCGATTGGAATCGCTGGGTTTAGCTATACTAAAGATCGTCGATTCGATGAAATTGGCTTTATGAAAGATGAAAACGAGATCAGGGCCATTAATCCGAATTCCGACTTCCTAGATCCCTCACACGAAGCATATGACTTTGTATATGCGGATTATGAGCTTAGCTCCTCGGGTATTCAAAAGACAAACGGTACGGGTTTTAACGGAACATTAGGAGTCATCTACAAGCCTGATAATATGTTCCAAATAGGGTTTTCGGCCACCTCGCCAACTTGGTATACGGTGACCGATGACTACAGCATGTATTTTGACAGCTGGATGGTAGACCCAGAGACCAATGAGGCATTTTTTGAATATGCATCAAATGAAGAATTGTATTACGACGAATATAAATTGAGAACACCCTATCGTTTAAATGCGGGGGTATCGGCACTCTTCACGGAAGGTTTGATTTCTGCTGATGTGGAATACATTGATTATGCGAGTATGCGCGTTACCACTGATTACGCTGACGTAAACGCTGCATCGGATGAGGACATCAATAATCTATATCAGAGTGCAGTTAATTTTAGATTGGGAGGCGAATACCGTCTGGCACCTGATTTCTTACTACGAGCAGGGTACAACTATCGTGGCAATCCGTATAAAGAAGGACTAGCGAGTACGGCACAAACTATATCTGGAGGGTTGGGATACAGAATCAATAACACGTATATTGATTTAACCTACTTGAATCACCGATACGACATGGAGTACACTCCCTACCAATCAATCGACTATCCGCCAAACACGGCATCGATAGAGAATAGCAGAAACAATGTGTTCCTGACAGTCGGCTTTAAATTTTAATTACTCCTAATATATTATCAACAAGAAAGGCGCGTGAATCACGCGCCTTTCTTGTTGATAATAAGCAAAAGTCTAAATATCTTCTTTATTTTCTATTTCAACTAACACGTCTTTGTGATTACTTAAAATAGTTCTGTTTTCCCGAGTTTTTTGTTTATTAATTTGTCTTCGCAGGGATTCAACGGCGAGGTCGGTTGCTTCTTCAAAGCTTTTAGCCTGTCCCTTCGCAAACAATTGGTTCCCTGGAATATTAATTTTAAATTCTGCTATTTTGTTTGCTTCACTCTCACCATTCTCTAGCTTCAAATAACAAACACCGTCAAGCAGCTGATCATAAAACTGAGTAAGTTTACTCGCTTTACGCTGAATAAAATCAATTAATTTTCGATCTGCATCAAAATGAATAGATTGCACAGTAATGTTCATCTTTCCTCCTTTTTTTATGCCTTTGGATGGGCCTGTTTATAAATATATTTCAACCTTTCTACTGAGTTATGCGTGTATACCTGCGTAGAAGCAAGGCTAGCATGCCCCAACAGTTCTTTTATATCATTCAGTTGAGCTCCGTTATTCAGCATCGCTGTAGCGATACTATGCCTCAATACATGAGGACTTCTTTTTTGCTTGGATGAGATCATTCCTAATTTATCCTTAACAATCCGGTAAATCAACGTTACATAAGCATCCTCTCCTTTATCTGTAACAATTAAACCCCTACTTATGTTAGGGAAATTCTGCTTTTTTCTTAGAGCGATGTATTGTTTCAATGAACTAGCTAACGAAGCCGTAATAGGAACCAGCCGTTCCTTACTGCCTTTACCAAATATACGAATCGTACCTTGTATAAAATCGATGTCATGTTCAGAGATTTGTAATAATTCAGACCGCCGGATTCCAGTACCGAACAAAATCTCAATTATCACGCGATCACGGCAACCTGGGAAATCATCCGGGAATATATCATCCGAGTCTAGCATCTTAATTATATCATCCGGCGGGATAAAATGCGGCAAGTTCTTCGGTGTTCTGAGCATTTTAATCAAGCTCATCGGATTCCTTGAGATGAACTGCTCGCGAAGTAAGAATTTATGAAATGATTTTAGTGATGAAATGTTTCTGTTAATACTTCTTGGGTGAAGTTTCTTTTCCATCAACTGTGCTAAGAATGCCCTGACTTGATGGTGGGTAGCATCTTCTATGCGAAAACCCGTATTTTCCAGGTAGTTTAAATAGGCTTCAATATCTTTTCTATAAGCGTTTATACTATGAACCGAATAGTTCTTTTCGTATTTTAAAAAATTTATGAAACGCTCTAAAAACATAAAAAACTATTTGCTTCCTCAACAACTTGAAGTTACAAATAGTTTTTTAATATGTAAAGACAATAAAAATTAAATTGACTCTTGATTTAATTTCTGCTTGTATATCGCTTTCTTAACTTGAACACGACGGGATACTGACTTCTTCTCAAAAGCCTGACGAGAACGTAATTCTCTAAGCACACCTGTCTTTTCGAATTTCTTCTTAAAACGCTTCAAAGCTCTATCTAACGACTCGCCTTCTTTAACATTTACTATAATCATGTATTTTACTACCCCCTTTCGTTTAAAATTTAGAAGTGCAAAGATATGCATTCCAACCTACATATACAATAATTTATTTTATTGAGAATTATCTTTTTCCGGGTCAGCTGTAAAAAGAGCACGGACAATCCGGTCCACATCTTCATCTTTCGAAAACAAATTCCAAAGCAAATTGCTCTTCCCATTCTCTATCATAATTGCAGATATACCGTAACGCACCCCCTGCCACTTCATGCTTTCCTGATTTCTCACAAGATTAATTGTCCGAAAACCATATTCATCCCAAAATAATTCTGAATACTCTCGATAGACATCGATCAGATTTTTCATTGCAAACTCCGCATTAACCGGGTAGGTAGCAACGGTTGATGACGGGGACACCCAACCTTTGGCATTAACCATTAAACCTTCACCTAAGCTTATTGGAAGCTGGTTTTCTTCAAGAGATTTGCGATACTGGATTAGAACGTGGTTTTGTAGCTCATGATAATAATTGGCATATTTATCGCGTTTCCCCCGTGGGTCGAACACTAAAAAAGACGACAATATTCTACTGAGCGACTCTTCGACACCCATCACAGCTAGCGGCAAACCGTAGTGAACATTGTCTGCGGAACTTAACGACTCCGTCGTATCTACAAGTTGAACCATCGGCCTCAATACAGTTAAATCCGGAGCCTTTGCAGATGTCGTATCCGCAGAGGGCAAGCTAAGCTCTTCTATATCATCAACAAGAGCCGTATCGACATTGTAAAACCGATTCATTGCATCATTGTAAGAATCTAGCTCGATATTATTATTGGGTGAGGCCAACGCAAGTAAATAGGTTGTCAGTGCATCCCTACCAAGAAGGGGCAATGCGTTAGAAAATTCGGTCTTTTCCGACCAGTTCGTATAGAGGTATGAATCCCGTTCTGTCGTAAACTTGTTCCACTGAACCGCATTCCATATTTCATTGATCTTTTCCCTTAGTTCTGCTTCAACTTGGTTATCTGCATTCAGGTATTGCTTTGCGGTTAACAAGCCCTGTATGAGCAAAGAAGTACTATTCAAATCAACCACAAAGCCCTCTTCCGCCGAATAAACACCCTCTCCTGTCCGTCCATCCATCAATGCCGGAAAGGCACCATAACGAGCCTCTGCCCCACGCAAATACCGCACGATCTTTATTACTCGCGCTGTTAATTGTTCTCGGGTAAAAATCTTTTGTTCGACACCACTGATACTGGCCATAATAGCAACGCCGGTTAATGCGGGGGAAACAATGGCACTTTTAGTTCCCGGTCTTAATAGCTGCATTCCACTATTAAACTCTGCGCCGTCAGCAAAATATTTGATATTTGCATGATGTACCATGTCTAGCAGTTCAGCATCGGTCATTGTTTTCGTTTGAACCTTCTCCACCTCACTAAAGGGGGACTCACGATACTGGTAATCTACCCAGGCTATTTTATAATAATACTCCTTCCCTGTCTCAGGAACCACATCGCTATAACGACTCGAAAAGACCGGCCGTATCGCCACGGGTTGGAAATCCTTATTATCCTCCGAACGGTAAATCTTTATATAACGTAGACTCGGTGTTAAAGGGAGACGCCAGGTAATATCAACATGGCGTTCAAAAGCCTTAACATGCTGCAGAACCGCTGCACCGGTTAAACGATTTTGCGGAGTTCGCCGCGGAAGAACTTCAATTTGATCAATATAAAGTAAATGATTCTTACCGTCACTCCCAGACTGGACAAAACTAATAGCGGCAATACCTTTATCAGTCTGAAATTGCCCAATCTGATTCAGCGGTATTTCTACTGAAACCCACATATTCTCTTGATATGAATCGATATAATTCGCTAATTGTACTTGATCAGTTTTACTCGAATCAGCATGAATCAGTTGGATTGCAGGCAGTTCTGTTACTTCAGTTGGAGAATGTACGTAGAGTTTAAAAATCAAAACTGAATTATTCTCCGGAAGGTAGTTGTCCTGATAAAAGATGTCTGCATTCCATTCACCTCCCTCAGCGGATACATACTTCAATACCAGTGAATTTTTCGGCGTAAAAAAAACGGAATCAGACACCGGCAAGTTCTTCCGTACGTTCATAATCCAACTTGACCCAGCATAGGTCACCTTACTATTCGCATAACTATATGGCAAATTGCTATTAGCAAACAGAACCTCAGGATAGGTATCAGCTTTTACAACTGTAAAAGAACAAATAAATAGGCTATAAAGGACAAAATAAAAAATTAGGTAAGTTTGTTTCATCATGTCGTTTAAAAAACATAATATATTACAAAAACCAAGCCATATACTAATATATCCAGATCTACCTGCGTAAAAAACAGGGACACATTTTCTTTTACCGACAAAAGTGATTCGTTCACCGATTTTTTTATGGTTTACAACTATTTATCCTTTTGAACACGAGCCGATGTCGGTATATTTGATTAAAACTTTAAGAAAATGAACACACAACATAAAAATAAAAACAGCAATTCTAGCAGAACACTCATCGGTCTCATTATAATTTTGATCGGTGGCTTATTATTATTAGACAAACTCATTCCAGCCATCTATATCGGATGGCTCTTCCAGTGGCCAATGATTCTCATTATTATTGGTGCGATAATCGGAGCCAAGTCAGGGTTTGAAAATAGAGCCTCATACATACTCATCGGGATCGGTGCTTTTTTCTTCCTTAGCAATACCCTCGATTTTAGCATCGGACCGCTAATTTGGCCAGTACTACTAATCATTATTGGCTTCTTCCTAATAAAAGGAAAGTCTCAAAAAAGACGAATGAGATACAGAAAAGGATCGTATACAGCAGAACCCAGTGAAGATTTTGTTTGGGATAAAAGAGTGAAAAGTGAGCCTGCCGATGACCCTGCAGACACGATAGACCCCCATAGTATGGGAGAAGAAACAAACGAAAATGAAGACAACTCACAACAAACCAAAGACGATAATCACAACGAATATGCTGGCAATCCTGATGATTTCATCGACTCGACCTCCATATTTGGTGATGGGAAACACTACATCGTTTCTCAAAACTTCAAAGGTGGGGATATTGTTAATATCATGGGCGGATCGACCATCAACTTAATGCGTGCCGACCTAAAAGGACCCGCTACGCTAGAAGTTGTTCAGTTATTTGGGGGCACAACCATTATTGCACCTTCCCATTGGGTTATACAACCCGAAATGGCGTCAATTTTCGGTGGTATTGAGGATAAACGCTTCCATACGCCAGCTGTACCAGACCGTTCGAAAGTTCTATATATCAAAGGGACATCAATTTTCGGTGGCATAACGATCAAAACAAGGTAAGCAAAGCAATTAGAATGATCCAGGCCAACCAACAACCAACCCTACAACAAAATCGCTTCTTCCTTTTAAGCTGTTCGATTATTTTTGTTGCTTGGTCGATTATACAATGTGGTCTCTTATTCTGGTATGGGACCACATTGTATGCAGCTATTATCGACAGCCTCATATCGGCTGCTGTTATCACAATAGCTTGCTATGTTATCTCGAGTGTCCTATACTACTACCAACCTCAGAAGGAAAAAACCACTTACATCCTCGTTTGGGTTATTAGTCTGACAATTATTGTTCTCGCTGTAGTCCGCTATGCCATCGGCTGGGTCATTGCATCAGATGAATACCAAGAGTTTTTAGACTATTCACTACCCTTAAGATTTCTCGCAGCCGGATTACTGATTGGCTGCATGGCCGTCATCAATGTCTTGTGGAATATACAGCAAAACAATCGAGAAAACGAGAACCGAAAAGCGGATACCGAAAAAATGGCACGGGAGGCAGAGCTCTACAGCTTACGACAAAAGCTTCAGCCACATTTTTTATTCAATAGTTTAAACTCTATCATCGCGCTCATCACCCAAAAGCCTGAGCTTGCAAGAACCATGGTCTTTCAATTATCAGATTTTCTGCGAGGCACGCTACATATGGATGATCAGCAATTACTCGACATTGACGACGAGCTCGAACACTTACAACTTTACATCGATATCGAAAAAGTCCGCTTCGGACATCGTTTAAATATTACGATTAATAAAGAAGAAGTTGAAAACGTACAAGTACCGGCGATGATCATTCAGCCACTTCTTGAGAATGCGATTAAATACGGCTTGTATAATATCACCGGTCAAGTTGACATTCAAATCAATATATACAAACAGGATAATTTACTTAATATCCGTGTCAAAAACCCATTTGATCCAGACAGTCAAAGCAAACAGAAAAGTTCCGGGTTTGGTTTAAGGAGTATCGAACGCAGGCTCTTTCTCATATATGGCAGAACCGATTTGTTGCATACAAATGCAGGAAAACATATCTTTACTGCAACAATCTCTATCCCCCAACCAGAATGATCAAAGCTTTAATCATAGACGACGAACCGTTAGCACGCAGTATCATAAGCGAATACCTCGTTGATTATCCACAAATAGAGGTTATTAAAGAATGTGGCGATGGTTTCGAAGCCGCAAAAGCCATTGCTGAAATAAGCCCCGATTTGATTTTTTTAGACGTTCAAATGCCAAAAATAACTGGCTTCGAACTATTAGAATTAATAGATGAACCTCCGGCCGTTATTTTCACAACAGCCTTTGAAGAGTTTGCTTTACGTGCTTTTGAACAACATGCAGTTGACTATTTATTAAAGCCTATCAGCAAGGCAAGGTTTGCGAAAGCCATCGAAAAGTATTTATCTCAAAACCCAAATACCGGAAAAGAAAAGACGAAATCGTTTATCGAAAAAGTAAAAGAAGAGGAAGATACCAGACTCGATCGTGTATTGGTACGCACTGGAAACAATATAAAAATAATTCCGGTAGAAAAAATAAACTACCTCGCGGCAGATGACGACTATGTGTCAATCCACACAGACGAGGGAAGCGCCTTAAAAAAAAGCACCTTAACTTTTTTTGAAAAGAATCTAAATCCCGATGAATTTGTAAGGGTACACCGATCGTTTATCGTCCGTATCGATCAGATAATACGCATAGAACCTTATGAAAAGGAAAGTCACAAGGTTATACTTAAAGATAAAAGCTCTATTAGTGTAAGCAAATCTGGATACGCAAAACTGAAAGCAGCGCTCGAAAAATAACGATTGCTATTTCATCATCATCCTATTGATTCACAGCAGCAAGGATCTTATCGAGTCCATTTTCACCGTCCAGATAACTTTTCAGTTTCCGGTCTGGCCCATACACATAGAGTGCTGGATACTGAACCGGTTGAAATTTAGCTAAAAACTCATAACGGTTATCTAGCAGAACATGCACATTTGGTTTACCTTGAAGTCCCTTTCCATAGGTATTCATAAAATCTGCTACAATAGCCTTGTCTTGCTGAGATACCATATAGAATGTTGCATTCTTGAATTGATCAAAATTTTCGCCCATCATCGCGATCTCATTTCTGCAATGAATACAGCCTGTATCGAAAAATAAGAACACAACATTACCTTCAATCGCCAAACTTGTTCTCGTGATCGGTTGATTATCAACTATGTTAAAGAAAGTAAACTCCGGAACCATTTCTGGCACGTTCGCTGGTTTTGAATTTGAACAGGCAGAACCTATTAAAATAATCAGTGAAAATATCAATAAAGTGCGTTTCATGTCTAGTGCTTTGAATTCAATCGCTAAATCGACCAAAATTATAAAAATAAATCAATTTACTGCTCCGTTACTTTTTCTTTGTCGCGTGATATTAATATCTTTGAAGAAAAATTTCATAGTTTGAAAAAGCGTATCGCAATATTTGCATCCGGATCAGGATCCAATACCCAAAAAATTCTGGAATACTTCAAAGACCATGAGTTGGCCGAGATATCGATCATTCTCAGTAACAATCCAGATGCATACGTTCTTCAGCGAGCTGATAACTTCGAGACACCATCACATGTTTTTGATCGCAATGAGTTTTATAAAACAGACTCGATCGTTCAATTATTAAAAAACTTAGAAATAGACCTGATTGTCCTTGCAGGATTTCTTTGGTTGGTACCTCAAAACCTATTAAATGCTTTCCCCGACCGGGTCATTAATATCCATCCTGCCCTCCTGCCTCATTATGGTGGTAAGGGAATGTATGGAGATCATGTTCATCGTGCTGTATTAGATGCAAAAGAGAGCGAATCGGGCATAACCATCCATTACGCTAACGACAAGTTTGATGAAGGTAAAATCATTTATCAAGCAAAATACAAGATCGACCCAGACGATACCATCGAATCAATTAAGTTCAAAGGACAACAGCTAGAACATCAGCATTTCCCTAGAATTATTGAGTCCATCGTCAAAGAACTCTAATCGTTTAACTTTTTGATTATATATAATGAGCCAACCTGTTAAAATTAAAAACGCACTGATATCTGTTTACTACAAAGACAACCTAGAGCCTATTGTTCAACAATTGGATAAATATGGTGTCAATATCTACTCAACCGGAGGAACTGAAAAATTCATCAAAGATCTTGGGATTAATGTAATACCTGTAGAGGATCTGACTGGCTATCCATCTATCTTAGGCGGGCGCGTCAAAACCCTTCACCCGTCTGTATTTGGAGGTATCTTGTCGCGGCGTGATCATGCAGGCGACAAAGAGCAGATTAATGAATATGAGATTCCGGAAATCGACCTGGTTATTGTCGACCTTTATCCCTTTGAAGAAACAGTTAAGTCTGGCGCAACCGAACAAGACATTATCGAAAAAATTGATATTGGTGGAATATCGTTAATTAGGGCGGCAGCAAAAAACTATCAAGACGTAACGATTTTATCTTCGAAGGATGATTATCGGGAGTTTGAGATGTTTTTTGTCGAAAACGAAGGATATACAACCTTGGAACAACGAAGATATTTTGCAAAGCGAGCCTTCCATATATCTTCACATTACGATACAGCTATCTTCAACTATTTTAACTCCACCACCGAAGAACCTCTAACCTTATTCAAACATAGCGAAAGCCAGTTCAAAGCACTGCGTTATGGTGAAAATCCTCATCAGAAAGCCGTTTTCTATGGAGATCTGGATGCCATGTTCGAAAAACTAAATGGCAAAGAACTCTCTTATAACAACCTGGTTGATGTTGATGCTGCGGTCGCGCTGATCGATGAATTCAGCACACCTACATTTGCGATTTTGAAACATACAAATGCGTGCGGTGTAGCTAGTAAAGACTCGATTTTCGACGCGTGGAAATCTGCGCTCGAATGTGATCCCGTTTCCGCTTTTGGAGGTGTACTGATCGCAAATGGAACGATCGACGAAGAGACAGCGCAAGACATTAACAAACTATTCTTTGAAGTCTTAATCGCGCCTGAATTTAGTGACGAGGCTTTGCGTGTTTTAACAAGTAAAAAGAACCGGATTATTTTGCAGCGCAAAGACGTTGAGCTTCCTAAAAATCAGTTCAAAACACTATTGAATGGTATTATTCAGCAAGACAAAGACCTAGCAATAGAAGGCGTTGAACAGATGGAGTCTGTTACCGAGAGGCAACCCGAAGCAAGAGAACTTGATGACCTCGCCTTTGCTAATAAAATTGTAAAGCACACCAAATCGAATACGATTGTTCTTGTTAAAGATCAGCAGCTTTTAGCAAGTGGAGTTGGTCAAACCTCCAGGGTAGATGCACTTAAACAAGCGATCGAGAAAGCAAAACATTTCAAGTTTCCGCTAGAGGGTTCTGTAATGGCCTCTGATGCCTTTTTCCCATTTCCAGACTGCGTTGAAATAGCTAGCAATGCGGGTATCAAAGCGATCTTACAACCGGGCGGTTCAATCAAAGACAAAGAATCGATCGAAATGGCCAACAACAGGAATGTTTCGATGGTTTTAACTGGTGTTCGTCATTTTAAACATTAATTTTCTATTTTAGGGCTTTCGTTGCAGAACAATGTTTTTTTGACACCACGTTTATTGAATCTTTTTTATAGATTTAGTAAGCTTCTTTTGTAAAAAGCGATTAACTTTGCAATCTATTTTATAAATTCTTAAAAGAAATCCGGATGGGATTATTTAACTGGTTTACTCAAGAAGTTGCCATTGATTTAGGTACTGCTAATACACTCATAATACATAACGACAAAGTTGTTGTTGACGAACCTTCCATCGTAGCATTCGATCGCACTACCAACAAGGTAATCGCCATCGGCCGTCAGGCTATGCAAATGGAAGGAAAAACCCACGCAAATATTCGAACTGTTCGCCCTTTAAAAGATGGTGTGATCGCTGATTTTAATGCAGCAGAACACATGATCAGGGGGATGATCAAAAAAATTAATAATGGAAAAGGCTGGTTTTTCCCATCGTTACGGATGGTAATATGTATCCCATCAGGGATTACGGAAGTTGAAAAACGTGCGGTGCGAGACTCTGCCGAAATTGCAGGCGCAAAAGAAGTATACCTTATCCACGAACCGATGGCTGCGGCTGTCGGAATTGGAATTGACGTAGATGAACCAATGGGGAACATGATCATCGACATCGGTGGGGGTACAACGGAAATTGCAGTTATTGCCCTTTCAGGTATTGTCTGCGACCAGTCTATACGTGTAGCAGGTGACAACTTCGATTCAGATATTATCAACTACATCCGCCGTCAACACAACATCATGATCGGCGAACGTACTGCAGAAAAAATTAAGATCGAAGTAGGCTCCGCCCTACCCGAACTTCAGGATCCACCAGAAGATTTCGCTGTTCAGGGACGAGACCTGATGACCGGTGTCCCTAAACAAATCACCGTCTCTTATACAGAAATTGCCCACTGTCTGGACAAATCTATTTCGAAAATAGAAGAAGGCATCCTGAAAGCGCTAGAGATCACACCTCCGGAACTTTCGGCCGATATCTATCAGACAGGGATCTATCTAACGGGCGGGGGCGCTTTGTTACGTGGACTCGATAAACGTGTGCATTCAAAAACCAAATTACCGGTTCATATTGCTGAAGACCCTTTACGTGCAGTTGTAAGAGGAACAGGGATCTCATTAAAAAATATCGGTAGTTTTAAATTTTTAATGCAATAGAAAGAATTGAGATATGAGCTCAAACCCTTAGAGGTCAACTAGCTGCCGGCTAACTCATATCTTCAGCTGAATGATAAGATATGCGAAACCTTTGGATATTCATTAACAGATACAGCACATTCTTCTTGTTTATCCTTTTTTTTGCGCTATCTTTTATCTTAACTATCAGAAACAATTCATTTCAGCGTGCAAGTGCGATAAACTCGTCTAACGAGGTGGTCGGACGAGCATACGAAAAGGTTGATTATTTTAAAGCTTACATCGATCTTAATGAAACAAATTTAACACTTGCTCATGAGAACGCTGCTTTGCGCGCACTATTAAAAAGTTCCAATTACGATAATGAGATGATATCTCGCACCATACGAGATACATTGCTCGAGCCACAATATAGCTATACAGAAGCGCGAGTGATAAACAACAGTATTAATCAAAAAAACAACTATCTAACCGTTAATCGCGGTTCTCGTCATGGAATCAAAAAAGGCATGGGAGTTATCTCATCAAATGGTGTCGTCGGGATTGTTCTAAATGTTTCGCCCAATTTTTCAACTGTTCAATCGCTTCTGCATTCTGACACCAGAGTCAGTGCCAGCTTATCAAAAAGCGAGGCTTTTGGTTCGCTCGTATGGGGACAAAATGCGGTTGATCCCCAATACGCCGTTTTAAGGGATATACCCAATCACGTAGAAGTTGAGAAGGGAGAGAGGGTAGTCACATCTGGTTATTCTCTTTTTCCACCCGGTATCATCATCGGACAAGTGGAAGAGACCGGCATTACAAGCGGAAGTAGCTTCCTGGATATCAAAATTAAACTGAACAATGACTTCAGTACGTTACGTTATGTATATATTGTAACGGACAAACTAGCAACGGAAAAGGAACAACTAGAGGAACAAAACACGGACAATGGCTAAGTTACTAATAGAGAATATCATACGATTTCTGGTGCTTATTCTTGCTCAGGTCTTTCTTTTCAAAAATATCGGTTATTACAACCTGGCATCTCCCTTTCCCTACATCATGGCGCTGATGTTACTGCCGGCACGAATACCCAAATTTTTTCTTTTCACGATCGCTTTCCTCACAGGAATCACAGTTGATGCATTTTACGACACCTTAGGGGTTCATGCTGCTGCCTGCGTTACTCTCGCTTGGGCTCGCATTGTTTTCATTAATCTCACCCTTCAAGATGATGATTATGAAACCTCGTCCACACCCGGTATCAGTCAAATATCGTTCCGATGGTTTTTTATCTATGCATTCGTTCTCAGCTTTTTCCATCATTTCACACTCTATTTATTAGAAGTGTTTTCTTTAAATAACTTCCTCTATACATTAACTAGCATTCTTTTTAGTTGTATCTTTACCACCGTTCTGATTGTTTTATTTGAGTTGATCTTATATAGAAGGAAAAAGCGGTGAACAGTTATTTTGCACGAAAATACATTATCCAAGGTATCATCATTGCAGCTGCCGCAGTCATTCTTTTGCGACTTTTTTACATCCAGGTTATTGATGACTCCTACTACCTATCCGCGGAAAACAACGTTTTAAGAAAGATAGTTATCTATCCCGCACGCGGGGTTATCCTTGACAGGAACTCCGAAGTCCTCGTTCAGAATGAACCGGTTTACGATCTGATGGTAACGCCTCGCGAGGTTAAAGAAATGGATACAACACTTTTTTGTGAACTGGTGGGTATTGACAAAGAAGGGTTTGATAAGCGTTTTCTTAAAGCAAAAAATTATTCACCGTACAAGGCGTCCATTTTCGAAAAACAATTATCCGCCGAAACCTATGCCCGACTGCAAGAACACCTTTATGAGTTTCGGGGCTTCTATGTTCAAAACAGAACCGTACGAAATTATCCAGATAGCATTGCTGCCCAATTTCTTGGGTATATCAATGAAGTCACCGAAAAGGATATTGAACGAAGCAATGGCTTTTATAGACCGGGCGACTATATCGGCGTAAGCGGTGTCGAACGAGCGTATGAAGAGTTGCTCCGCGGTCAGCGTGGTGTCCAAAACGTTATGGTGGATGCCTTCAACCGTCCGAAAGGGCATTTTGCAGACGGCAAGTACGATACCCTGGCAGTTGCCGGAGAAGAATTAATGTCTTCGCTCGATAAAGAGTTACAACAACTCGGCGAAACGCTTATGAAAAATAAGCTGGGTAGTATCGTTGCTATTGAACCTGCCACTGGTGAAGTTTTAAGCTTTGTAAGCAGTCCGTCTTACAACCCCAATATGATGGTGGGTCGGGAACGTGGAAACAACTATATGAAGTTGCTTTACGACCCGTTAAAGCCTATGTTCATACGCCCTATGCAAGCGCAGTACCCCCCGGGATCGGTTTTTAAAGTAATATCCGCCCTTGTAGCCCAACAAGCGCAGGTAATCGATAAAGATATGAGGTACCATTGTGTAGGTGGCTATCGGTACGGACGGAGCGGCTATATGCGTTGTACTCACGTCCATGGCTCCATCAATCTGGCAACCTCTATCCAGGCTTCGTGTAACCCATACTATGCTTTTGCATTTGCACGGATGATTGATGGCCGCGGCAAGAAGCCGTCAGAGTCCTACAAAGATTGGCATGAAGCGATCCAGCGTTTCGGAATCGGTAAAGAGCTCGGTATCGATCTCCCAGGTGAAAACGCTGGAAACTTACCCACATCAGAATACTACACCAAACACTTCGGCAGCGACAAGTGGACCTCCGCTTATAATATCTCTTTATCCATCGGACAGGGAGAGATGGGGATCACCCCTCTTCAAATGGCAAACGTCATGGCGATCGTAGCCAATCGTGGCTTTTACTATCGTCCACACTTGATTAAATCCATCGGCGAAAAGAAAATCGTCAAACCTGAGTTTTCCGAAAAAATACCCGTTGGCGTAGACGCACAGTATTTTGAACCCGTAATCGAAGGAATGAGCCGTGCGGTCAATCAACCTGGCGGAACAGCTTATTCCGTTAAAATCAAAGATATTGAAATGGCCGGAAAAACCGGGACCGTACAGAACCCTCACGGTACAAATCACGCAGTTTTCTTTGCATTTGCACCAAGGGAAAACCCTAAGATAGCAATTGCCGTTTTCGTTGAAAACGCAGGCTACGGAGGGGTTTGGGCAGCACCAATAGCAAGCATGATGGTTGAAAAATATCTGAAAGATACAATTACACTACCAAAACACATCCAAGATCGTATCTACAAAGGGAGCATTTTACCAGATATAAAAAAAGCAGCAGAATGACAAATTTAAACAGGAAGTTCTTCGGCTCAGGGATCGATTGGTTAACCATATTGCTATGGTTAGCACTTTGCATTATTGGCTGGTTTAATATTCATGCTGCCGTTTACGACCCTGAACATCCAAGTCTGCTTAGTATTGATACTAATTATGGAAAGCAGTTCATTTTTATTGTATCGGCAGTTATCCTGGCTGCCGTCATTCTGATTATCGATAGCCGGTTCTATAGTTCGGTCGCCCCTATTTTCTACGGAATCACCATTATATTATTGATTGTGGTATTAATTGTAGGCCGAAATGTCGGTGGTAACCAAGCTTGGATCCCGCTCGGGTCATTCCGTTTACAACCATCCGAGTTTGCCAAGTTAGCATCCTGCCTGATACTCGCTAAATACCTCAACGCCCACAGTAATAAAAACCCTAACCTCCAAACCCTTCTTGTAGGGTCTTTACTACTCCTTCTGCCTGTTGGATTAATCATGTTACAACCCGATACAGGATCAGCCCTAGCTTTCTTTGCTTTAATTTTCGTATTCTATCGTGAGGGTTATGTGTCCGGTATCTTTTTACTTATTGGCGCTTCGGCAATTGCCCTCTTTATCTTATCCTTGCTGTTCCCTCAATGGACCGTTATTCTGGGCGTAGCCGTTGTTTGTGCTATCCTTGTTTACTTTACCAAAAGATCTCGCAAAGCGATCATTACCGGAGTGACACTGTTCGGAGCAGCGACGATCTTTATTCTAGGGGTCGATTTTGCCTATAATGAGATCTTACAGAGCCATCAACGTAACCGAATCGAAGTAATGCTCGGAAAGATCGATGACCCACGTGGCGAAGGCTATAATGTCAACCAGTCATTGATCGCTATCGGCTCCGGCCAGCTTTTAGGCAAAGGCTATTTGCAGGGTACACAGACAAAATACAACTTTGTACCTGAACAGAGTACCGACTTTATTTTTTGTACGATCGGCGAAGAATGGGGCTTCTTAGGATCATCGATTATGGTTCTGACATACCTGGGGCTTCTTTTGCGGCTGATCCATATCGCAGAGCGACAACGATCACATTTCGCCCGAATCTATGGTTATGGGGTCGTCTCTATCCTCTTCTTCCATTTTTTCATCAATATCGGGATGACCCTGGGGGTTGTTCCTGTGATCGGGATACCATTGCCATTTATTAGCTACGGAGGGTCATCTTTGTGGAGTTTCACAATCTTGCTTTTTATCCTGCTGAAGCTAGATGCAAATAGAAAAGGACTGTTCAATATACAGTCCTTCTAAATCCGATCATCTTAAAAAACACTTCATTTTTTGGATGAAAAGAAAAGTTAATCCGTAACTAACCGTATCTTTTTCGCAAAATCGCGTACAGTTTTTCAACTGTTGCCTGCTTTGTTCCCCAATTGTTTTTCGCAGCATAGTTGGTCTGCAGAAAACGATCAGCATCCTCCATTGTTTCAAAACGATTTAAGAGCTCAATTGCTTCGCTGTATGCCAAACTATAACCATTAAATAAATCTTTAATAAAAAGCAGCTTGTCGTTTAAATTGATCCCCGATTTGATATCGCGAATACGCTGCTGTTTGGGCAGAGTAGGTTTTGCAATACTTGCAGACTGATTAAGTGAAACAGGCTTCTCTTCAGGCGTTGCGCTTTTTCTCTGTGCAAAAAGGCGCTCATTCAAACTCATCGGGCGCTCCGGCTCTACGCTGACAGTCTTCTCTTCAATCACTACTTCTGAAGTAACTTTCTTTTCCTCTTCTTTATCTGTTTTACTATCTGCTTTTTCGGCTGCTACCTCTTTTGCTTCAGGTTCTACTTCCGTTTTGTCTTCTGGTTGGCTTTTGTTCGAATCCTCTCCAGCCGAAGTTGATTCTTCTGAATCTGTATTACCCGTCACTTGGTTAGCTAATTCAGCCGGAACATCAAAAGGCTCAAAAAATGATTTCAACTTCGAATGATCTTCTTCCTCATCCGTTTGATCTTCTACCGCCGGTGAAGAAGCTGTTTGATCTGCGGCGTCCTGCTTATCCTGTTGTTCCTCTTCCTGTTGTTTCTCTTCTTGCTTTTGATTCTCTTCTTCGCTAGTATCTTCTACCTCAGAGTCCCGAGTATCTTTCTCTTCTGGACTATCCTTCTCCTCCTCCTTCGCTTCCTCTGTCTCTGCCTCTTCAACCTCGGCGGACACATCCTCGCTAGCCCGCTCATCACTTAAGTTCTCATCATTACTAGCATCCTCTTTGTCTGAATCCTCTTTTTCTTCCGGAATCTCATCTACCGTTTGCTGCTCATCTGCCTTTTCGTTTGAATCACGATTTTCAATCGGTGGTGTGAAAAAGATAGCTTCCCGTTGCTCTACCGCACCCTCGCTTTCCTCCTCTTTCGAGTCGCTAATCTCGTTTACTTCCTCGCTGCTTTCCGCAAGCTGCCCAACCGTCTCCAAGTTTTCCTTATCGCTGCTCTTATTCAGATAACTTTCCTCCTCGAGCTTGCGCAGGATGGTCGTATGTTCTGTAAAGTAAGTTGCATTCGCTTCAAACAGTTGAAACTCCAGCGGATGGACATCTTTTTCTGAATCTGATATATGATCAAATGATTCAGAAAGCTCCTTCATTAATACACGTATTTTATCGATAATCTCTTCTTTCGATATCATAATAGCTACTCTTTTCTTTCGTGAAATTTAGTTTATCAAATTTAATTAAATTAATAGAATTTATTCCTACCAATACTATTGTTTAACATCACTTAACATTTGGCCGGTCGCCTACTTTCGTAAAAGTAGATTCATCCGTTCTCACCTTCGTAAAATCATCCAGATAGTTCGGGAAATAGATATCTGACAAATGCATAAATTCATCTCCCCTCATAAACATATCCATACTGATATCACCAAAACTTTTCTTCCCACACGCCGCCAATAATTCCATTGCTGCGTGTAAGGTATTATGGTGAAAATGATATACACGATCTTTCTTTTCCCTAACAACAAGCCCTTTTGCAAGCACCTTATCTTGCGTCGCCACTCCCGTCGGACAATCATTTGTATTACACCTCAAAGCCTGAATACACCCTAACGAAAGCATAAACCCACGAGCACTGTTTACAACATCCGCACCCAAAGACAACGCTTTCAAGAACGATGCGGCTGAAATAATCTTACCACTACATATTAAACGAAGTCTTTTACGTATTCCGTATTTCTCCAACGATTGATGTACGAAAATAAGTGCCGGCTCCAACGGTATACCTACAGCGTCCGAAAACTCCAGTGGAGCCGCCCCAGTTCCACCCTCTGCGCCATCAACGGTAATAAAATCAGGATATATCTCCAATTCATTCATGACCTCACAAAGCTCAATAAATTCATCAGTACGACCAATACAGAGCTTAAAACCAACAGGTTTACCACCCGAAAGATCTCTTAATGTACCGATAAACTGTATCAACTCCCTCGCATTTGAAAACGCCCGGTGATGTTGAGGTGACAGCACCGTCGTATACGGTATAAGCCCCCGAATCTTGGCGATCTCTTCCGTATTCTTCACTGCTGGCAACACGCCACCATGCCCCGGCTTTGCACCCTGAGACAGTTTCAGCTCAATCATTTTCACTTCTTTCAACGCGGCTCTCTCCTTAAACATCTCAGGATTAAAGTTACCATCTGCGTCACGGCAGCCAAAATACCCAGTTCCAATCTGCCAAACTAAGTCACCGCCCTGCAGATGATACTCTGAGATCCCGCCTTCTCCGGTATTATGATAAAACTCACCTCGTAAGGCCCCCAAGTTCAATGCTCTTATCGCATTCGAGCTTAAACTCCCATAACTCATAGCCGATATATTCAAGCGCGACGCACTATAAGGTTGTTTGCATTGCTCCCCACCAATTGTAATCCGGGGCAGCTCCTCTGTAATCGGAGCAGGATATATCGAGTGACGAAGCCCTTCATAGTTACGATGATTAATTTCCAGTTGCGTGCCAAAAGCCACGGTCGACTCAATATTCTTTGCCCGCTGGTAAGCTATAGACCGGATCGTTCTCGGAATGGGTTTCCCGTCGGTATTTCGCTCAATAAAGTACTGTTGTAGTTCAGGTGAAATAAACTCAAAGAAATAACGAAAATAACCTAACACTGGGAAGTTTCTCAGAATCGTATGCCTTTCTTGAGAGATGTTATAAATCCCGACAAGAAAAAGCAGCAATACAACGACAGTTAACCATATCAACCCTGGGTAAAACCATGTAAAGATTAATAACAATGCTACTAATGAACCTCCAATATAAAGAAATAGATTTCTCATAGAATTTGATTTTATTAATAAAACATGGTCACTCTGTCAGCTCCAAGCACTTTATTTTTTCAACGCCTCAATAATAGGCTTGCCAATAGTGCCATTCGGTGTCTGAATATTTAAAAGAGCCGCAACAGTTGGTGCAACATCGGTCATGTGCGTCGGACGACTGGTTTTACCCTGTTCAATTCCCCAGCCCATAAATACTAATGGAATGTGGGAGTCATAGGGGTTCCAAGCTGAGTGCGAGGTACCAGTCGGTCTTTCCGACCCACTACCGTACCAAGCCGGGTCCAAAATAACCTGAATACTTCCACTACGCTTATGGTTATAACCGTTTACAATTCGCTCTCTTATCAGTGTCGGAATCGCGGCAGAAGCTGCCTTCTCCATATCTACAACATAACTAACCCCTTCTTGTTTTTTCAGAAAACCAATAGCCTCTTCTTTAATTGCCTCCACATCCATTTGTTGTTCATTAATAAGCGGATTATTCAAATGAACCTGATAGTTGGATAAACTTATAACCAATTTTTCTGCAGAAAATTTTTCCTGTAATGCAGCA
The DNA here is from genome assembly GCF_003449035.1 of Pedobacter indicus. Classification (NCBI taxonomy): domain Bacteria; kingdom Pseudomonadati; phylum Bacteroidota; class Sphingobacteriia; order Sphingobacteriales; family Sphingobacteriaceae; genus Albibacterium; species Albibacterium indicum. The sequence goes on from NZ_QRGB01000001.1 coordinate 3,364,989, forward strand.
TTTAAGTCTTTAAGTATCTTCCCCGACTGCCATGCTCCGGCCGGCAAACGATTGTCTTGCATAAACGATACATTATGCGCCCCACCGTGGTCTGCTGTCAAAAACACCGTATACTCACCGGCTCCAACCTTTTTATCCAAGTAGTTAAAGAATTCTTCCAAACTCTTGTCCAATCTTAAATAAGTATCCTCTACTTCAATCGCGTTTGGCCCAAACCGGTGCCCGACATAGTCAGTAGAAGAAAGACTCAGCGCCAAGAAATCAGTTACATCATGATCCCCCAGGCGTTCGTTTTCAATTGCAGCTTTCGCCATTTCGATACTCAAGGTATTACCATGAGGTGTCGAGCTGATCATCCCCGGCCCTTGTTCCTGAAAGAGTTTAGCGGTATTAATTGGAAATGTAGGCGCTTCTGTCCCACTGAATTTACCTTCATAAGCATTGTCATCATCCGAACTTTGCACGTAGGTATCAATCGGGTAGAGCGTCTCCCACCCTTCTTTCATTAATTTCTCAACCCATTTGTGTTTATTAAAATTACTCACCCAAGCCGGCAATTCATTCATATAATAAGTAGATGTAATAAAATCGCCGGTTTTACCATCAAACCAATAAGCCGCATCGGCCGCATGCCCTGCCGGCAAGATACTACCCCGATCTTTGATTGCAACGCCAATAACCTTCGACCGGAAGTTCGTCGCCAGCTTTAACTCGTCCGTAATCGTACTTGTCAATAAATTACGTGGTGACATTTTACCAGCATCCGTATTACTCCCCACGGTTTCTACAGATGAGTCTTCCGCACAGTACATCCGCTGCCCCGTAGCCTGGATTATAAAGTCATTACCCGCAATCCCATGGATCGAAGGAACAGATCCGGTATATACTGTACTATGTCCAATCGCGGTAACCGTTGGCACATAATCAATATTCGTATTATTTGCACTAAAACCTTCATTTAACATTCGTTTAAATCCACCCTCTCCGTACCTATCATAATAACGGTAGAGATAATCCCAGCGCATCTGATCGACTACAATGCCCACCACGAGCTTCGGTCGCTCCAAGTGATGACCTGAACGATTCCGTTGCGCATATGATGTAAAAGAAATTAATAAGAAAGTGATTAGTGCTGAGCACCAGATAAGTTGTTTTTTCATTTTTTTATGTAGGATGAATTGTTTTGTAAGTCTAAGCTACAAAATTTGAAATAAAATACCCGTTCGAATCGGATTAATCTTGATTTTCATGTACATGGAATAGACATCGTGTAGTCCCTTTTATGCCCCTTTATTCCTAAAAAGCCATCGCAAAAGTTTAGGTTCTGCAAAGGCATTGTCCCAACTGTTATGGTCGACGCCCGGATACAAGTTAAAACGGGGTTTTGAGCCCAACTCCTTCAGTTTCTCCACGATGGTGATCGAGTGACTTGCGGGAACAATGGAATCATCCTCGCCATGGAAAATCCAGAGAGGCACATCTTTATAATGCTTTACATTTTCTACATTATCTCCGCCACAAATGGCAAAAGCTGCAGCAAACACATTTGGCCGGCGACGTAATAATTCAAACGTACCCATACCGCCCATGGACAAGCCTCCCAGATAAATCTGATCTTGATTTACATAAGTCTTTTTCTGAAGGTCATCAACCAAAGCCAATACCCCTTCCATCGCTTTTGTCGGCTCCCCATCCGTACCAAAATGAAAGCTACGTTTCCCGTTCTGATCCGCTTCGATATCAACGTTCGACCAATAGCTATCGGTCGGGCATTGTGGGAAGATCACAATAGCGGGATATTTCTTTCGGTTAGTCTTTTCTAAAAAAAGACCAGCGCCGTGTGTAAGCTGCTTCTGATTGTCATTCCCACGTTCACCAGCACCGTGCAAAAACAAGATAACCGGATATTCCTTATTCTTATCAAAATTTTCAGGATACAAAATACGGTATGATAATTTCCCTCCATTGTACTCAAGTTGCTCACGCTGATAAAGACTGGTATCGGGTATGGCGTCTTGTGCTTTTAAAAGATTAGGACCTGCAAACACAGGCAGAATATAAAAGAGTAAGGCAAGATTCAGTAAGACTTTCATAACTTATAATTTTAAGTGGAACCAATATCGACAAAATAAACAAAAAACAAATCATTCGGAATATTCTTACTATCTTAGTCTATAGTCAATTAGCATCAACCAAATACCAAAAATTATGGCAAAACAAAAGACTGGTGGCTCTCAACACGTCCTGCATTATCGGAAGAAGAGTATTGAAAAACAGTTAGAAAATCACATCAAGGAGATTGAAAAAGAAATTCTAGTTCTCCAAGAAAAACTGGATGTAGCGAAGCAGCATCACAAAAACTACCTTGAGCACAAAGATACGATTGAAACGATCTTAACTTTACTGGAAGAATCAAAGCCTACGAGAAGGTCTTATAAAAACAAAACTGATTAAGCTCATTTTCAATTATAAAAGAAAAATATTGGATTATTTTGCACAAAAATTTTCCATATATCAAAAAAGAAGCTACATTTGCAATCCCAAAACAAAGGAAACGAAAGTTTTAAATGTTTGAGGTACCATAGCTCAGTTGGTAGAGCAAAGGACTGAAAATCCTTGTGTCGCTGGTTCGATTCCAGCTGGTACCACCTCAAAGCCCCTTACAACAACGTAAAGGGCTTTTTTCGTTTAATAGGTGAACACTTAAAGAGGATCAGTGCAAAAAGTTGGGATCAATGCAAAAAGTTGTGGACTAGGTTGCAATTTAAGCATAGATATTCGTTAGTCTGGATTAGTCTGGATCAAGCAAAAAAATTTGGGGGGATAGTACCGGAAGAGTATTTCTGCGCGCTGCCACTGACCTAGCGTCCAGATTTCTTTAAAATAAGTCAGCGTGGGTACCTGTACGCACGAGTTCAATCAGCATCAATTCCTCGTTTTCGTCCCAAATTAATAATAGGTCGGGCTTTACATGGCATTCCCAATAGGCTTTGTAATTTCCGGAAAGCCGGTGCGCCCTGTGTTTTTTGTCCAGTCCTTTGTGTCCGTTTTCAGCCAGCACTTCTACCACTCCCTCCAAACGCAGAAAGTCTTGAGGCGAACGCTTTTTGAGCCGTCTTAAGTCCTTTAAGAACTTATTTGAAGTCCTGATTTATACACGGCTATTTAATACTTGCAAACAATTCTTTCGCACTATTAAATATGTTTCCTTTGCCCGCTTTGAGCTCTTCCATTGCCTGGATGGTCTCTGCATTGGGGATATGTATGGTCAACTTTGTCATTGTATCTTTTATTTGTTACATCTTTACGAAGATACAGATTAGATTTTAGATACTGAACCCTGACAGGGCAAATGAACCAACTTCTCCCTTATAAAACGTGTAAACCAAGATGTCAAAGAACGGTGTGGCAACGCTCGCCGTTGCCGGTCAGGATATTTTCCTTGGCCAGCTGTACCGTCTCGGCGTTGGTTATAGCTCTTACCGTGATGACATCATAATCGGCAGATCCGGATGGCCTTGTCAGCATCAACGTCATGGGGCTGCCATTCAGCATGGTCTGGGTGCCCGATGTCGGCTGCCAGCGCATGTGAGCCCCTGTCGTGCGTCAGCGGGGTCAGCTACTGGTCTATGACCTGCAAGTACCCGTTGGATGCTTGAGTATTTTCAGACAGCACCCGGACACTAACCGAAAATACCCCCCTACAACTTTTTGCACTGATCCGATAGTTTCGGATATCAAACAGTTACGCTATCCAAGGTATTCGTTCAGAGACCCTTGTATGCCCCCGGTATGGACATACTGGAATAGCCCTACGAGTATGTCCATACCGGGGGCACCGACCGGCCACCATGGAGGCATGTATAAGCAGTCGTTGAGAAATTAACGATTTGAAGTCATTTGATCCTTGCATGATGTTATCAATATAATTGATAGGTGTATTTTTGAAATGTCAGACAGAAACGTCCTGACCGGTACTAAAACATTGTCAATATATTGGTCAGTATATCAACGGTTTGCCGTGATCGCATTTTGAGAATAAGGTTTTGATTTGCCCCAATGTCAATCGGCTTGTCCAAGCTCACGAATAAACTATAATTTCCAGCTGAGTTGGGAGAATTAGCTAAATAATGTGTCCTGCTTTCAACTCCATATTCATATTTATAAATATGGGCGCTTTGTCTTTGTTGTTGTAACTAAAATTGAGGTTTCTAATGTTATCATATTACAGAAAATTTAACTGTCAAAATTTTTCTGCAATTTTATTTTTCAATTTTGCCTTGAAGAGGTTTTGTATTTTTAATATTCACTGCTCAGAAGCCCGTATATCACTGTATCACGAAATTCTCCTTTATAAAAGATATTTTCTCGGAGGTGTGCTTCCTTTTTAAAAGCATGACGCTCCAAAAGTTTCTTTGAACCTTCATTATCCGGGTCTATTACTGCTATAATTGAATTAAAGTTCAGATTCAGAAAAGCGTAGTCCAGAATTTTTCTCAACGCTTCTGACATAATTCCCTGCCCTCTATGATGCTCGTGGAGAATGTAACCAACTTCTGCGCGGCGATTACTTGCTTTTATTCGTACCAGACCAATTAAGCCAATCAGCTTATCAGTTCCTTTTAGTGTTATTCCCCAATTAATAGATCTATTTGCCTGAATTTCATCATTGACCATGTGTATGTGATCCAGAGCATGCTCTCGGGTCTGTGCAAGTGGCCGTGGTATGTATCGCATGGTTTCTCTATCGGATCGGAGTTCATAAACCTCATCGACGTCAGTATCATGCAATTGTCGCAAGATTAGTCGTTCGGTCTGAAATTCTGGAAATGGCGTAAATTGAAGATCTATCATAACTCATAATCGGTTGACCGCGATACTTCTCCTACAAGTATTGATTGTTAATATTCAAAACTTGTCTTAATATAGTAAAAATGAACATTTATTCATCATACTACTTACATTTTTTTAAATTCGCTGAAAGAAATCATATTTTGTTTGATGTTTCCAAACCGGATTTAGATTTCATCGTTAATAATTTAAAAAATCTCAGAATGAAAAGTATATACCTAAGTGACGCCGGGCCGAAAGTTTCCCCGGCGATATATGGATTCTATCGATGGAATGACATTACGAATATTTCCCAGACGATGGAGCGCATCGTCCGCCTTTGTCTTGAACTCGGAATTAACACTTTTGATCATGGTGATAACTACGGCTCCTATCATTGCGAGGAGGTTTTCGGTGATCTTATCGGCAAGAATGTCATCAACCGAGAAGAAGTTGTTTTATTTACAAAATGCGGTTTAAACTTACCAAACAAGGACAATCCAGAAATACGTGTTCCGCATTATAATACTTCTGCTGAGCATATTATTAAAAGTGTAGAAAGCTCGCTTAAAAAGCTAAAGACCGACTATATCGATATTTTTCTTCTTGATCATTTAGACCCAATTTCAGATTTGGAAAAAACAGCCCAAGCGCTGGAGAACCTAAAGAGATCTGGGAAGATCAAAAATATCGGTGTCGCTAATTTTTCTGTCTTCGAACACCAACTGCTCGCCACGTATCTTAGTACTCCTATCGTCACAAATCATGTCGAGTTAAACCTCTTAAATGTTGAAGCTTTAGATAACGGACAGGTCGACTATATTAAACAGCGGTATATGCGACCACTTGCTTCTACGCCGTTAGCAGGTGGAAGGATTGCTACGGGCAACGACCCTCAGGCACAACGCGTACGTGAGAAACTTGAGGAAATCAGCCCGAAATACAATGCGGACATTGAATCTGTTGCAGCTGCGTGGTTAATTAAACTGGGTGCGCTACCCTTAATCGGGACAACGGAAGAAAAACGTATTAGAAACATAGCCAAGGCCTTTGATATCGACTTAGATCATCAAGACTGGTATGATCTATACAATACAACCCGTGGCAAATAAAACTAAATCAACGCTTTTTCCAAATCATCAATCAAGTCATTAATATTTTCTAAGCCGACTGAAACCCTGAGTAAATTTCTTGGGGTTTTAGTATCGGGTCCTTCAATTGAAGCACGGTGTTCAATCAAACTTTCTACGCCGCCTAAACTGGTTGCCTGAATAAAGATTTTTGTCGAGTTAACGAGTTGTTTTGCTGCTGTCTCTCCTCCTTTTACAGTAAAAGAAAGCATTCCACCGAAGCCTGGATAAAAAACATCTTCAACTCCAGCATGTGATCTGAGAAATGCAACAAGCTGTTTAGCGTTTGCATCATGCCCTTTCATGCGATAAGGCAAGGTTTTTATCCCCCTCACGGTTAGATAACAATCAAATGGAGAAATCACCGCTCCGGAATGCTCTTGAATGGCTCTTACTTTATCCCAGAAGGCATCCTTTTCCTTCGTAATTAAACCACCACCCAAAGCATCACTATGGCCACCCAGGTATTTAGTTGTAGAATGCATCACCAAATCAGCACCTAGCTCCAGAGGGTTCTGAAAAACAGGAGTAGCGAAAGTATTATCACAACAGACTTTAACGTCTTTATCTTTAACTAGCTTGCATATCGCTTCAATATCACTTATTAACAATAAAGGGTTCGACGGAGTTTCTATCCAGATTAACTTGGTGTTCGGCTTAAGTGAACCTTGGATAGCTTTCAAATCTGACATATCGACGAACTCGACATCCAAAACTCCCTTGTAAACTACCTTTAATTGGTTTCTTAACCCGTGATACATATCGGCAGGGGCGATCACATGACTGCCTGGTTCTAAGGCTTGAAAAACTGCGCTTCCCGCTGCGTTTCCAGAAGAAAACGCACAGGCGTCTTCTCCTTTTTCCAACATTGTCAATACCTTTTCTAATGCAACCCGGTTCGGATTGGAAATCCGGGTATACATATAGCCGCTTGGGTAAGCCCCCTCGGCATCTCGTTGAAAAGTTGTAGATAAGGTTATTGGCTGGATTGCTGCACCTCCAGGCGTGATTAAATTTCCCGCGTGTATTGCGATAGTTTCAAGCTCCATTTATTTCTCGCGATATATTTCAATGCGACACTGCATTTATTTATAAAATTAGCAATTTAAATACCAACGAAACAAATTAAAAGAAAGGAAAAAAAAGGCAGCCAAAATATAGCTGCCCTTCAACTCAATTATTATTATTATGAAAAAATTAAGGTTTCTTGACCATAAACTGTGGGTTTGCTCTAAACCAGTCACAAAGTTCCTTCGTGACTACTTTATCAATATCCAGACCCATCGCTTTCGCCACACCTTCTCCGTATGCAGGGTCGGCGATGTAGCAATTCTGAGCATGGCGAATCTTTACATATTCCTCTGCGCCATCGATCGCTCTCGCAGTGTTTCCAAATAACAACTGTTGTTTCTCAGGAGTCATTAAGCGAAACAAGTTACCCGGTTGCGTGTAGTGGTCATTATCATCTTCATAGTGATTCCAATGATCCGCATCGCCATGGATAGCCAACGGCGGTTCCTTTACTTCAGGGCTCTCATTCCAAGCACCCTGACTATTTGGAGTATAATGGACTTTCGCACCATAATTTCCATCGACTCGCATTGCCCCATCCCGATGGAAGGAATTTACCGGACATCTTGCTTGGTTTACCGGAATTTGATGGTGGTTCACACCCAGACGATAACGCTGCGCGTCGCCGTATGAGAATAAACGTCCTTGTAACATCTTATCTGGAGAAAAGCCAATTCCTTCAACAATATTAGCGGGAGTAAAGGCCGCTTGCTCCACCTCTGCAAAATAGTTTTCAGGATTTCTGTTCAATTCAAAATAACCTACATCAATTAACGGGTATTCGCCTTTAGGCCAAACTTTTGTCAAATCAAATGGATTATGGTAATGATTTCTCGCTTGTTCTTCAGTCATTACCTGAATTTTCATATTCCAGCGAGGGAAATCACCCTTCTCAATTGCCTCGAACAGATCCCGTTGTGAGCTTTCGCGGTCATTTCCTACTACTTTAGCTGCTTCTTCATCACTTAAGTTTTCTATACCCTGCTGCGTTTTGAAATGGAACTTCACCCATACTCGTTCATTATTGGCATTGATCATACTAAATGTATGGCTTCCAAAACCGTGCATATGGCGCATTCCGCGTGGAATACCACGATCACTCATAACAATCGTTACCTGATGCAGTGACTCAGGGATCGATGTCCAGAAGTCCCAGTTATTTTGTGCACTTCGCATATTGGTTTTCGGATCCCTCTTTACCGCGTGGTTTAAATCCGGGAAACGCAATGGATCCTTAAAAAAGAACACAGGAGTGTTGTTACCGACTAAATCCCAATTCCCCTCATCTGTATAGAACTTCATTGCAAAACCTCTGATATCTCGCTCAGCATCAGCTGCTCCACGTTCTCCCGCAACCGTAGAGAAACGGACAAACATATCGGTCTGTTTTCCAATTTCAGAGAACAAGCTCGCTTTCGTATATTTTGTAATATCATGAGTCACGGTAAAGGTTCCGAAAGCACCCGACCCTTTGGCATGCATTCTGCGCTCAGGGATCACTTCGCGATCAAAATGAGCTAATTTTTCTAAAAACCAAACATCTTGCAATAATACCGGACCTCTGGGACCTGCTGTCTGAGTGTTTGTGTTATCAGCAATAGGTCTTCCATTAATTGAGGTAAGTCTGTCGTTTTTCTTTTCCATGATTTTAATTTTTCAGTTTTTTCAGAGAGCATAATTGAATCTCTTAAAGATAATAACTTATTTGTACGTTTATCAAATATAAAGAGCCTTCTCCCTTGTTTTACATCTTTTTAAATGATACCCCATAAACAAAAACTATTAATTAGCAAATATTGCATTGTTAAAAGCTATAGGTTATTCACGTCTAATTTTTATTATTTGATTGTTGAATTGAAAAATTATTTAGTTGAAATCTCAAAACGAAATTAGTATATTTGATTTATTGTCTACAAATTTTATAGTTTATTAAACAATTTTTTAAATCAAATTGATATGAGTTTAAGATTAGGGGATACGGCACCCAACTTCAAAGCCGTTACAACTGTTGGAGAAATTGACTTCTACGATTACCTAGGGGATAGTTGGGGGGTTCTGTTTTCTCACCCCGCTGATTATACACCTGTATGTACTACTGAATTGGGAAGAACAGCGCAACTTGATGAAGAATTTAGAAAGCGGAATGCGAAGGTTCTTGCGGTGAGTGTTGACCCCATCGAAGATCATCACGGTTGGGTGAAAGATATTAATGAAACACAAAATACGGAAGTTAAGTTCCCGTTGATTGCTGACAAGGATCGAAAAGTATCTGAACTTTATGACATGATACACCCCAATGCTTCAGCAACCGCAACGGTGCGTTCGGTATTCTTAATCTCTCCTGATAAAAAAGTGAGACTTACATTAACCTACCCTGCCTCCACTGGCCGTAACTTCACTGAAATATTACGAGTACTTGACTCGCTTCAATTAACCGATCAGCATAGCATTGCTACTCCGGTAGATTGGAATAAAGGAGATGATGTTATCGTCTCTCCTGCTATCCCGACTGAAGAAGCGAAAAACAAATTTCCGAAGGGTGTCAAGGAAGTAAAACCATATTTGCGTTATACTGCTGACCCTTCAGCCTAAACCTGACCTACAGAAAGAACGAGGGGTTTGCCTAAACAGCAAACCCCTCGTTCTTTTCATAATTTTTTCGCAAACAGCGTGTCAACTCCCGATGACCCTCCAATTAGTTTATTGATCTGAAAATATTTTCCTTATGATTTTTTCATAAGCAACGGCGTGCTCCATCATACCGATGTCATTTGGATGAGATCCGTCGACTGTTGAATTAATCCCCATTCCAATATCTTCGGTTTTTAAGAGGTAAATGTTCTTTATCTTCTGCTCTAGCAGCTCTCCGAAGACCTTTTCCATATAAGCAGTTGTACGTCTGATTTGGTTATTTCTTGAGGTATCTATTACCAAATCTGTCCCCCCGCTACTGTTTTCCACAAAGAGAATTGGCGTACCGGGATGTTTCGTTCGTATGGAAGTAACTGCCGCCGTTACCTTTTGTCTAATATCCTCTTCGGAATAATTATCTGAGCTTAAGTTAGGGAGGCAGTCGAACACATATAAAGGAGCCGCGACATCGCCGATTACTTCAATAATCGGTTCCTCCATTCGTCCGTTACCTGAAAAGCCAAGATTAACAATTGGCATACCGAGTTTCCGTCCTAATATAGACGTCCACGCTAAACCAGGTCGACTAGCACACGCACCCTGGGCTATCGAGGTCCCATATACAATAATTGGTTTTTGCTTATCACGTGTAACGAAAGAAACCCCATCGGTTGTTCTTACCCCAATTTCCATCCAGGAGACCTGATTATATAAAGGCAGGTACAACCTAAATATTTGGTCCCCTGTGTTTTTCAATGTCGAAAACGTGTAAGTAATCGTGTCCTGAAACCGATGCCTGCCGGGCGCCCACTCCCATTGACCTGCTCCGTTTTTAGCATAAAGATCGACACCACTAACGCCTGTAGCCGGCATATGTGGCATTTCTAGTCGTTTCGTAACTTGATATCGAACCACCACTTCGGTAGCTTCCGTTGTAAACTCGATATACTCGCCCGCATTATCTTTAGATAAGCTCCAGACGGGTTTACGCACATCGTCTTTCATATTAGCGGGCAGCCGATCAAAACTGTCAGGGATACCGGGCAATTGTCCATTAACCACCGGCACACTTTCATCCAATGGATTTTTCCACGTAATTTCTGTTCGTTGACCCAACCAAACCAGAAACTCATCCATCCACTTCCTGTCAGATGTCGAATTATTCATCCCAAATCCATGACCTCCTTTTTCGTAAATGAGAAACTCGACAGGCACATCATTCTCTTTGAGTGCATCTACAAAACGCACACTGTTCTCGATGGGAACAGCCCCATCATCCTCAGCATGAAAAATAAATGTCGGAGGCGTATTTTTATCTACCTGTTCCTCATTTGAATACTCAGTCACCTGATCACTTGTTGGATTTTCACCGACTAGCCGATCTCTTGACCCCTTATGCGTAATATTCGGATCAAGACTAATTACCGGATAGCCTAATACCATGAAATCAGGACGTAAGCTGATATTCTTAGGATTAGGGATCAATGCCTTTTCATAATGAGTACCTAAAGTGGATGCCAGATGGCCGCCAGCAGAAAACCCCATAATACCAATCTGATCTTCAGCAAGACCCCACTCTCCTGCACGTTCACGAACTAGCTGAATGGCTCGTTGCGCATCTTGCAAAGGGCCTATGCTCTTATCCTCCATCGTCAAATCGCTCGGCAACCGGTACTGCACAACAAAGGCAGCAACCCCTTCCTCGTTTAGTCTCTCAGCCACCAAATGCCCCTCATGTGAAACAGCTAAGATAGAATAACCACCACCAGGAAAAATAATAACTGCCTGACCATTCCTCTTTGCTTTATCGGGAAGATAAGCTGTCATTTTTGGTACCGTAACGCCAGATACTCGCGTAATACCATCAGATCCCGTCACGCTCTTCTCATCCACTTGATTGATTTTCGAATTCGGAATTTCCTGATACAAGTCAATTGTAGTTTGCGCCATTGACGGCACACTGATCATGGTCATGAGTACTATAACTATGTTTTTCAATGTTAAGATATTTAGGTAAATAAATGTATTACGTTAAAGATTATGGGTAAATTTAAAGAATGATTTTAGAAAGACGACGAATTATTCCGTAATTTTGGGCATGGAAACAAAAACGGAACGAGTAGTTATCGTTGGTGGCGGTTTTGCTGGAGTAAATCTGCTAAAAAAGCTGGCGAATGATCCTCAATTTGAAATTATACTTGTCGACAAAAATAATTACCATTTTTTCCCTCCACTAATCTATCAGGTATCTACTGCCTTTATAGAAAACTCAAATATCAGCTACCCTTTTCGACGGATGTTCCAGAACATGAATAACGTTCGTTTCCATATGGGATCGTTGTTAAATGTGAACCATGAAGAAAACACCATTGAAACAAGTTCGGGAACACTGAGCTATGATTACTTGGTTTTAGCATTAGGAACAGAGACTAATTACTTCGGTATGGAGAACGTAAAGCAACATGCTTTACCAATGAAGACAATTAGAGATGCCCTAAAGCTTCGCGACCATCTGCTTTTGATGATGGAGAAGGCTGTCCGTGCGAAAAACAAATTTGAAAGGAACAAATACTTTAATATCGTTATATCCGGCGGAGGGCCAACAGGCGTAGAGATTGCGGGAATGTTAGCGGAGATGGTACATAAAATTGGCGCCAAAGACTATCCGGAAATTACGGATAGAAACGTGAATATTTATCTTATAGACGCAGCTCCCACGTTATTGGGACCAATGACTAGTAAGTCACAACAAGAGGCCGCGGATGTATTAACTAAATTGGGTGTTATTATTAAACTAAATACCCCAGTGAAAGACTATGTGAACGGTAAGGTGATGCTTGGCAGTGGTGAAACCATTGCGACCAGTGCATTGATCTGGACGTCTGGTGTAATTGCCTGTGAGATTCCGGGCTTACCCGCTTCTGCGATTGGTCGTGGAAGAAGAATATTGGTAAACGAGTTCAACCAGCTCACCGCGCCAGGCGAAAATATGCCTGATAACATTTATGCAATTGGCGATATTTCATATCAAACAACAGATAAAAATTTCCCCAATGGGCATCCGCAACTGGCACAGGTAGCTATACAACAGGGAAACCTACTAGGCGCCAATTTAAAAAGAATGAATAAAAGCGAGGCACTTAAACCTTTCTCTTATAATGATAAAGGCAGCATGGCGATTATTTCTAAATACAAAGCTGTTGTGGATCTTCCTAAAGGACATTTTAAAGGTTTCTTTGCTTGGTTAGTTTGGCTATTTATCCACTTAATACCTATTGCGGGCTTTAGAAACAAGTTTACTTTAACGTTCAACTGGTTTTGGGCATTCGTCACCAATGACCCTACGCTTCGCTTGATCATTGGTTCGGGTAAAAGAGAAGAAGAAAACTCAAGAGACTGACCGACTCGATTATTTTCACCGATTATTTAGGCGTCTTTACCGATTACTCGATTCAGAGTACCTAATTTAGGTTGTGAAACGGTCTCGGAGGTTCTAGTTTTGATTCAAAATATAGAACTATGAAACCTTTTTTACTACCGATGAGAAATCTTATTAAAGTCTCCACAAGCCTACTATGCTCTCTTGTCTTTTTATTTCAAAGCTTCGCTGTTAGCGCACAGCAAGCTCCCAATTATACGATTGAAGGAAAAGTAACAGACACGCTCAACCGCTCACTCGACTACGCAACCATTAACCTTTTACAGGCATCAGACTCTTCTGTAGTAAAAGTAATGTTCACAGATGAAAACGGAGATTACCGCTTGAGCGACTTAAAAGAAGGAAATTATCTCGTACAAGCAGAATTACTTGGTTTTGCAAAAAATACGAGTCAACAAATCATCTTATCCCCGACAAGGCCTTATAAGAAGATTGACAACATCGTCCTTCATCTTGCAAACAATGAATTGAATGCTATTGTCATCACTGGCCAGCGTCCATTGATAGAGCGAAAATCAGATATGCTGGTAGTCAACGTTGAAAGCTCTACACTCGCAGCGGGAAACAATGCGATGGATATTCTTGAGCGCTCACCTGGCATTACAGTAGACAAAGACGACAACATCAGTCTTAATGGAAAGAAAGGGATCATGGTAATGATTGACGGAAAACAGACCTATCTGTCGTCAGAACAGCTCGGAAGTCTATTACGATCTACCGATGGGAACACGATTCAATCCATTGAAATTATTAACAACCCCTCTTCTAAATATGACGCTGCCGGAGGGCCAGGCATTATCAACATTAAACTCAAGAAAAACAAAATGAGCGGAACAAACGGTTCTTTCAATGCCGGAGCTGGTTACGGTAATGGGCACAAAGCAAACACATCGTTAAATGTCAATCATAAAAGTGGAAAATTCAATGTCTTTGGAACCTATTCTTATCAAGAGAATGACAGAACAGATATCATTAATATATATCGAATCGTAGGTGGCGAAAATCAATTTACAAGTTTCGATCAAGGCAACTCGATGACAATGTTACGGAAAAACCATTCTCTACGAGCTGGTGTAGATTATCAAACTTCAGAAAAAAATACAGTGTCATTTCAAGCGAGCGGACTTCTAACTGATGCAGGAAACGAAAATATAGGTGGTGTACAAATCGGTTCTTTTCAATCACCGCTAGACTCTACACTAATCGCCAACACATTGTTAGACGAAGACTTCAGAAGTCTCTCTTTCAACCTTAATAACACCTATAACATCGATACCTTAGGTAGAAAACTCTCCGTAGATGCCGACTATTCAAGCTTTTTTGAAGATGCATCTGCCAACTACACCAATACCTTCTACAATCCGGATGGCAGTCTACTGCATGAGCCACTGGAATCAAGGAGCTTGATGCCATCAAAAATATACATCCAAGCTTACAAGGCTGACTATACCCACCCCCTCAATGAGAATTCCGGACTTGAGGCTGGTTTAAAATATGCAAACGTAAAAACAGACAATGACCTGAAGTTTTCTGAAAGGACAGACGGTCAATGGATAAATGATGAAAACAGGAGCAACCACTTCGTTTACAGAGAACAGGTAGCGGCGGGTTACATAAGCTATCATACAACGCTCGATAAATTTGGCTTCAAGGCTGGTCTCCGTTCCGAATATACCATTTCCGATGGAAATTCGCTTACACTGAGCAATCGAGTAAAACGAGATTATATTGACTTCTTTCCGAACGCATCGGTAAGTTACAATCCCTCTGACGATCACCAATACAGCATCAGCTATTCCAAAAGAATTAACCGTCCACGTTATAATAATTTAAATCCATTCAGTTATTTTCTAGATCAATACACTTCCGTACAGGGCAATCCGTACCTGCAACCTGAGTATACCCACGCCTTAGCTGTTAACTATACATTATTGAAACGCTTCAACTTTTCCACAGGGTATGAAATCACGAAAGATGCGGTTGTCGAGATCATGAAACAGAACGATGTGAGCAAGTCAACTTTCATTACAAACGAAAACATAGCACAACAAAAACAGTGGTTTCTTAATGTGAATGCTCCCGTTCGCTTCACGAAGTTTTGGAATTCAAATACCAATATCACCGGCTTTTACCTAGGGTTTGAATCAGAAAATGAAAACAGTATTAATTATGGTCAGTATGCTATGCAGTTAACGAGCAATCAGAATTTCACGATCCTACCTAGCCTGACAGCCGAAGCTACGCTCAACTACCAATCGGGATTACAATACAGCATCTACAAAATAGCCGATGCTTGGAGTATTGACGCGGGAATCAACAAATCATTCAACAACAAAAAAGCCAATATTAAATTATCGGTGTCCGATGTATTCAACACGCGCGATCAATATGTGACTACTCAACACGCCAATTTAAACGCTATTATCGATCAAAAAAGAGAAACCAGAGTCTTCCGTTTATCACTTACATATAATTTCGGGAATACCAAGATCGGTTCATCAAAGCAATATGAAAAATCTGATGAAGAAAAGAGAATTGGAAAATAATCATAGACAACTGAGAAGATAACGTAAATCCGCTTCTGTATGAAGACTGTTTATAACGATGCGGTTCATCAAAGGGTCTGATGCCTGGGGATAATTAAAACTGGAAATAACAACGCCTTTCTTAACAAGTTGTTCATATAACTCGGGGTTTTCAGCGTAAAAAACTGGAAACCCTTTTGTATATTGTAGCTTATCCGAGATGTGTTCAGCAAAAAACATCATATTAGATTTAAGACGTTCCCTATTCTCTTGATAGATCTCTTCCGATTTAATAAACGCATATAGGAATGCTGGAGACGGCGGTGATGCAGCCGAAAACATCGGAGAAGCTTTCAGTTGATCTATTATACCTTGTTTTGCTAATACGACACCTCCGTCAATCCCAATACCCTTAGCCAAAGAGGCCACAACAATTTTTTGAATATGCGGAACCGATGGCAAAGCGTTATATATGCCCTTGCCATCGTACGTAACTCCTATACCATGAGAATCATCAACAAGCAAAATAACTTCTTTGGTTTCGCTTATTTTAGAGAAAGGGGTAAAATCAAAAAGCTGAGGATGGAAATTATTAAGCGAATCACTAATAATTAAAAATCGAGTTTTGTCACTATGATTGATATATTTTACTGTTTTAAGAATCCAGTCATCAAATGTTGAATAACTAATAGGTTTTTCATCTAGCCAGAGAGCAGGATGACTGTTTGGCCCATAAATAATTTCGCCAAAGTTAGCAAAGTAACGAACGACCAACTGACCAGCTAAAAATCCACTTGACGACAGCAATGCGCCGCCTGCCGCAAAGCGCACTGCCATTTCTGATTCCGCACGTTCAAAAATACCTAATTGCACATTGTTGCTTCTCGACGTACCATTACTGAATCCATATTTTCGTACCCCCTCTATACAATGCTGTTGAAACTTTTTACAACCACCTATTCCCAAATAAGAAGTACCACCAAAAAAAAGATATTCTTTGCCATTAATCTCCAGGGTTCGGGAAGGTGCCTTATTCAGTCTAGAGAAAGAATCCATACTTTTTTCAAATGAAAAGAGCTCCCAATTGGTAGGAGCTCCTTCGATCATAATTAGGTTAGCAATGTGTTTTTATTGAAGAAAAGGAAGCAAACTATCAGCTACCAGTTGATTGCCTTTTTTATTTAAATGCACCCCGTCGGTTGTAAGCACATCCTTTTCCTGGTTATTTTTATTATTTGTTTTTTCGTAATCACTGAATATTGAGCGAAGATCGCAAAGTGGCGCATTGTTTTTCTCTGCCAGCTCCCTGATGGCGCCCGCGTACTTATCTAAGTCCTCGTCAAGTTCATTTTGGCCGTTTACCTTTTCGCCGATAACAGAAGGCGTGCATAATACAACATCACTTCCATTTTCTTTGATCCTATCAATAATAGCCTGGTAAAACATGATATACTTATTGTAATCCGTTCCTGTATGGCTTGTTTTTTTATGCCAAACATCATTGATACCGACATAAACTACAACAATATCCGGTTTCTTAGCAAGAACATCATTCTCTATACGTAGATATAAGTCGTAAACTTTGTTGCCCCCTATGCCTGCACCGATCAGTTCATAGTCGGGCGCTTTCAGCTTGTCAGACAAGATTGTTATATAGCCTTCCGGCTTCACTCCAGCCTGCGTAATAGAGTCACCAAAGAACACAATACGCTTAGTTTTCAGCGCCATAGAGCTGAAGACAAGTAGAGAAAGACATAAGATAAATGGAACGTAAAACTTTATTCTCATACACAACTGTTAACGTATTTAAAATTAAATGTAGCATATTTTTTTTATAACATGAAATTAATTGAAAAATAACAACAATAAATTTAATACATCATACTTAATCATATACCTATTAAATAAAGTTCAACTTTTTTTGATCAATTAAAAAATTGAACAATAACGAACAATTCCTTTTCAGCACAAGATAAAAAAGCAATAAAACAAAGCTCTTCAATAACAAACAGTCATTTTTGACGATCAAAATTCAAAAAAACCATACTTTTCTCAATATTTGACTAAAAAAAAATTAGTAATTATCGAAAAAAAATACTGATTTTTGCTTAAGACTACCAATAAGTCAAAAAAAGATAAATAAAATTAATAAAAAAATGAACAACCTAAGGTTCGATGCAGTAGAAACTGTTTTATCACGTGAAAAAATCGACTTTGTTATTCCCAAAGGAAAACCGTCAAGCTTTTATGGACAGAATGTTTTTGGTATTAAGAAGATGAAGGACTTCTTACCCAAAAATGCATATGAAAAACTTTTAAACGCCGTAGAAGGTAACGATGTAATTGACCGTGATCTGGCCGAACATATTTCCCAAGCTATTAAAGGCTGGGCAATTGCCAACGGTGCCACTCATTATACACACTGGTTTCAACCCTTAACAGGAAGCACAGCTGAAAAGCACGATGCGTTCTTCGAACCTGACAATGAAGGTGTCGCCATAGAAAAATTTACGGCAGACGCATTGATTCAACAAGAACCAGATGCCTCTAGCTTCCCTAACGGTGGAATCAGAAATACATTTGAAGCCCGTGGATATACGGGTTGGGACCCAACCTCACCTGCTTTTCTGTTTGAGACCGCAGCTGGAAAGACACTTTGTATACCAACCGTATTCCTATCCTATACCGGTGAAGCTTTAGACTACAAAGCTCCTTTATTAAAGTCGCTCAACGCGCTGGACAAAGCAGCAACGGATGTTTGTCAGTATTTCAGTAAAAGCGTTACCCGGGTTTCAGCATCATTAGGAATTGAACAAGAGTACTTCTTGGTTGATCTTTCTCTATTCAACGCACGGCCAGACCTTCTCTTGACAGGAAGAACCTTGTTTGGTCATATGTCGGCAAAAGGTCAGCAGCTTGATGATCATTATTTTGGATCCATACCCGAGCGTGTGATGGCCTTTATGGTTGATCTTGAAAATGAAGCATTAAAGCTCGGAATACCCTTAAAAACCCGGCATAACGAAGTAGCACCGTCGCAGTTCGAGTGTGCTCCTATGTATGAAGAAATGAATTTGGCGATTGACCATAATCAGCTTCTTCTAAACATCATGGAGCAGGTCGCACTACGCCATAAATTTAAAGTCCTTATCCACGAGAAGCCATATGCTGACATTAACGGATCAGGCAAACATAACAACTGGTCATTAATTACCAGCACCGGAGTAAACCTGTTATCACCCGGCAAGACTCCGAAAACCAATTTGATGTTCCTGACCTTCTTTGTCAACACGATCAAAGCCGTATATGAGTATAATGACCTCATGAGAGCATCAATAGCTTCAGCTAGCAATGATCATCGTTTGGGTGCAAACGAAGCGCCGCCAGCCATTATATCAATCTTTATTGGAAGCCAATTAAGCGATATGCTGGATGAGGTTGAAACTCCGAGGATAGCGAAAATCGTAAAGGCTGAAAGCATGCTATGGCATGGTATTCCGAAAATACCTGAGTTAAACCTGGACAATACAGACCGTAACCGCACCTCCCCTTTTGCATTCACAGGCAACAAATTCGAATTCAGAGCTGTAGGCTCTTCGTCTAACTGTGCAAGCTCCATGACGGTGCTCAATGCAATTGTGGCTGATCAACTTATCAAATTCAAAACAGAAGTTGATAAGTTGATTGCAAAAGGAACGAAAAAGGATCTAGCCCTCCTAAATGTAATCCGTAAGTACATCAAGCAATCTAAGAACATACGTTTTGAAGGCAACGGTTATAGCAAAGAATGGGAGATTGAAGCAGAAAAAAGAGGCCTCTCGAATATAAAAACTACACCAAAAGCCCTTGACGTTTATACCGAGGAAAAATCAGTGAAGCTTTTTGAATCGCTCGGAATCCTCAACCGACGTGAATCCATCGCCCGTCATGAAATTTTACTGGAAAGCTATTATAAAAAGATTCAAATCGAGGCGCGTGTCATCGGTGAAATTGTCAATAGCATGCTCGCTCCGGCATCAATCACCTACTTAAATGAGCTTATTGAAAATGTCAAAGGTCTAAAAGACCTGGGACTTCCAAAAGAGTCCTATAGCTCCCAACTGAACCTGGTAGAACGGATTTCCTCTTTAATTAATAATATTTTAGAGCTTACCGAAGAAATGCGTCAGGAACGGAAAAAAGCCAACACGATCGAGGATATCCGTGAACGCGCGATTGCCTATGATGAAAAGGTTAAGGTATATTTCGATCAGATTCGCTACCATATCAACAAACTGGAGCAAATTGTAGACGATAACAAATGGCCTGTACCAAAGCTACGCGAGCTTTTATTCGTTAAATAAATTCCAATCCACCGATATAATCATGAAAGGTCAGCATTGTCTGACCTTTTATTATTTACCATAATTTCAATTCATATTGCTTATTTTTGTGGCAATGTCTGATTTAAAATATAACCAACGCGGCGTATCCGCTGGCAAAGAAGATGTGCATAATGCCATCAAAAACATAGATAAAGGTTTGTTCCCTCAAGCGTTTTGTAAAATTATTCCAGATATTCTCGGAAACGATGAGGCATACTGCAATATTATGCATGCAGACGGAGCCGGAACGAAATCCTCCCTAGCCTACCTCTATTGGAGGGAAACCGGCGATACCAGCGTTTGGAAAGGGATTGCACAAGATGCTATTATTATGAACCTGGATGATCTTCTTTGTGTTGGTGCAACAGACAATATCTTATTGTCTTCTACTATTGGAAGAAATAAGAACCTGATACCTGGCGAAGTTATCGCAGAGATCATCAACGGAACAGAAGAGATTCTACATGAACTTCGGGAACTTGGTATCGGAATTTATTCTACAGGTGGTGAAACCGCCGATGTAGGCGACTTGGTGCGCACCATCATTGTAGACTCCACGGTAACCTGCAGAATGAAACGCTCCGATGTTATTTCGAATCATACAATTCAGGAAGGTGATGTCATCGTCGGACTCGCCTCTTTCGGGCAGGCTAACTATGAAAGTGAATATAACGGCGGTATGGGGTCAAATGGATTGACTTCTGCTCGCCACGATGTCTTTTCAAAAGAAAATGCCTCACAGTACCCTGAAAGCTATAACCCTTCCATTCCTTCCAATCTGGTTTTTTCAGGCAGCCGATCGCTTACTGACCCAATCGATATTGGAGAAGGAAAAACGGTTACAGCAGGGAAATTAGTCTTATCGCCCACTCGCACATACGCACCGGTCATCAAAAAAATCTTGGATTCTCACCGTGCAGACATTCACGGCATGGTGCATTGTAGTGGTGGCGCGCAAACCAAAGTATTGCATTTTATAGAGAAGCTCCATGTCATCAAGAATAATTTATTCCCCCTACCCCCTCTTTTCAAGTTAATCCAAGAAGAGTCAGGAACGGATTGGCAAGAAATGTATAAAGTCTTCAATATGGGTCATCGAATGGAAATCTATATTCCCAGTCACCTGGCTGAGGAAATTATCCAGATTTCTGAAAGTTTTGGAATTCCTGCGCAGACGATTGGTTATGTAAAAGGGGCAGATTCTAAGAAAGTGACCATCGAGAGCGAGTTCGGCACGTTTACATATTAGAATGATATAAGTTTCCATGTAATCTTTGGAACGAACCGTTATAAAAAAGTTAATCAAATGAGAAGAATAGGCTGGAAAGAATTAGTCGATTTTATTGATTTTGAACTCTTAGAGGTACCCGCTAAAGTCGATACTGGAGCCAAGACTTCCGTTTTGCATTGCGAGTATATCGAGTTGATTAAGAAAGGCAGAAAGCAATTTGTTAAATTCAGTCCGTTGAACGAGGAGATGTCCGGAGGGAAAACCTTCATCCTGCCCTTTCATAAGGAAAGAAAAATAAAAAACTCGTTCGGATTGGAAGAAAACCGTTACATTGTCCACACCCGAGTACGGATGTTCAATGAGATCTATGACATCGAGATATCGCTGAGAGATCGGTCCAATATGGAATTCCCAATGCTATTAGGCAGAAGCTTTATACGCAGGAAATTTTTGGTGGATGTCAGCCGCGCTAACTTAGCCCAGCGGAAAAAGAAGAAAAACGACGGAGTAAAATAAAACATTCAAATTATTAAGAAGTGAAAATCGCAATCCTTTCAACCAATAAGAATTTATATTCTACCAAAAAACTATTTGAGGCTGCTGAAAATCGTGGACATGAATGCCTGATCCTCGATCATAGAAAATGTTATGTTGGTATTAAACAAGGGCAACCCAGCATTCATTATAACGGGCAGGATGTATCGGATATCGATGCGATTATTCCGCGAATCGGCGCTTCCCTCACCTTTTATGGGTCTGCCATCGTTCGTCAGTTTGAAGTGATGGGTGTTATATCAGCCAATCCCAGTCAAGCCATTACACGATCACGAGATAAGCTGCGTTGCATGCAAATTCTCTCTGGCGCGGGTATTGGGCTTCCGGTCACCGGTTTCGCCAGAAACACCCATGATGTAGATGATCTTATTAAAATGGTAGGTGGCGCTCCCCTGGTAATTAAATTACTCGAAGGCACTCAAGGTATCGGTGTTGTATTGGCTGAAACCAAAAAAGCAGCCAGCTCCGTTATTGAAGCTTTTTTCGGGTTAGGGAACAACATCCTTATCCAGGAATATATTAAAGAGGCAAGAGGAACGGATATTCGTGTTTTTGTTGTTGATGGAAAAGTAGTTGGAGCGATGAAACGCACCGCCAAAGAAGGCGAATTCCGCTCGAATCTCCATCGTGGCGGAACAGCCGAACTAATCAAACTGACTAAAGCAGAGCGTGAAACCGCGCTGAAAGCCGCCAAAGAATTAGGCTTAACGGTCTGCGGTGTTGATATGCTGCCATCCGACCGTGGTCCCTTAGTTTTGGAAGTCAATTCATCACCAGGGCTGGAAGGAATCGAGAAGGCTACTAACCGGGACATCGCAGCCAAGGTGATCGAATTCGTCGAAAAACAGCACGCACTCAAACTCCAAAGCGTGAAGAACGTGAGAAAATCATCAGGTCGCCATAAATTATAATTTGTAAATTAGGTCAAAAAAAGAAGAGGTACAAACTTGGATTATTTAGAAGGATTAAATCCATCTCAACGAGCAGCAGTAGAACAGATAAATGGGCCAGTAATGATTGTGGCCGGCGCAGGTTCAGGAAAAACACGCGTCATTACCTACCGGGTAGCACACCTTATCCGAAACGGAGTCGATCCTTTCAGTATTTTGGTACTAACCTTTACCAATAAAGCTGCCAGGGAAATGAGAGAACGGATTACCAGTGTGGTTGGCGATGCAGCCAGAAATATTTGGATGGGTACTTTTCACTCCGTATTCGCCAGAATCTTACGTGTCGAGGCGCAACACATAGGCTACCCCTCTAATTTCACCATCTATGATACAGATGATTCAAAAAGCCTGATCCGGACAATTCTAAAAGAAATGCAACTCGACGATAAGCTGTACAATGCTAACTTCGTCTATAATCGTATATCGTCCGCAAAAAACAACCTCATATCAGCAGCGGAGTATCAGAAGAATGAGCACATCCAAGCGGAAGACAACTCGACCGGCAGATCTTTCCTTGGTCAGATATACCAGACTTATACGCAGCGCTGTTTTAAAGCAGGGGCGATGGATTTTGATGATCTCCTTTTTAAAACCAATGTATTGCTAAAAGATCATCCAGAAATTCTCTATAAGTATCAAAACAAGTTTAAATATTTAATGCTCGATGAGTACCAGGATACCAACTTCTCACAATACCTTATTGTTAAAAAACTGGCGGCTATTCATGAAAACTTATGCGTTGTAGGTGATGATGCACAGAGTATCTATGCTTTTCGCGGCGCGAACATCCAGAACATTCTGAACTTCGAGAAGGATTACCCCGACTTAAATGTCTTTAAACTGGAGCAGAATTACCGTTCTACTCAAAACATTGTCAATATTGCCAACAGCATTATCGCTAGAAACAAAAATCAATTAAAAAAGGATGTCTTCTCAAAAAATGAGACGGGTGATAAAATCAAGATCATGCGCGCATTCAGCGACAATGAAGAAGGAAAAATTGTAGCAGAAAATATTGTACAGAAGCGTTCCTTATCTGGCTCTCAATACAAAGATTTCGCTATTTTATACCGTACCAACGCGCAATCTCGTGCAATGGAAGAGGCATTGCGAAAACTTGGCGTTCCATACAAGATCTACGGCGGCACATCATTTTACCAACGGAAAGAAATCAAAGATCTGATTGCATATTTCCGGCTAACCTACAATCCTAACGACGAAGAAGCTATTAAACGGGTTATCAATTATCCGCGGCGCGGCATCGGCAATACATCCGTAGAACGGATTATGATTGCCTCAGATCAGCATAATACAGGACTTTGGGATATTATCAAAGAAGCTCCGCGCTACCTTGATGGTCGAATTGCTTCTGCTATTGGTTCTTTTTCAACTCTAATCCAGAGTTTTCAGGCTATAGCAAAGGATCATAGTGCTTTTGATACCGCTATGCATATCGCTCAACACTCTGGCCTGTTACGCGATCTATATGAAGATAAATCAGTAGAAGGTTTAAGTCGTTACGAAAACATTCAAGAACTATTAAACGGGATAAAAGAGTTTAGCGAGCGCGAAGATATCGAAGAAAAAGGGCTTGATATATTTATGCAGGATATTGCCTTGCTGACAAACGAGGACAATGATAAGGATCCGAATGCCGATACCGTGTCATTAATGACGATCCACTCTTCAAAAGGACTGGAATTCCCATACGTTCATATTGTTGGTCTGGAAGAAAACCTGTTCCCGTCGCAACGTTCCCTAAATTCCCGAAGCGATCTTGAAGAAGAACGCCGCTTATTTTACGTAGCGCTAACTCGGGCCGAAAAAAACGTGTATATCTCTTACGCGACATCGCGTTATCAGTGGGGAACACTCAACAATTGCGAACCCAGTCGGTTTATTGATGAATTAGATCCGCAATACCTCGATCTGGATTTCAAACCACGCATGGAAAGCAGCCCGACCGCCTCAAGCTTTGCATCGGAAAGAACGGGCTGGCAGCAAAACCAATCGAACGGCCAGGGCGACTCATACTTTAAACCCAAACCGAAGATTAAGCAAAAAACAACTACGATCCTACCAAGAGCTCATGTACCGACAGCTAATTTCAGTCCTTCGGATACCAGCAACCTGCAGGTAGGCATGGAAGTTGAACATGAAAGATTCGGTTTCGGAAAAGTAGTTAATGTCGAAGGGAAAAAACCGGACATAAAAGCGACTATTTTCTTCAAAGAATTAGGACAGAAGCAATTGTTGCTTAAATTTGCAAAACTTAGAATTATAGATTAACCCAAAATTCATTATGGAATTTGATTATAATAGTACACGTTCGCCCCTTATTCTTGCCGAATACGGTCGCAACGTGCAAAATATGGTAGATTACATTTGTACACTACCAACCCGAGAAGAAAGAAATAAATATGCTCAGGTAGTTATCGACCTTATGGGCTTCTTAAATCCACACTTACGTGATGTGTCTGACTTTAAGCATAAGCTTTGGGATCATCTTCATATCATTTCTGACTTCAAAATCGATGTTGATTCGCCCTATCCTGTTCCTGAAAAAGAATCTCTCCGCTCAAGACCAGAAATATTGGATTACCCTCAACACCGTATACGTTATAAACATTACGGAAAAACGGTAGAAAAGCTAATCGATTCAGCGAAAAAGATTGAAAACCCGGATAGTCAGAAAAAAATGGTCACCTCAATTGCCAATTTCATGAAAATGGCTTACGTTACCTGGAACAAAGATTCTGTGGCGGATGAGACCATTATCAACGACCTGAAGGAGTTATCTAATGGCGAACTATTGATTGACGAAAACATATCTCTGAATAAGGTGGAATTCAAAACCCCGCCCCCAGGAAGCCGTACCCGCTCAAACCAAAGTTCAAAAAGCAACAAGAGCGGAAAAAATCAAAACGGAGGCAAAAAAAGAAACGGTAAGCGCCACTAATTTTAAATACATCGTAAATACATATTGATGAGCAAGAATTCTTTTGAGATTATAGGAGGCAAACCACTAAAGGGAGAGATCATCCCTCAGGGTGCAAAAAATGAGGCATTACAAATTATTTCAGCGGTACTATTAACCAAAGAAAAGATAACGATCAGCAATGTTCCCGACATCAAGGATGTTAATAAACTAATCGACCTCCTTAGCAACCTTGGCGTAGCCGTCGAACGTCTCAATAAGGATACTTACACATTCCAAGCAGAAAACATCAACACAGAATATTTCCAAACGGAGGAATTCAAAACAAAAGGAGGTAGTTTACGCGGCTCCATTATGATTGTCGGTCCGCTGTTAGCGCGCTTTGGAAAAGCTTCTATTCCGAAACCGGGTGGTGATAAGATTGGACGCCGACGTTTAGACACCCATTTTATTGGTCTGGAAAAGCTCGGTGCTAAATTTGTATACGATGCAGAGAATCACTTCTTTGATGTCGACGCGACTGACCTAAAAGGGACCTACATCCTAATGGACGAAGCTTCTGTTACGGGTACAGCCAATATTGTGATGGCTGCTGTTTTGGCCAAAGGAAAAACTACGATCTACAACGCTGCTTGTGAGCCTTACCTGCAGCAACTTTGTAAGATGCTAAACCGTATGGGAGCAAAAATCAGTGGTATAGGCTCTAATTTATTAAACATCGAAGGTGTCGAAGAGCTAGGCGGCACAGAACACCGAATGCTTCCCGATATGATCGAAATCGGTTCCTTTATTGGTTTAGCGGCAATGACAGGTTCGGAAATAACCATTAAAGATGTGCATTTTCATGAGTTAGGTATCATTCCAACTATTTTCTCTCGTCTGGGGATTAAGTTTGAACTTCGGGGTGACGATATTTATATCCCTGCTCAGGATAGTTATGAGATTGAGACATTCATTGATGGCTCGATCCTAACCGTAAGTGATGCCCCCTGGCCCGGATTCACTCCTGATCTTCTGAGCATTATTCTAGTTGTGGCCATCCAAGCGAAAGGCAATGTTCTGATCCATCAGAAGATGTTCGAAAGCCGCTTATTTTTTGTGGATAAGCTTATCGACATGGGCGCACAGATCATCCTATGTGATCCACACAGGGCTACCGTGATTGGCCTGAACAATGAGGTCCGTTTACGTGGAATCGAGATGTCCTCTCCCGATATTCGTGCCGGAGTGTCTCTCCTTATTGCAGCACTTTCCGCACAAGGCAAGTCGATTATCCATAATATAGAACAGATTGAAAGAGGATATCAGGATATCGAAGAGCGTCTCCGTGCCCTGGGTGCGGATATCAAACGAATTAGTTCTGATAATTAAAAGATAACAAAGCCCTTCCATATTAATATCATGTTAACGAAGCATCATGAATTTGTCATGAAATAAACTCGTTGAACTATATTTCCGTGAAAATGTCGTTTTTTGAAGATTGGTTATTAAAAATAGGAAAAAACAATTTTTAGAAAAATGAGAAAAATTTTAGTTTTATTAAGCGCACCAGCTATCTTTTTAGCTTCTTGTGTAAGTAACCCTGAAGGTCAGAAAGCTGAAACCTCAGATGCCGTTGAAAGCACGGTAACTACTGAGGGTAACGAGTTGATCGTTGATACCGCTGAATCTACCGTTAAATGGCTCGGACAAAAAGTTACCGGCAAGCACCATGGAGAAGTTGATATAACTTCAGGCTCTCTAATCGTTTCATAAGACGGACACTTAACGGGAGGTAATTTTGAAATTGACTTGAACACCATCGATGTTCAGGATCTTGAAGGAGAAATGAGAGATAAATTGATGGGTCACTTGAGGAGTGAGGATTTCTTTCATGTAGAAAATCACCCGAGCGCTACTTTTGAAATAATAGAAGTTACAGAAGGGGCTACCGCTACTGATCTAGTTGTATCAGGAAACTTAACCATCCGCGGCGTTACGAAGAACATCAAATTTGATGCTACTGCTTCCGATCTATCTGCTGAATCTGCAGTTCTTGATGCTAATTTCAACATCGCTCGTGAAGACTGGGGAGTTAGCTACCAAGGAAAAGCGGACGACCTTATTAGTAAAGAAATCAATTTCGAGGTACACTTAGTAGCTAAAAAATAATATCTATTTTATCTAAGCAGGCACGAGCCTGCTTAGAAATAACAGGGCCGGATGACGAGTGTCATCCGGCCCTGTTATTTAATTTCTTAATGAAGTCATTTTAATCTTTTATAAAGCCTTTTTCCTTCATCCAATCATCATTAAACATCTTACCCATATAACGGGAACCATGATCATGAAAGATCACCACAACTACATCGTCCTCTTTTAATTGATCTTTCATTTGTATCACGCCTGCTAATGCTGCCCCCGCTGAATTACCAACAAAGATTCCTTCTTTCCGGGCAAGCTCCATAGTCATAATCGCCCCATCTTTATCAGTTACTTTTTCAAAATGGTCAATAAGATCAAAATCTACATTTTTAGGTAGAAAATCTTCACCAATCCCCTCCGTGATATAAGGATATATCTCGTTCTTATCGAAAATACCTGTTTCTTTATATTTTTTAAAAACCGATCCGTATGAATCAACTCCCCACACCTTGATGTCAGGATTTTGCTCCTTCAAGTATTTTCCCGTACCGCAGATTGTTCCCCCTGTACCTACCCCAACAACCAAATGCGTCACTTTCCCTTCCGTTTGCTCCCAAATTTCCGGACCTGTCTGCTCATAATTTGCCTGAGTATTTGAAAGATTGTCATATTGATTGGGTTTCCAAGCATTAGGAGTCTCTTCCACCAAGCGGCTTGATACCGAATAATATGAACGTGGATCTTCAGGATCCACATCCGTCGGACATACGATTACCTCTGCCCCAAAAGCCTTCAAGGCGTCGATCTTTTCCTTTGACTGTTTATCCGTTGTGGTAAAAATACACTTATACCCCTTAATAATAGCAGCCATTGCCAGGCCCATTCCCGTGTTCCCTGATGTTCCCTCGATGATTGTTCCTCCCGGCTTTAGGAGTCCCGCTTGCTCCGCATCCTCAATCATTTTCAGTGCCATCCGATCTTTAATCGAGTTACCCGGATTAAAGGACTCGATTTTAGCCAACACTGTTGCTTGGATATCTTTTGTAATCGAATTGATCTTTACCAATGGCGTGTTACCGATCGTTTCTAAAATATTATTATACCACATCGTATTTATTTTCCTGCTTTGTTATTATTACTACTAAAATCTCAAATGATTTCTAAAATTTCAAATGTTTCACCGTTAACTTATGTTCAATTAATTGCTTCAACGATTCGATACCGATTTTCAGGTGAGACTCAACAAAGTCAGCACTAACTTTTGAATCGCTTTCTCCTGTTTTCACTCCTTCTGGAACCATTGGCTGATCCGATATCAAGAGCAGAGCGCCCGTCGGTATCTTGTTAGCAAATCCGACCGAGAAAATAGTTGCCGTCTCCATATCTACCGCCATTGCTCTCAATTGTTTAAGGTACTTTTTGAAACCTTTGTCATGCTCCCAAACACGTCTGTTCGTCGTATATACTGTGCCGGTCCAATAATCAAGTGAATGGTCACGAATAGTCGTCGAAATTGCCTTCTGTAGCGCAAAGGCAGGTAAAGCCGGAACTTCGGGCGGGAAATAATCATTCGACGTACCTTCACCCCGTATAGCAGCAATTGGCAGCACCAGATCTCCTATATTATTCTTTTTTTTAATGCCCCCCGCCTTACCCAGAAACAATACCGCTTTCGGTTGAATTGCAGATAAGAGATCCATTACTGTGGCAGCAACCGGGCTTCCCATCCCAAAATTGATGATCGTGATCCCATCTGCGGTGACACTCTGCATCGGCTTATCCAATCCGAAAATCGGTGCATTGTCATGCCATTCTGAAAACAACTTCAAATAGTTCGAAAAATTAGTCAGCAAGATATAACTACCGAACTCATCCAAAGATCGACCTGTATATCGGGGCAACCAATTTTCAACGATTTCCTCTTTCGTTTTCAGTCCAACTTGGACGGGGCTTTGATTTATATCTTCTTTCTCATTCATGACTATTTACAGCTATTTATAAATATAAAAAAAGTCCCCGTAATTACGGGGACCTTGCAATTTTAATGACGGATACTTACCAATTTATGAGTGAAAATTACGCAGCCCTCAGCTTATCGACATCTGATTTATCGAACTTCTCCCGTGCATATTCCAAGGTAATCCGCAGCGTATCTTCATTTTTATTTTTTTGAGATGGCACCTCAAACATAGCGTCCAACATAATTGCTTCACAGATTGCCCTTAATCCACGCGCTCCCAAATTGAACTCCATCGCTTTATCTACTATAAACGCAAACACTTCCTCATCAAACTCAAGCTTTACGTTCTCATAAGCAAATAACTTAACATACTGCTTGATTAAGGCGTTCTTTGGTTGCGTTAAGATACTTAGAAGCGTATCCCGATCCAGCGGATTTAAAAATGTAATTGCCGGTAATCGGCCAATCAATTCCGGTATTAAACCAAATGCCCTTAGATCCTGGGGAGTAATGTATTTATGCAAGTTATCTAAATCAATATCTGCTCCGTTAGATGACATTTTATAACCAACCGCTGTGGTACGCAAACGCTTCGCTATCCGCTTCTCGATACCATCGAAAGCCCCACCGCATATAAATAAGATATTCGTCGTATTAACAGCAATCATCTTTTGATCCGGGTGCTTACGTCCACCCTGGGGTGGTACATTCACGCTTGTTCCCTCTAGAATCTTCAACAATGCCTGCTGAACACCCTCACCAGAAACATCCCTCGTTATTGAAGGATTCCCGCTTTTACGAGCTATTTTATCAATTTCGTCAATGTATACAATCCCTCGTTCTGCTGCCGCTACATCATAATCAGCTGCCTGCAGCAAACGTGTCAAAATACTTTCAACATCCTCACCAACATAGCCAGCTTCTGTTAATACCGTCGCATCAACTATACTAAAAGGTACATTCAGCACCTTTGCAATCGTTTTTGCCAACAAGGTCTTACCTGTTCCCGTCTGTCCTACCATGATGATATTAGACTTTTCAATCTCAATCCCATCTTCATCCACCTTCTGGCTTAGTCGCTTATAGTGGTTATAAACAGCAACCGACAATACGCGTTTTGCTTCGTTTTGTCCAATCACGTACTCATCAAGATGCTTTTTTATATCTGCAGGCTTCAAAAGCTTCAACGCACCTTCAATAGCCCTGCTTTTTTCAGCACCCGTAGCTTCGGCGAGCAACTCATTTGCCTGCGTAATACATTTATCACAAATGTAGACACCATCACCATTAATCAGCAACATGGTATCCTTTCGGGCCCGGCCACAAAAAGAACAAACTACTTCTTTTTCCTTACTTTTTGCCATTGTCTTTTTTCTTTCCTTTTAATACTTCATCAACCATCCCATGCTCCTTCGCTTCTTCAGAAGTCATCCAGAAATCACGGTCAGAAGATTTTTCTACCCACTCGTATGATTTTCCCGAATGCCTTGAAATAATCGAATAAAGTTCCTTTTTCAATTTTAGCATCTCTCGTAGGTTGATCTCCATATCAGAAGCCACACCTTGTGCACCACCTGATGGCTGATGGATCATAACGCGGGAGTGTTCCAATGCCGCTCGTTTACCTTCAGCTCCAGCCACCAATAGAACTGCCCCCATCGAAGCAGCCATCCCCGTACAGATTGTTGCAACATCAGGAGAAATGTATTGCATCGTGTCATAAATCCCCATACCAGCATATACACTACCCCCCGGAGAGTTGATATAAATCTGAATATCACGCTGATTATCTGCTGATTGAAGAAACAAAAGCTGAGCTTGAATGATATTGGCGACATGATCTGTCACTGCATCCCCTAAAAAGATGATGCGATCCATCATCAAACGTGAAAACACGTCCATCTGAGCAACATTTAATTGTCTTTCTTCAATGATATATGGAGTCATTGATAATGGCACGTGCTTATTTTCCACTCTGGAAATAAACCCATCAACATGTTGACTACCTATGCGGTGATGTTTGATTGCATATTTTCTAAATTCTTTTTTATCGATACTCATAATGATTTGTTTTAATATTTAAGACGAATAAATATATAGATTAAGGATAAGCAAAAAAACTAGAATTACAAAAACTGAGCCATCGAGTATCCAACGCCAAAAGCTGCCAAAATGCCCGACCGTCAGAGTTATAACGTCTATTATATCAAAAAAGCCATACTGGAATCAGCATGGCTTTTTAAATTTTTTCTAAAATTTTACTTTAATTCAAGAAACTCGTTGTACGGAATTTCTTTCTTTTCAAGTTTTACGATACCTTTCAAATGATCGAATACTTTCAACGCTTTTACCTCTTCAAACAAACGATTTGCTTGTTCTTTATCCTGAAGCAATTGCATGGCATATTGTGATAATTGCTCGTCAGGAAGATCCTGCTGTCCGTACATTTTTAGCTGGGCAGACAACCGATCTTTTGCAGCAGCTACCACTTCTTCGTACTGGATCTCCAATTTATTTTCGTTGATGATCTTGTTCTCTATCAAAGTCCATTTCAGGTTCTTTACGAAATCATCATAGCCTTCTGCTATTTCTTCATCCGTCAACTTTTCATTCGTTGCTTTTAACCAACGCTTCAAAAATTCATCCGGGAATTCTGCTTTCACACGATCCATTCCCATTGTATACATATCATTCTGAAGCTTTTGATCTGCGTTTTGAACGAACATGCTTTCAATTTCTTCTTGTACTTTCGCCTTGAATTCTTCTTCAGTTTTTACCGTTCCTTCACCGTAAATTTTATCGAAAAACTCTTGATCCATCTCAGCTTCTTCTAGACGGTTCACATTTTCAACCTTCAGGTTAAATGTTCCCACTAAGTCCGCCACTTGGTCTTCCTCAATATCCAAAAGTCTGGCAACAGTGCTCTCATCATACGCTTTCTTCAAATCGATCAGAACAACATCATCCTTTTTCAATCCTACTAAGTTCTTTTTGATTTTCTTATCATCGATGATATCTGTTCGTACGGATGTTGTCTTCACGATACCGTTCTCAATAGATTCACCCTTCGCATCCACCTGAGTCAACTCACCATATAGTACATCGTTCTCTTCTGACACTTCTGGGTTCGAACGCTTACCATAGCTTTTTCTTAAGTTAGAAATACGGGAGTTCAATGTCTCGTCATCTGCCTTAATCACATACTCTGTAAGCGTATCTTTTTCAGTGAATGGAATCTCTACTTTTGGGGCTAAACCAATTTCATATTTGAAATTATAATCATCTTCAAAACCCCATGTATACTGTGTATCCTCTTCTTTTGGAAGTGGCTGACCCAAAATCTCTAATTTATTTTCAGTAAGGTAATCGTTTAAGCTATTGCTTACTAGTTTATTAATCTCATCGATCAAAATCGCCTTACCATACGTTCTTTTAATATGTGAAACAGGTACCATTCCCGGACGGAACCCTGGTAACTTAGCTTGCTTTGCCTGACTTTTTATAGCACTGTCGACTTGACTTTTATAGTCTTCCGGTTTTAATTCGATACTGACTACTGCATTCAAGTCATCGATGTTCTCTTGAGAAATATTCATAGCTGCTATTACGTTTGTCTTTACGTTAATTATTTATTTAACAAAAATTCCCCCCGATTATGTCGAGAGGAATCAAGTGCGGAAGAAGGGACTCGAACCCCCACGCCGTGAGGCGCCAGATCCTAAGTCTGGTGCGGCTACCAATTACGCCACTTCCGCAGGTATAGGACTAATTATGGATTGCAAAGGTAGTACCTTTTATTAAAAATCAAAAACATTTTTAATATTTTTCTTCTCCCTAGATTCATTATTAAACCTACCCCGAATTCATTATTAAATCGATCTGATGATGTTTCTCACTCGTTCATAACAAAGCGTGGTTTAACGGTGGTTAAACTGACGTTAAACAGTCCTTTTACTACAGTTTAACCACTGTTAGAGGACTGTTCAACCACTGTTTGACCACTGTACTTCTGGTACAAGTTAAGAATCTTTCCTTAAAGTGTATCGTCCGTAATTACATTCAGATTTCTATGCTCCTTTATTTTTTATTATTTTTAGCCATTCAATCAATGTAAGCATGAAAGCATTCCCTGTATTTATCATCGCACTCTTATTATTTGCGTCTTGTAACAATCGCAACAACCAACAAGGCGGCGATCAGGCTGACTCCGCAAACGTGTCAGCTGATACTACGAACATGCGCGTAGACAAAACAGACCTGACTCAGCTAAGTCTTGAGATCCTAAAGGATTTTAAAAACAAGAACTATGAGGCGCTTGTCCAGTATATTCACCCTGATGAAGGCGTTCGCTTCTCACCTTATGCATTCATAGAGCCCGATACGCATGTTCAACTGTCGTCAGCTGACTTTCTCTCGGCGGTCAATAGCAATGAAAAAAGAATCTGGGGCAGTTTTGACGGTACGGGGGATGAGATTAATATGACAGCAAAGGAATATTTTGAGAGGTTTGTCTATGATGTTGATTTTCTTGAACCCGAGACCTTTAGTATTAATGAAACCATATCATCAGGGAATAGCCTAAACAACCAAGCCGAGATTTACCCGGGAACGCAGTATACTGAAAGTCACTTTTCCGGCTTTGAAGAAAAATACAACGGAATGGACTGGCGTGCGCTCCGGTTGATCTTCAAACAAGTAAACGGCAACTACTACTTAGTGGGTATTGTGCATGACGAGTGGACTATTTAGGGCAAATAGCGATCAGGCTGTGAATAACAAACCCATTGTTGATAAATAATTGTTCGGCTCACAGAATAAAACAATAGATTTGTCTTGATGTAAAATCATAGCGATCAGGTATTACACTGGTAATAAAAAAGGGGAATCGTGTGAAATTCATGAGCTGTCGCGCAACTGTAAGTAGGAAATTTTCTATAAGCCAGATCACCTTCCTTTTTCGCTAGACTTTGCTTTCGCAAAAAAAGTAAATGTCCGAATGAATACTTAAAGGTATTATTTTAACACCCTGCACCCGTATCCGTTTGTACATCCTACTTTTTTGAATTGAGTTTTCAAATTAAAATACAAAGTAGTATGAGCATTTTTAACAAAAGGGTAAACTACAAGCCTTTCGAATACCCCGAGATCCTGAGTTTCACAGAGGCTATCAATCGGTCATTCTGGGTACATTCTGAAGTAGATTTTACGGCCGATATCCAAGACTTCCATTCACATTTAGATGATAATGAGAAAGAGGTGATCAAGAAAAGTTTATTGGCTATTGCCCAAATAGAGGTGGCTGTTAAATCTTTTTGGGGAAACCTTTACCATCACCTTCCAAAGCCTGAATTCAATGGTTTGGGAAGTACCTTTGCTGAATGTGAATTCAGGCATTCAGAGGCCTATTCAAGATTATTGGATGTATTGGGATATAACAATGAATTTGAAGAATTGATTAATGTCCCGGTGATTAAAAAGCGGGTCAACTACCTTTCGGAGGCTCTGGCACATACCAAATCTGAAGATGAGAAAGAATACCTTTTTTCGTTGATTCTGTTTTCTATCCTCATCGAGAATGTATCCCTGTTCAGTCAATTCGCTATTATCTTGTCCTTTACACGTTTTAAGGGCGTGATGAAAAATATAAGCAACATTATTGCCTGGACATCGGTCGACGAACAGATTCATGCCAATGCGGGTATTTACATTGTCAACAAAATCAAAGAAGAGTTTCCCGAATATTTTGATGAGGGTACGAAAAAACGTATTTCTGACATTGTATTAAATTCAATTGAGGTCGAAGCAGAAATCCTTGACTGGATTTTTGAACGAGGGGAAATCGAAACGGTCAATAAAACCAATCTCCTGAACTTCATGAAATATCGTGCAGACGATAGCTTACGCCGAATTGGTTTACCGAGGGTCTTCAATGTATCGGAGAGCGACTACCAACCTATGGTATGGTTTGAAGAGGAGGTCTTTGCCAACAGCATGGACGATTTCTTTGCAAAGCGGCCAGTGGACTACACAAAACATGATAAAAGTATTACGGCAAACGATCTGTTCTAAAAAACGCATAATTCCTGTTAAAAAATATATAATTGACGAAGATGGAAAGACTTTGGTGGTTAAATGAAGAAAGTCAGCAAATCCTGAACCGGGGCTATTTGTTGAAAGGAGAAACGACTAAAACGGCTATCGAGCGGATAGCAATGGCAGCTGCCAAACGACTCTATAAGCCTGAACTTTGCGAACCCTTTATCGAGATGATCGAAAAAGGATGGATGAGCCTAAGCTCACCCATTTGGGCCAATATGGGTACAGAAAGAGGTCTACCGATCTCTTGTTTCAATGTGTATGTACCTGATTATATTGAAGGCATCACCCATAAACTCGGCGAAGTAATCATGCAGACCAAAATTGGCGGGGGGACGTCGGGTTATTTTGGCGAGCTTCGCGAACGTGGCAGTGCGGTTACTGATAATGGCAAAAGTAGTGGAGCGGTAAGTTTCATGAAACTATTTGATACGGCCATGGACACCATCTCGCAAGGCGGTGTGCGGCGCGGAGCATTCGCTGCTTATCTGGATATTGACCATCCGGATATCGGTGAGTTCCTGGAGATCAAGAACATTGGAAATCCCATACAAAATCTATTCACCGGTATCTGTATACCCGATTACTGGATGCAGGATATGATCGATGGCGATATGGACAAACGTAAGATTTGGGCGAAGGTACTGGAAAGCCGCCAGCAAAAGGGTCTACCCTATTTATTGTTCTCCGATAATATTAACCGAAATAAACCCCAGGTTTATAAGGATAAGAACCTGAAAATATATTCAAGCAATCTGTGTTCAGAGATTGCCTTACCGTCGAGTATCGACGAGTCCTTTATTTGCTGCCTATCATCGATGAACTTAGAGCTTTATGATGAATGGAAAGATACGGGAGCGGTTCGACTGGCGACTTTCTTTCTGGATGCCGTGCTTCAAGAGTTTATTGCTAAAACAGAAGACAATTACTACTTAGCTTCAGCAAATCGCTTTGCGAAAAGACACCGTGCGCTAGGATTAGGTGTGATGGGCTGGCATTCATACCTTCAAAAAAACATGATCCCCTTCGAGGGCATGGAGGCCAAGCAACTGACTACAAAAATTTTCAAAGATATCAGCGAAAAAGCAGAAAAAGCCAGTGCGGAGCTAGCAAATATCTATGGTGAGCCCGATCTGTTAAAAGGTTACGGAAAAAGAAATACCACCTTAATGGCAATTGCTCCTACCACTTCTTCTTCAGCAATTCTAGGTCAAACGTCACCAGGGATCGAACCTTTCAGTAGCAACTATTACAAAGCCGGCCTTGCGAAAGGTAATTTTATGCGGAAAAACAAATACCTGCGCCAGCTTTTGATTGAAAAAGGCATAGACAATGAGGATATTTGGCGCAGTATCATGTTGAACCATGGTAGTGTACAACACCTTACCGAATTGAGCGACGAAGAAAAATCTGTTTTCAAAACATTTAAAGAGATCAGTCAGCTTGAGATCATCCAACAGGCGTCTATCCGACAAAAGTACATTGATCAGGCGCAAAGCCTCAACCTCAATATTCCGTCGAACCTGCCGGTTAAGGATGTCAATATGTTAATGATAGAAGCATGGAAATTGGGGGTCAAGAGTCTTTATTACCAACGTAGCCAAAGTGTTTCGAAGGAGTTCATAGCCAATATGGTCACTTGCGTAAGCTGTGAAGCTTAATTTTATTTTAAGAAGCTCTCGTTAGGGAGCGAGCTGCATTTAATTATTATATTAGGGTAAATTTTGTTTGTATGAAAGCATCCATATTTACCCTTTTTTTATGTGTCTGCATTGGCAGCCTTCAGGCTCAAGAAATACCTTTTAACAAGGAGAGCGGAAAAATAGAATATGCTGGTACTGTAACCAAACAGGGAACGCAAGATGCCTTGTATTCGGAAATAAAGGCATGGATAACGCAGACCTTTAAGTCGGCCGAGGAAGTTATGTTGACAGATGACCCGCAAGCAGGCAAACTAAGCTTACAGGGTTTGAGTTATATCAGTCTTGATCCAGCTAGTGACCAAGACACAGCCCTGATAGATGTCCCCGTGCACTTCAACCTATTATTCGACGTACAGGACAATGGCTATCGTTATTTAATTAGTGATATCTATTTTGAATATCAAGAACTGATCATACCTATGGAAGAAACCTTACTGACCCCTACTCAGCAAGAGCGGATCATCCGAGACAGATTGATCGAAAGTCCCCTTTCCGAAGAAGAGACTGCAGCTCTGGTACGTGAAGAACTTGACCGTTACCGACAGTATAAGAATAAAAGTCGGTCAACGTTTAATGGGATTGAATGGTTGATAAAGGAGGGGCTGGCTGAGTGAAAGAAGACATAAAACAACATATCTTTATTTGACAAACAAATATTATCTTTGGTTTACGCTAAACCAATATAAATGAACCTCTATATACGATGTTTATTAACATGTTTGTTAATATTTTTATTTTCGTGTAAAAAAGAACAGGAGCCTGTCCCAGAAATCGACATTCCCAGTGCAGGAATTGATATCTCAAATATCAAAGATTTTCAAACACGACTGAACGCCGACACGCTAACGGGCCAAGAAAAAGGCCAATGGTCAATACTAAGTGGAATGATTGATGATAAAGTATACTTTGACAACGACGAAGACCCCCGTACTATTTTTCATGGTTTACCCGGTGAGACCTATGAGCTAGAATGGTCAGTTATTAATCCAAAAGAAAATAACAAAGTAACAAAGTCTACAGTAAAAGTTTCATTCAATGAATTAAAGGTCTCAATTACAAATGAGCGACCCGAACTTTCTACTCGATTTCTACTGACGACCACAAGATACGACCATGGCGAATGGACGATCGAAGGGGCGCCTGTTGCCCAGATTTGGCCCTCGGCTTCGGGTGGTTATATTGGACCAACGTTGAATTTTCCAGGAATCAACATTCAAGGGTATGCTAATAAAACCTATACGATTACCTGGACAACTAATTACGGAAGTAAGTCAGCTTCAGCAACGATTACTCTGAAAGCGGGGGAATACCTCGAAAGCGAGGCTATAGAAGACTTAATATTACTCCCAAACTCACCTCGTATAACATATAACGATGAAGGTAGAGTTGTAGAATTGGACTTAAGTGCTAAAGGGAGTGCATGGAGATTGGGAGATACAGTACTTTATCCGACAATGCAGGCATTTACAGAATTGAGAAAACTAAACTTAGATGGTTCTGCGGTGGGAGATATGCCTGTTGTATTTGGAGAAAAATATTTAAAACTTGAGGAGCTTAATATAAGCCATGTCGCAATTAGTCATGTGCCGGAAAATATAGGTAATTTAAAACAGTTAAGGATTTTACGTATGAACGTCGCACAAAGCGGTAAGAAACTAACGTCAATTCCCGATACTTTTGGAGACCTTGAAAGCCTCGAACTCCTCGAGCTGATGTCATTAAGTCTTGAAGAACTACCCGAAACTATATCCAACCTTAAAAACCTTAGATCATTTGATTTTCAAGGAAACGACATAAAAAAACTCCCCGACGCGTTAGGGGACATGGTGAATCTTGTGGAGCTAAAGGGTTATACGTCGCAAAATATCCCAAGTTCGGTTACCGAGCTTCCCAAGTTAAAAATATTATATTTTTTAACTGGTGCGACCAATGCATCTTTACCAGATGATTTCGGCAATATAAAAAGCCTGGAGATATTTAAATTGGGAGGTGACTTCAAAAAACTTCCCAATAGTTTTTGTGATCTTCCAAATTTATATGATGTTGAATTGGGTGCAGGAATGGGCACTTCATTAGAACTGCTTCCAGAAAACATTGGTAATCTTAAGTCACTCGTGAGCCTCACAGTGAATGGTCATTTACGTTCGATTCCCGAAAGCTTTAGCAATCTCACAAATCTAGAGAATCTAGTAATTACTGGAGGAGAATTCGAAACCCTTCCGATCGGTTTTGGAAACCTGAAGAAGCTAGCTTGGTTTAGTTCAGAGTTTGGCAAACTGAGAAC
This sequence comes from Pedobacter indicus, assembly GCF_003449035.1. Lineage (NCBI taxonomy): Bacteria > Pseudomonadati > Bacteroidota > Sphingobacteriia > Sphingobacteriales > Sphingobacteriaceae > Albibacterium > Albibacterium indicum. The sequence continues at coordinate 3,404,820 of NZ_QRGB01000001.1, forward strand.
GTTACCTGATTCTTTTGGAGGGTTAGAAAATCTTAAAACTCTATATCTTTATTACAATCAGCTTAGCGAACTTCCTGAAAGCTTTTTTAATTTATCGAACCTGTTTCGAATCAATATTGGCGGTAATAACTTTAAATCGTTCTCATCAAGTTTTTCTAAACTCAATTCTAACCTTTATGATATCGCTATCTATGAAAATCCTTGTTCAGAAGAAGAGGTAGAGAAATTAAAAAAACTGTTGCCGGATGTCGGGGTCACCTTTTAGATCTTCGCACCCAATTATCTTCGCACCCAATTAAGATGTTTTAGAAGAGAAATCCCTAGGATCATCGCGCAACAGCATCTAATTTCACCCGATAAACCCGATAGGGATATGTGGCTTTATCAAGACCGCCATTCCATTGTGGAAGACGATTAACCTGCGCCGCTGAGACGTAGAGGTAACCGTCAGTGCCAATACCGATTGAGTCTGGCCAAATTAGTCGCTTATCAGTAACAAGCGTCTTCAATTCTCCTTTCGGTGTTAAATATTTTATACTATAATCCATTGATGAGGTAAAATAGATATTTCCAGCAACGTCCATGGCCATACCGTGGCAAACAACGGTCTCACCCATATCCTCGACTAAGCCCATCAAGTCATCATCGCTTAAACTCAGGTCGGCCAGGTGTTCTGTAGCGATCCGATACAAATGCAAACCATTAATCGGCCGAAAATAGAAATACTCGTTATCTTTACTCAAAGCGACACCATTAATATTGGACTTGAAAATATTGCCTTGCTTATCAGCCATTTCTTTTCCTTCATAAGAAAGACTGAAACCCGGTACCGCTTGGGTCATCGGTCGATCTTTTAATACGGATCTTGTTTTACCGCTTTTTAAATCTAGTATGACAATAGCAGCCTGACCAGGGTCGGAAAGGTAAGCCAATTGTTTATCTGTGTCTACACGCACATCGTTTAATCCGGATTTTTCTTTTGGTAGATCTTCAAAACGAAAGATATTCTTTACCTCATTACTTTTCAAATCAATTTGGAGTAATTTAAATTTTCCTAGACTTTCCTCTTCACCCCCATCCTTCCCAAATACGGAGTTTTTAGAAGCCGGCTTGGAATCCAACACCCAAAGCTGATCATCGGTGTCTACATAAAGGTCTTGTACATTGACAAAAACTCGATCTTCTGACCCTCCCTTTTGATTCCATTCTTCGTTTGGAAATGGCACCCGCTTGCCGTTTTTTATCTCGGTCAGACCGTAAACATAGGGCTCTCGTTTGGGAAAAGAAACAAACAACCGATTGTCAGAAGAGACGCTCACTCCGATAGGTTGAGATTTGCCAAGTTCAGCAGCCACTTCTAGCTTGTTCGACGGAGAGTGCTGAGCTGATACTTGCAGGGGGTTGGTTATTATCGCACAAAAAACAACGGTTACGCAGGTTGCTATCTTTTTATATTTCATAGAATATCAATTTGACTACCGTATGAATATACTATATTTAAAAAGAAAACATTGAAACCGTTTAAATAGTTTAGCAATTTCTATTATACCCTTAAACTTTTTTACTTGACCCCTTTTTTGCTTGATCCCAAAACACGTGTGCAATACCGTATATTCTAAAAAAAGAAGCCCTGTAAGCAATGAACTTACAGGGCTTCTTTTGTACTAGCTGTACCCAGGGCCGGGATCGAACCGGCACGGTTTCCCATTGGTGTTTGAGACCAACGCGTCTACCAATTCCGCCACCTGGGCATTGTTTTGTGTGGGGATGCAAATGTATTTATTTATCCTCCAAACACAAAATTTTATTTCAACTATTTTTGAACCAATTTCAAGATATCATTGCCCATAACAAAGATCATGAGGGCGACAATAATAACAAAACCCACCAGTTGCGCTCTTTCCATAAACTTATCACTCATCGGTTTTCCTTGCACCATTTCAATCAATAAAAAGAGGGTGTGACCGCCGTCAAGCCCCGGTATGGGCAACAAGTTCATCAATGCCAATGCCATGGACAGTAAACCTACCAGCGTCCAAAAACGAATCCAATTTACTTCAGCTCCAAACATCTCTGCAATACCGACAGGTCCGGATAAGGCTTTCGATGCTTTTACTTCTCCAGCTGCTATTTTACCCAACCCTTTGGCATTGTCGATCAATGAGCCCCAGGCAACCGAAGCGCCAACCGGCAAAGCTTCAAAGAAGCCATATTTTACTTGATCTATCGGGAAATATCGTGGAAAAACCACACCAAGAATACCGTCATCAGAGATGTTGGCTGTCAATTCAACCTCTTTACCATCACGGTAGACCAGGAAATCGACCGCCTGCCCTTTTTTATCGGCCATAACATCGGTAAACTCATCAGCGTAAGTAACGGGCTGCCCTTCTACCCGTAGAATACTATCACCTTCCATAAATCCGGCTTTTTCAGCTGCGCCCCCTTCCTGAAGGGATTGAATGGCATTCAAATAAGCTCTGGGTGCCACAAATTCATCTACACCGTGATCAGAAATATCATTTAGAATATCGAGAGGAACCGAGATATGTTGTGTCTGCCCTCCTCTTTCCACGGTTAGATCTACACCACCCATCAGTACATCCGAGCTTCGGATATCTTCAAAGTGGACAACCTTCTCGCCGTCTATTTCTAAAATACGGTCACCTGTCTGCAATCCGATCTCTTTACCAACTATACCTGGAACAATCCCCTGTGTTAGCTTCTCATTGCTGATGAAGGTATCACCGTATTTGAAGGTCAGCATCCAGAAAATAAAGATACCCAGAACGATATTAACGAAGATACCCCCTAACATAACGATCAGGCGTTGCCATGCTGGTTTAGATCGAAACTCCCACGGTTGCGGCGGCCCCGCCATTTGCTCTGTATCCATTGATTCATCAATCATCCCCGCAATCTTTACATAACCTCCTAAAGGCAACCAGCCGATTCCATATTCACAACCTTTATAATTAAATTTAAACAACTTTACACCCCAAGCATCAAAGAACAAGTAGAACTTCTCTACCTTGATACCGAAAGCCCGAGCAGCTAAAAAGTGCCCCAATTCATGTAAAACTATTAGTATTGAAAGGCCCAGAATCAACTGCCCCGTCATAATCAAACCATCCATATGCTATTTTTATTCTTTTTCTATTAATGTCTTTGTTTTTTGATTGCTTCCCTTGTGTAAGCTCTACTTTGATGATCAATTTTCGAAAATGTTTCTAGATCTGGATTTTTCTCATGATCAATTTTCACCATCGTTTCTTCAATCAATTCACTCATTTGTAAAAAGCCAATCTCTTGGTTCAAAAACGCTGCCACAACAATTTCGTTGGCAGCATTTAATACACAAGGCATAGATCCACCTTTCTCTAACGCTTGGTAAGCTAACCGAAGATTAGAAAATGTATCCATGTCTGGCTTTTCAAATGTCAGCTGTGATAATGTATTAAAATCTAATCGCGGAAGCTTATTCTCTACTCTTTCGGGATAAGCAAGCGCATATTGAATAGGAAGTTTCATATCTGGCAAACCCAACTGAGCCTTGATAGAACCATCTGAAAATTGAACCATAGAATGAATAATGGACTGAGGGTGGACCACCACGTCAATTTGACATGCTTCTACCCCAAAAAGCCAATGAGCTTCGATTACCTCTAACCCCTTATTCATTAAGGAAGCAGAGTCTATTGTAATCTTTTGCCCCATAGTCCAGTTAGGGTGTTTCAACGCATCCCTGAAAGAAACGTTACGTAGGTAATCACGGTTTTTCCCACGAAACGGACCACCAGAAGCCGTCAGGATGAGCTTCTCTACAGACTCAGACCTTTCTCCCATTAAGCATTGGAAAATTGCCGAATGCTCAGAATCGACCGGCAAAATGTCAACATCATTCTGTTTCGCGAGTTTGGTAATCAGTTCGCCAGCTACGACCAGTGTTTCTTTATTGGCCAGTGCAATTGCTTTTTTTGCTTTTATCGCATTGAATGTAGGCACTAAACCAGAAAACCCAACCAAAGCGGTCAGTACAACATCGATCGAAGGAATTTGTACTACTTCCGAAAGTGCATCAGTACCAGCGTAAACTTGGACATTTTCGTTAGCTAAAGCCTCCTTTACCGTGCTATAGTGCTCCGGATTGCTAATTACAACAGCTTGAGGTTTAAATTCCAATGCCTGATCAATTAGCAATCTGTAATTATTAGCCGCCGTCAGCACATCAGCTTTAAAGAGATCGGGATGACTCTTAACAACCTCCAAAGTTTGTGTCCCGATACTTCCTGTAGACCCGAGTATGGCGATATTTCTTTTGTTCACAGGATATATTTTTCTAATTCTTCTGCCATTGATCGATCATTGGATAAACGGGGTAATTTATTCTGACCACCCAGTTTCCCTTTCGATTTCATGTAATTTATAAATGCTCCTTTCTGCACAGGGCTAATTTTTAAGGGTTGCAAAACTTTACCTTCGATCAAATCAAAATAATACGAATTCTTCTTCTGCAAGGCTTCGTCTACTCTAATCCGAAATGATTCCAGATCTTCCGGAAGTTTATTAAACTCAATAAACCATTCATGATAAGGCAGTTCATCACCACCTGGTGTTACCTGCGGTGCTACTGTAAACTCAACAATCTCAACTTTTTCGTCTTTAGCCACCGACAGTAGGGCATGCTCGACCTCTTCTCCTATCACATGTTCACCAAATGCAGAAATGAAGTGTTTAATTCTCCCGCTTACAATAATACGATAAGGATTTAAAGAAACAAATTTTACGGTGTCACCAATACTGTACCCCCAGAGTCCCGCGTTGGTATTTAAAACCAGGGCATAGTTAACCCCCACTTGCACGTCTGCCAGCGATAAGCGGGTTGGTTTTTCATTAAAAAAATCATCTGCGGGAATAAACTCGTAAAAAATACCCGAATCTGGCAAAAGGAGCATACTCCTTTCATCTTGCTTGTCCTGAAAAGCGATAAAACCTTCAGAAGCCGGATAGGTTTCTATAGAATCTACCTTCTTTCCAATACTTTCTTCCAATTTGGCCCGATAGGGTTCGAAATTTACACCGCCATATACGAACAGGCTAAAATTCTTAAAGATATTTTTTATTCTTTCACCATCGGCCCTAGCGATCAATCGATCGAAATACATTTGTACCCAGGGTGGGATACCCGAAATAAGCCGCATATCCTGCTCTATCGTTTCATCGACAATTGCCTCAATCTTGGCTTCCCAATCCTCAATACAATTTGTTTTATATGATGGTAGGCGGTTTTTTTGTAGATATGAAGGGATATGATGTGCTACAATACCAGACAATCTACCAAAATCGACTCCCTTCTTCTTTTCTAAAATGGGGCTCCCCTGAACAAATATCATCTTCCCATCAACGAAATCAGATTTCCCTGTTTCATAAATATAATTAAGCAGTGCATCTCTCGCCGCGCCTATTTGCTCAGGAAGAGATTCTTTTGTCAAAGGGATATATTTCACTCCCGACGTAGTACCTGATGTTTTTGCTAAATAAGAGGGTTTACCAGGCCATAAAATGTCCGCTTCTCCATTTACGATCCGATCAATGTATTTTCTCAGATCTTCGTAATCTTGAACCGGAACATACTTTTTAAAATCTTGGTAATTTTTTATTTCATCAAAATGATGGTCTTGACCAAAGGCGGTATTTCTGGCGGTTGAAATCAGCTTCCGGAACGTCTTCTCTTGTAAAAAAACAGCATCTTTACGCCAGCGACCTATTTTTCGTGAATTATACGCCGCGTATATTTTACTTAATGATGCTTTTATACCCATAAATATCAAATTCTATTCTTCTATATAATATTCTGCATGATCGACGGATCTGAATCACCTTTATAATCATGAACCATTTTTCGATAGGCAATAATGAATGTCACGCTGGATAAAGGAATAATCACAAATGAGTTTATGAGACTTAATATAGTCGAAATAAAGGGATAACCACGATAGCTAAAATATAAATAGAGCGATCCCGATAACGCAAAAAAGGCGATAATTAAAATAATCTTTACAAAATTTCCACGGGTTACAGCCAAACTTAACCGTATAGACTTAAAAGGCGATTCTTTTTTGTCCAGAATGAAGAATGGGAAAAACGCTATCCGCAGAAATGTATAAGAAAAAAGAATAATGGTTATTACGTAGACCATGTTAACCATCATCTCTATGTCGACCAAATAGATCAAAGGAAAAAACACGACAGAAATGATCAAATAACCTAAAAAGGTACCGACTGTAATGGTCAATACACAAGCAAAAAAATAGATAATCTCTTTTAAAGTCGGGAAGCTTTTTCTGAGCTTAACTTGGTCTGCAGACTTATCTAAAACCTGAAAAATGTGCTTGAAAAGCGTAAGTTGGATACTGAAATACAAGAATAAGAACAACAGAGCCATAAAGACGCTGAGTACGATGTTTACACTGCTTAAATAGGCGGCAAGTATACCGGAGATATTAGAAACAATAAAGAGTGAAAAACAGATGCCTGCGATTGCTAAGTACCGCTTTTTTAGAACATCCCAAGCATCACTAATAACATCGTTTACGACAAAAGTGCTCTCTTTTAAATAATCAATCATGAACCCCGCTTGGAGAAATATTATACAAAATTAGATAAATAATACGATAAATTAATAAGGTTGGTCGCGTTTTAGCGCTTCCGTACCCTTCGCTGGCTCCCAATTAGCCTTTGGTTCAAAATGATGCCAGACAGCGGCTGAAATATCCCTCATTAACTGGCTCGCTTCGTTGTCATAAGTCCAGCTGCGATCCTTATTATTTTTCGTGCCAATGTATAGAACATAGTCGCCATGCGGCGCATTGACCATGATCAACTCAGACCGCGAGGCATCTACCGCACCCGTTTTAGACGCCTTCTGAACGTATGGTGGAATTTGCGAAGCCGCATTATCTACATAAAAGCCGCTTGTCATTAACCGATACATCTGCTCGCTCGCCACCTTATCAATTAGTTCGCCGTTGCGAATTTTAATCAATAAAGATGCCATCTCTCGTGGCGTGGTTTGTCCCCAACCATAAATTTCCCAAATTTTCTCCCTACCTTCAGTTCTAGAGTTCACACGCGTATCTTTAAGACCGATGTCAGCCATCACCTTATTGATTTCTGCACCTCCCCCGGCAAGTTCCTGACACCAAAGAGACGTTGTATTATCGCTGTACGTGATCATTAAAGAAGCAAGAGTTCTAAGATCAGTTTGTGAGCTGTCTTTATAGAACTGCATAAGGCCCGACCCGCCATAGGCGCGACTGTCATCGTAAACCATCGGCTGATTAAGAGTATACTTACCATCTGATATTTTCTTGAAAAGTCCGATTAGGATGGGGACCTTCACGACACTTGCTGTAGGAAAGATAGTATCTGCATTGATCGCAACCTCCTTATGTTTCTTTAAATGGTATACATAGACACCAACATCACCTTGATGGTTTTTCGTTAATTCTTCCAAAGTTTTCTGCAATTTCTTGTCGGTCTTAACAGATTGGGCAAAAGTGATATGCGTCATTGATAGAACTGCGATAAGTATGATTAGCTTTTGGTAAAATTTATTCATGATTTCACATTTATAAACAAATATACAATTTGCTTTAGTAGTTCTCTCAATGAAAACCATACCTTTAGTGCAAAACATTCTTTAAATAATACTGTTTTTAGAGTATGAGTAAATTTGCAGAACTAATAAATTCAGACAAACCTGTTTTAGTCGATTTTTTTGCTGAATGGTGTGGTCCTTGTCAAACCTTAAAGCCCATTTTACAGGATCTAAAAAAATCTATTGGTGATAAAGCTACAATATTAAAGGTAGATGTAGATAAAAATCCCGCCCTAGCTAGTTCATTAGGAATACAGGGTGTCCCAACGTTGATTATTTTTAAAAATGGGGAGGCAAAATGGCGCCAAAGTGGTGTTCGTCCCTTGGGAGAGCTGACTGAAGAGCTTTTAAAACACGCTTAACTATGAGAAATACAATTAAAAATATTAGCAGTATGCTGCTAGCTGGCATTATTATGTCTGGATGTGCTTCACTTAAAAAGTCACCCGAAAAAAACACGTCGGCTACCCAAGTTGAAACGTCGACTGAAGTATCGTCTAGTACCAATGCTAGTACGACAGCTTCGACCAATGAAGTGTCAAATGTAAAGACTGTAAATACAGATCAGTTCAGTCAGCTTTTGCTTCTGGATGAGGTACAGGTGCTCGATGTTCGCACCGCTGAGGAATATCAGAGCGGCCATATCGAAGATGCGGTCAATATTGATGTACAAAAGGAAGACTTTCAGGAAAAAGCTGCCAAGCTTGACAAAAACAGACCTGTTCTTGTTTATTGTCGATCTGGCAAAAGAAGCATGAAAGCCGCGTCAGCCTTGGAGTCCATGGGTTTCAAGAGGATTGTGAATCTTGATGGTGGTATGCTTGCTTGGGAAGAGGCCGACAAACCAGTGGAAAAATAATATATTTCCAAATCAGCAAATTTAGACGTAAATTCGCCCTCTCAAATTTTTATCCGGAGAGGTGTCTGAGTGGTCGAAAGAGCAAGCCTGGAAAGTTTGTATACTCGCAAGGGTATCCTGGGTTCGAATCCCAGTCTCTCCGCAAAAACAAAGCTTAACTGTTTGATATCAAATAGTTAAGCTTTGTTTTTTCTACCAATACCTTTTTAGGTATCACTTACTTGTCTTCTATCAGCAAAAATATTATTTCGAGAAGAACTCACTCATTTGTCTAGCGATCTCATTAACCCTACCTATCGACGCTTTAGTCGTTCTTTCCGATACATCTTTGATAAACATCAATGAGAAATTCCTTTCGAGCATTATGTCTTCGGCTGTATGAATGGGCATATTCAGTTTTCTGTCCGATTTTTCCTGCGCTTCAAAATACGTGCTCTCCATAAAGCTAATGTCACGAATCACTAGGTGACATGTCTCATCTTTAAATCTTAACTCCAATGTATAAGTCATATACATTCCAAACTCTTGAAACACTCCAGCTTCTATTTCCAAATAATCAGTTATCCGCGATGCCAAGTAGTCTTCATTCGAAATCAGAAATGTACCTGAATAAGGATTCAATTCTTCATTGAGATAAAATAAAGTTTTCTCATATAAGTCATTTTGTTTTAACTCAGATCGAAGATCGACGGTAAAAATAACTTTCCCGTCGACCGTCGGCACTGAATCCTGATGGAATATTACTGGTTGCGCAACTCCCAACAGTGGAAACATCACAATAAAACACAAAACAACCCACTTCATCCTAAATTAATCTACTATCCAGTATTTCTCTGTTAAATTAAAATCGTTGAACACATAAATATCGCCGTTAGCTTCAATACCATAAAGCTTTTTTCCTGCATTCACAATTTTTTCAAACCGATCCCAACCGCTCCCAATCGTACTCTTTGATCCAATCGAACCACTTGCTGATACTGGCATGCTCGCTAAGTTACCGTTTTCCTCTACACCCAGAAGAGCAACATGGTTAAACAACAAGAAAGGTTCATAGATAGCATATCCAGTCCCAACGGTAGCTCCGTTAGGAGATCCCCAAGTCGCATTGTTCTGAGCGAGCCAAGTTTTCATTTCACCGTTTTCTGCCATGGAAAAGAAATATCCGCGTGTGGGTATAAATTTCTCAAACCCAAAGCCCGATCCAAATGTATTAGCTCCCGTCGGCGTCTGAACATAAACAAGTTCATTATTTACTATTCGATGCATCGATACCGCGTTACCAGTTGATATACCTATAAATTTATCATCGTCATAGAAGAAGAAATCTCTGTAAGTATCTCTTGGTACAATGCCCGCATGTGTCTGGCTTTTAGACAGCGTTCCGTCAGCGTTAATATTATAGACGATTATGTCGCCATTGGCATTCCACTCATACAAGCTTTCGCCGTTTCGATCGAAATATTTACTTGTCAAGTTACCTGTCAGAGAAATTCTGGTACCGCGCTCGCTAACAGCAGTGGGAGCAGAAAATTTTTCAAACTCATTATACACCGTATCGATTCCCTGAGTTGGAAAAAACACTGTCCGAAACTGAAACTCTCCTCCGTCTGGGAAATTAGGCAATTCAACGCTTACTTCTTCTGGTTTTATTTTTAATGTCTTTTCTTGGCCATCAAGGTCGGTATATACTATCTGGGAATAGGAGACATTTTCATTTGGAACAGACTCGGAAAGCTCCAATGTATAAAGATTCTCAGGGTAGTTGAAATCAAAAGCTGTCAGATCTCTACCGTATAAACTACTCGCGAATTCTGCACCCCAAACAGTTATAGACGCGGACGAGTATAAAGAGGTTTCTCCTTCTTTATTTATATTGCGAAATTCAAAAAGCGTGGTTCCTTCTGGCAAATCCTCAAGTATAACTGAGTCTCTTTGTAAGCCTGAGCCTTTTCGAACAAAATCTTTTACGATCGAATCTTTTCGCATATTCCAATAAATAACGGTTTGGTCTATCTTCGGATCTGCCCCAATATACCATGTGATTTTTGCTCTGCCAAATCCAGGAAAGTATTTTATAGAATCGACCTTTCCCAAATAAACTCCTTCTTCCCGACTAGCGTATTCACTTTGAATGTCATCCATTTTATCGCATGAGGGCAGAATAAAGAAACATGCCCAAATGCTTATTATTAAGGGGATTATTTTACTTATCTTTTTCATTTGTTTTTAAATTTAATTCCATTAACTAGTCTTGAGGAACTGTATTGTCTCCGAAGAATGAAATCTCCCCCATTGAAAAATAATTACTGCTCGGCGGTGGCATCATATTTCCAACTTCCCGAACAAAAAGGCGAATATAGCGGACTGGTTCAGCATCAATTGGCATTTCGTATTCGCTACCATTGGCCGCTAAATCCAGAATTGCCTGATTATCCACAGGAACCATCTGGTCATAGCGAATGATACCATGATGGCCCAAGTATTGCCAATCATCCTTGAAAGTCCGGTCTGGCAGTACGGTTGTATTGTCAACCCCATGAATAGCGTCATTACGAACACTGTATTCATCTAACCAATAAGGACGGTCGGATAACCTTTCGAAATCGATTTCTTTAGCACCCCATAATTCGAATTGCTGGATGTTAACCTGAGTATAAACGGCATTCAAATGATAACCGTGAATAACAATACGACTTAATTTAACGACTTGCCCTAAGTCAATAGTAATTGAAAGACCGCTACTTCCTTGTTGGGTTAACCACCCATGACTACGTGTGTTCACAATGTTATCCCACAACATATCCAAACGACGACCCGAATAATTTGTAGTATTATCATAAGGTATGCTCGCCCGGAAATCTGTGTATGGTTTCGGTATCAACGTTTCAAAGTAAGGAGTTAATGTTACCTGCGTTGTGTCTGAAACGTTTCCCCATTTATCCTCAAACGCAATGGCAAAGGTAGCCTCTTCAGCTTCAAAACCCCGAAATGGATGTATTTCATCTTTTGTTGCAGAGTAATACATTTCCTGGGTTTCCAATTCATTCTGATCCCCTAATGACATTAATCGGACACCAAACTCCGTCATTAACGGGTTATCCCAAGAGGCAACAACCCCTCCAAAACCGGGAACAATTTTTAATGAATTCTTTGCAATGCTCACAAGCGATTCCAAGGGTTGGAATTCAATTTCCATTGGTTCTGACCTTTGCTCTTGTTTATTGACCTTATAAAGTGTGGCTTTTACTTTTTCAGTCGTATTAAATCCTTCTATCGTTAATGAGTTTTTGTGTACTGATGATTTTTCGGTAAAAATCTTTCCATTGCGTTCATATTCTGCCATAATATAGAGAATATCCGGATCCCGTGGGATCTCATAAGTAACGACAGCTCCTCCATTAATCGGCTCGATCTTATATTCGCCTAACGCTCCTGAACTCCATACGCCTCCCGTCTCGTCATCATCATGTTTACAAGCGAAGAAACAGCATGCTGTTAAGACTATTATAATAAAATTAATTTTTTTCATAATTCAGTATTATCAATTTCCATAATATCATTTCAATATTCTACCAACCGTAGGTCTGAACGAGGTTAGGGTTTATCCTTAAATCATAGTCGTTTATTGGATATAAATAATCCTTAAAAGTAACCTGTCGTGCATCTGCATACGGCGTGGGTATATAAAACTCTTCCGTATCTCGCGAGTTTCCCCAGGCAGTTGGCGGAAGACTCCAATACTGATTGGCTATTTTCCAGCGACGAACATCCCAAAAACGTTGGCCTTCAAAAGCCAGCTCTATCAAACGTTCCTTTCGAATAATTTCTCTCATTTCCGTTTTAATAGTTGGTGCAGTAGGGTAATATGACGCTTTAGCCCAGGATTCTACTACGCCCTCTAAACCTGCATGAGCCCTGACATCATCAATCCATTTATAAACTTCTTCGTCGGGAGCGCCCTTGATCTCATTTAAGGCCTCGCTATAAAGCAAATACAAATCAGACAATCGAATTAAAGGGAATTGGTAAGGATGAGCAGTATATCGTTTTGATGCATCACCTTGACTAACAGAAGTCTCAAAAGGAATAATCTTTTTCGGATAATAAGAGCCCTGCCCCGATGCCGTGCCTACTTCTGCTGGCCTACTTCTAACGTAAGGACCGAATGACGCCCCTCCATTATTTGTTGTCGTAGCTATCTCAAAAAAGCCTCTATCTACCACTAAATCTGCATAAAAGCGAGGCTCACGATTAAAATGCATCGTTGCAGTGACTTGTCCCGTTGCGATATACGACTCATGCTTATCTGCAGGCGTAGCTCGCCGCGGTACATACCGGTTTGCATAGTCATAGGTTTTATCCTCATCCATTGGCACACCATTATTTGTATAGAACAATTCAGCCATATGCCAAGATGCAGAGAGGTAACTAACATAGCTAACTTGATCTTCGGGGTATAACATTGGAGTAAGAACCAACAACATATTTCCTAAAGGAGCGAATGAAGCTCCACCTTTACTGTTAGCGAATTGCTCTTGCGTGGCCCAAATAACACCCGGATTCCTTTCCAAATCCTCTGTGATAGCCTTGCGGATTGTCATTAACGTTACCAATGTATCATTCATTGCAAATGTCTGAGCACCCCCGGTAAACTTATTAAATTCATATAGGCGATGGCCAGCACCATGGGCTGCATCAATTGCTTCTTTAATCGCGGTAGCGGCGCGTTCCCATTTAGAAAGATCGTAGTTAGATGATATTAGCTGTAATCCACGATTATCTACCCATCCGGCATAATCTTGATTACCGTTAAATAATGGACTGGCAGCCCACGAAAGCACCTTCGCTTTCACAGCCAACGCGATTGTTTGAGATATTCTTCCTTGTTCTGTTGTCGGGTCAGGTAAAGCCAAAGGCAGATCAACCATCGCCTCATCCAAAAGTTCTACGATATAATCCACGCACACATCTACCGGCTCCCTATACACCTTAGTTTCTTCCGGTGTTGCAGAGAGAGGTAGGTTTTCTTTCATCAGAACAATCGGTCCATACAATTTCATTAAAAAGAAATGATAATATGCTTTCAGGAACTTCACTTCAGCAATCCATCTGGCTCGCTCTTCCTCCTCTATGTCTTGAGGAATATGAGCATTTTCCAGAAAAATATTACAGTCACGAATGCCAACATATAATGCTGTGCCTCCGTTTCTTCCAGACCAATAGTCTTGATAGGGAGAATTGGTATTTTGAAGGCCTTTTGAAATCATCCCTGCCACTGTATTTCCAGCTCTAGACTCGGTTCGCCAGTCGAATTCATCTCTACTTGTGAAATAAGCTGGATAATAATAAGGATTAGTAGGATCAGGTAAATGAGAGTAGCAAGTCCTCATAAATTTTTCCATAACCGACCGATTGGAAAAGGCATGGTCGAGCGTGGGAGTATCATTAGGTACTACATCTAAGTAATTACAACTCGTAATCCCAAACAGGAACCAGATTGCGATAATTTTTATTAAATTTTTCATCTATAAATTTTTTTTACCAAAAATTGGTCTCTATTTAAAATTGAAAATTCACTCCAAAGTTGATCACTCGTTGTACTGGGTAACCCAAACCATTACCGGCCATCTCTGGATCCCACATCTTGAACTTTGACCAATGGAGAAGATTAGTCCCACTTACATAGAATCGTAACATTCTGATATTCACTCTTTCGGTTAGCTTTTCGGGTAAAGTATAACCGAACTCTGCCGATTTAAGACGTACGAAAGACCCATTGCGTAACCAGTGCGTACTAGTTTGATTATTATTTACAATTGCATACTCAGACAGACGCGGCCAGAAAGCCTCGAGATTTCTATTGGTCTCTGACCAATGATCATCAGCTATGTATTGCAACAGCCCTCTTTGACCTTGATTAAGAAATGGTGTAATAGCATTTGGGGAGATAAAAAATGACGATCTCGCTGAACCCTGGAAAAAAGCCGAAAAATCGAATGCTTTATAGCCCAACGAAAAACCCGCTCCATAAATAATCTCAGGGGTAGTAGGATATCCAATTGGCACCATATCATCGGTATTAATTACACCATCATTATTGATATCCTTGTATTTAATATCCCCTGCACCATATTCGCCAAATAATTGCGTCGGTGAATTATTTACCTCTTCTTCATCAATAAACAAACGTTCAGCAATATAACCCATCGGTTGCGATAGTTTTAACCCGATCCGCGAGCGCCACGGAACATCACTATAATCGGGTTCTTCATATTCTTTAAAACGACCGGTGGCGTATGTAAATGTTCCATTAACGACAGCCCAGAGACCACTCGCGAAGGTCCGTTGGTATTTAAGCTCGGTTTCGAAGCCCTTCCCAGCTGCCACTCCCACATTGGCCTGAGGAGTTGTCCGAAGCCCCATTGTAGTTGGAATATCTACCCGTGTCTGTAATATATTTTCCCGTGTCTCCCAAAAAAAATCGGTTAATAAGGTCAGATCACCGAATAGACCAAGCTCTAATCCTAAATTAGTTTTGGTGGCTATTTCCCACGTTATTAAATCATTGGCATATCGGTCGATTGAAATGCCTGATCGATAATCGCGATCCATACCGAACCAGTATCCCGGTCCACCCATATTCACCTGTGATAGGTAAAAGAAACGATCATAAGTTGATCCAATCTGATCATTTCCCACTTTACCATAAGTTGCCCGTAACTTCAGTGTTGTGATAACGTTTTCCATACTGGACATGAATTTTTCATTACTCACCATCCACCCAGCACCTACTGATGGAAAAAATCCGAAACGGTTATTTTTAGCAAAGCGTTCCGTGCCATTATAGCCATAATTCAACTCAAGAAAATAACGAGAATCATATCCATATGCTATCCTACCAGCAGATGAAATATTTCTCCTCGGGAGCGAGGCTTGCAATCGGTCAGAAACTCTCAAGTCTAAATCCGCAGCACTAGCTTCATTGCGAATCGTACCCACGAGTAGCGCATTAATATCATGAACATCGTTGAATGTCCGATTGTAACCAAGACGCATCTCTCCATAATGTGATGCAGTGACAGTTCTGCTTCCATCACTATATGTTAGATATTCAGTGCCGCCATCAGGATTCAATGCTACAAGCTGATATGTGTTATCCAATGTATTAGCAGGGGTATAATAAAATGGGCTATAACCACGGAATAAGCTATAATAAGCATTGCGCATGGTATTGTATGTACCTTTTATAAAGAAACCATCAAGCCCACCAGTAAATTTATGATCCATTTCCAATTGCAACAACATCATAGACTGCTTGGATTCTTTAAACGAACTTACTACCCGAGCTAAAGGGTTTACATATTGCCCCAATTCGGAACCCATTCCAAATAATGTATGATTTGTTGCTTGATTTGCTTCGTCGGCCGGATAATATGGAAGGAAACGTATAGGCGTTGCATTACGAGCCTGATGAAAGACATCAGCTCCTCCATCTCTTGGCCCAGTCATATCATCAAATGCTCCATAGGCTCGCACTTTACCAGTCGTTGTTGGTGCGAATTGGATCGTTACGTTGGAACGTATTTGAACACGATCTACATTTATATTATTATTAAATAGGTTTTCCTTACTCTCTTTGAGAATTCCCTGATCATTCTGATAATTAGCAGACAAATAATATTGTACTGCCTGCCCTCCCCCTGTGAGGTTCAAGTTCAAACGCCGATTGGTAGCGTGGTCCTCTATCAGATAATCATACCAGTTCACTGATGGATAGCGAATTGGGTCTGAGCCAAGTGCAGTTTCTCTTATTTTTGATGAAGAATACGGCAGAGGCACCATTGCATCACGTGTCCTTACAGCCTCATTGTGTAAACGCATATAAGTTATAGGATCGGCTAAACCGACCAATTCTGTATTAAAAGAAGTTGATTGTTCTGCCCGTAGGTTTATGGATAAGCGATCTGATGTTCCCTCTTTCGTAGTCACAAGGATAACTCCATTAGCACCGCGTGCGCCATAAAGAGCAGCAGCACTGGCATCTTTCATTACAGAAAACGAAGCAATATCATCAACGTTAAGTCGTGCTAAATCGTTTGTAGTCATTTCGACTCCGTCGATCAAAATTAATGGGTCTTTTTTGCCCGAAGCACTAAATGACGTAATACCACGAATAAAGAATTCGGCATTGTCCAATCCCGGTTCCCCCGACCGCTGATAGGCGATTACACCCGATAATCTGCCGGCGAAGGCTGTTGTTAAGTTACTTGATGGAATTTTTAAATCTTTCGGAGTAACCGTAGATATCGCACTCACGACACTTTCCTTTTTCTGTGTTCCAAAGGCTGTAATCACTACTTCTTCCATATCAGAAGTAGACTCGTAAAGGGTCACACGAACCTCCTCAAGACCTTTCACAGGAACTTCTTCTGACGTATAACCGACGGATGTAATCTCCAAAATTGCGTTATTATTCGGCACAGTAAGAACAAAATGCCCAGCCATATCAGTTACAGTGCCTATTGTCGTCCCTTTTACTTTGACACTCGCACCGATGATACCAACTTCATTGATATCACTAACACGCCCAGTAATTGTACGCTCCTGTATCGTTACTGCGTTCATTTCCGACTTATTTGTAGCAAAGGAGATACAAGGGACGAAAACAACTAAAATCAGAACGAAATACTTGTAAAATTTATAGTTCATACCATAATTAAGTTTTATTGTAAAATCATTTATTGGTTAATAAAATACCTGCTAACTTGCTCTTTCGCTTTATTTGAGCTTGGACACTTTCTTTGCATTTAAAGAAGGCGAAAACGATTATGCGAACCAACCTAGCCAACAGTAAAAACTACTGCATACAGTAATTTATATTTTTCTAGAGTTTGTAATGCTGTTTCATATAAATCATATTTAGTGAATAAATTAATTTTAGACTTGATTGCTTAGCTTTGTGGATTTTAGTTTCTTAACTGGTTTTATGATAATCGGTAACGTACACTTAGTAATTTGAAATAATTCAGTTTATAAATTTAAGTCTTGGTTTTGGTTAAATATTCTTTTATTAATACCAATGTAACAAGAATAATTGATACCTGCAAATTTTTATTTCAAATTTCTGCATAATATCAGCAATTTGAAATAAAATTCTAGCAGTTAATAAAGAGGCTGGTTTATATCAATTGAAGATTTCGTCGTATCTTTTAAACATTTTAATGAGCATCTGCTACCGGAACTAACATTACGCGATTAAACGTAAAGCCCTCTCCATATGACCTAAATGCAACTTTTGCAGAATTTTGATCGTTAACGACTTCGAGGTTTCCGAGGTAAACGTCTGTCGATCCCCGAGCTCCACTCAAATCATCACCTCGTTTCTTGGCTTCAGTTGCTACACTTCCTCCTTGCTCACTTCCGGCAATCGAAACCCGCAAATCTCCTGAAACCGCAGACGTCGCATTTACCAAGATTTCATAACTTCCAGCGGGAATCTCACGTAAATCTATGTTCATAACACCTTCATCACCGCCGTGGAAAGTCGCATTATCATTGGCCAATTCCATGTTTTTTTCGTAAGTCAGATGTTTCATCAGGCGAGAATAGAAAGTTAAAGTATCGGGTATCAATACTTGCGTTTCTTCATTTTGAGGTATCTGGTTTGTCACAACCGGCTTGTCTGCGTAATACATCGCAACAGAAGAATAAGCTACTTCCCGGTTATTGTCAACCGGACCGTGCTCAATCTGATGTTCAATGCTTTTGTTAAATGGCATCTTATCACTTATAAATAAGCGATACCCTCCTGTCCTGCTAAATGGCAAAGAGTAGTCAAGACAGCCATGTAAATGTGTCCCTTTCTTTTCAACCCACCCATTGGGTTGTGCATACCATCCTCCATTAAAATAGTCTTCAGACCCAGTTCCATGAACCGTCAACTCGCCATCAATCGTCGTTTGGTCATCACCTTCGAAAAACTCAGTAAAACGTGTAAAGCTAGTCGCCTGACTATGAAGAACTGTGCCCACGTAGTGGCCTTTGCCCTCACCTTCTAAGAGCACATAGGGTTTGCCTAATTCAGGAGATTCATACTTCCAATAGGCATAGAACTTCCCTTCGGTGTCAGGATCACGTGCTTGAATATGATTATATACCCGCGCATTCACTTGGATGGGAGCTTGATTCTCTTCCGTTATTTCCCTGTATACCAATTCCACTTTAGCGCCACGATCATAAGGCATCGGGAAGCATGAAAAAACAGTATTGTTTTTCACCCCTTGCAGTAAACCGTTCATAGATATATCCCCGAATGCGTACCCAAAATAATCGGCAAGCGGGGCATATACTGCCGGCTTATCTTCATCGTTCCATATTATCCTTAAATCTACTTGTTTCGATAAACCTTCAAAATTGGCCGCATCATCAATCTCTAAACCGAGGATCCTACCACCCTTATTAAATTCTGCCAACAAAATGCTTTGGCCAGGCTCTAAGGTTTCTGATGTATTAACCGTTTCAATTTCACCATCGAATTCAGGGTAAAAATTGGCCACGCTGCTTTCTTTATTACCCCACATAGACGCCAAGGATTCTAATAATCCTTTTTCATCATCCTGAAAATTGATATCGAAAGTTTTTACAGGTACGTCGTTATCTAATTCACGATATTGGAACTGATGAAAGAGTATCTTTTCACCACGAAAAACAATCTTAACGCCATTCTCAAATGGAATTGGCAAATATGTATAGTTTCCTCCAACGATGCTTCCACTTAACGGGGAAACAAAAGGATATACCTCTCCGGAAAAAAGATCTCGATATCTGATTGAAAAAGCAGGTTCTGCATTTCCATCAAAATAAAAATCCAACGTATCATCGGTTGGAGTTGGTGTCCATATGCGCTCTATAACACCCTTACCTTTAACTTCAAACACAACCAAGGAACCATCAGCCTCTTCTCGTATAGAGGAGTATGTCCCATCAAACCCGTCATCATTGCCGCCGGTGCGATCGTAGGATGATATTTGTTTAACGATGGAATTGTCCATATACCGGGGCAGTTCGTTAACTGTAAGCAAGCGTTTAAGCTCTGATGTAACGGAAACCTCTTTTGAAACTTCGTTGCTTTTTTCTCCACAAGAAATAAATAATAACAAGCTGAAAGTAAAACCAAGTATATTGCGCATCATTCTAGAAATTTAAACACCTAATATGCTAAAATTTCTCGACCTTTTTTATAAAATCCAACAATGTGGGAACAAGTTCTGGGTGCAAAGGAAGGCTAGGATCGTAATAGGTCTGCAGGTTTTTTTCACGATCAGCAGGTGCTTCTTTCAAGACATGATTCATCCGATGAATTAATTTATATTCAGCCTTTGGTGCCGACTCGCCCAATCGTTTGGTTTCACTTACATTTACCTGAATATCCGTGTCCCCACCGACAATCAGGGTTGGCACAGCCAATTCAGACATCACGTTAGCAGGATTATATTTATTGGAAGAGATTAAATATGGCTGGACTGATGGATTAAAAAGCTGATTTAAACCAGGAGGCAACTCACGATTTACTCGTTTATTCATTTTTAAACTATCCAGAACTTCATGTGCGATTGCCAGATTTTCCGACGCAAGGTTTACTTTTAGTTGTTCACCTATTAGCTCAAGGATGTTACTCGCCGGGCCACATAGTGAAATGAATGCTGTTGGTTGTTCCTTAGTTGAGGCAATCGACCCAATGACCGACCCTTCACTATGTCCCAATACAATTACATTTGAGAACCTTTGGTCATCCTTTAACTTCTCGATAAAAAGTATGGCATCATCTACAAAATCATCAAACACCAAATCTGAAGTCCTCATCGCATTTGAACTTTTACCGACCCCCCTTTTATCATAGCGAACAGACGCGACACCCTGTTTCGCTAAAGCTTCCGCCAACATTAAAAAGGAATTAGTTTTTAAGGCTTGACCCTGATTCATATTCCGATCGGTTGGTCCAGAGCCCGAAATCAGTAATACGACCGGAATTTCCCCTTTCCTTTCAGGCAACGTAAGTGTACCATACAGCGTTCCGTAATCATTACTAACAGAAAAATTATCTTTAATCTGAACAGATGTCGAATCATCCTTGGTTCGCTCAACCGGTCGCTGCCAGATTCCCGAAATCGAATCATCCTGAATAATCAACGCCATATCTACCAGTGGCTTCTCAAAACTAATTCTAAATTCTCTCACATTTGGTGCAGGTGCTTCAACTTCACGGGTGCCAACAATATACCCCAATTGCTCTTTTAATTGACTAATCAGCAACTTAGTTCCCTCAAGTTTAACCACTTCCTTCATATTCGAATTAAACAAGAGATAAATACTATCAGGCTGATTAGCGGAATAATAACGACTAAAACTATCCACCGTTGGGTGTATAGCAGTTTGAGCATTAGTCGATAAAATGGAGAATAAAACAGGAAGTAGTAAAAGTATTTTTCTCATGAAACAAACTATATCAATTTCTGCTCGAATGCCATTCTGACAAGCACAGCTGTGTTTTTTGCTCCTAATTTAAGCAATAAATTTTTACGATAACCCTTGATGGTTTCCGGACTTAAATAAATTTTATCGGCAATTTCAATATTTGTGTATCCTTCGGCCACAAGCTTCAGCAGCTCCCTTTCCCGATCGGTCAGCCAAATAGTTTTTGGTGATTGCCTTTTTAAAAGCACGTCGATTTCATGACTCAAAAACTTCTCCCCTCCATATACCGCTTTAATTCCCGCCAACACTTCTGCGGACATTGCATTTTTCACTAGATAGCCCGACGCGCCGTTTATCAACATCTGCTTAACAACCGCATATTCGTTATGACTAGTCAATGCCAAAACTTTCAGGTCAGGATAATTTGTCGTCAGTTCCTTACAAAAATCAATTCCACTGAGATCGGGCAGACTTACATCAAGCAGCAAGACATCTGGATGCCAAAATGCGATCCGGTCACGACATTGCTGTGCGCTATGCGCCACGCCAACAACCCGGGCGAAATCTGATTCCTCGACCAAACTATTCAACCCTTCGGTCAAAATCTTATGATCATCTACAATTCCAACTTTAATTTTTTCATCCATAATTAGGTGTCAATTTCAATTAAGTACTTTGCTTATATATCTATGCAAATATATTTTACGGAACATTCATAAATTCCCCCATTTAGGGGGTTATTAGAGAAAGCTCACCACTCTACCTTTGCTTCATTGTTAACCAGAAAGGCTAAAAAAACAAACCTTTCATAAACCCTTTTAAAAAAGAAAGATATGAAAAATTTCATCGTTATCCTTTGCCTGCTTTGCTTAGGAGTGAGTACAACATCAGCTCAGGAATCAACCTTTATTAAACCAGATCGCGTATTTAGCATCGGAGTTGGTCTGGGCGGTAATCTTTACTCTGGCTATGGCTCACAGATCAAACGAATCCCGGCAATCAGTCTCAATTACGAAAGCTGCGTTAAAGATCAATTGTTCGACGAAAAGAGTTCCTTAGGGGTCGGAGCTTTGGTCGGTTACAGTTCGGCCAAATATGAAGACGCCTTTGATGATTGGTCCTGGAAGTCGAGTACCATTATCATAGGTGCACGCGGAGCCCTGCATTACGCTCTTGTCGACAAGTTAGATACTTATACGGGTTTGATGTTGGGCTATAATATCGTATCGACGAAATACACCGGTTCAACGAATAGCGGGGCTTCTGGTAGCGGACTGGCATGGGCTTGGTATCTTGGCGGCAGGTATTATTTCAACCAATCTACTGCTGCTTTTGCTGAATTGGGATATGGTATTTCCGTTTTGAACGTCGGCGTTGCATTCAAGTTATAGCAAGTCATACTCATCTCTACACAAAAAAGGTAGTTGCTTTAACAGTCAGTTATACTACCTTTTTTATTCCCTATCCTTTCTCACCGTCAATATTCGTCTGGATGAAAGCAAAAATTTCTCTCAAGATTTTGAGAAACAAACTTTGAAGGCGAAACCCCCGTAAAGTATTTAAAATCTTTACTCAAATGACTCTGATCATGATAATCGAATTTATAAATGATTTCAAACCAATCTATATCTTTTAATTCTTTCCCAGAAATATAGGTTATGATTTGCTTAAACCTCAGAAATCGTATTAACTCTTTCGGGGAATAACCAGTGTATTTCTTAAATCGCTTCTGGATGGTTCTTTCCGATACATCATGATCCTGAGCGATAACTTTTACCGGGTTCAGTGCTGAGTTCAGGTACGGAATCGAGTCTAATAATGGCAATGCTCCTTGTGATGATGGATTAAGGTGCTTTATCAAATAATTGCTCATCCAAACTACTCTTTCGGCGTTTGTGGGCAATTCCGCAAGCGCTTTCCATATCTTCTCCAATGACGAATTATATTCAGACACTTCATGTTCACTTAATTTACCTCCGGATAAACCTTCTATCGATAGCGAAAGAAATCGGTAGAACCCGTCGAAAATAAAAGGCAACACCACCAATTCCGAACAAGGTGCCAATTCGTAATTCATTATCGTCCGTAAAGGACCAATCACAGCAATCTTTTCCAATGACTGATCATATACATCACTTTCTCCAAATGAACAACGAATCGGCGGACCAAAATTAAAAATAATCATCATCTCTAAAGAAGGAGGGTAATGATAGGCAATGGCGGTATCGATCTCATGCGCACTAACATAATAAAATCGATTGATTACATTCTTGAGCCGCTCATCAACCTCAACATTTTCACCAATATATAAAGCTTCCATTACCGTTCGTTTTCTTACAATTCTCGCAAATTGCGTTACCGTACTTTTGTTAGACAATTCATTATAAATGTAAACAATAAAAATAAAACTATGGCAATTCACACGATACTGGGCGCAAACGGCACAATAGGCAGCGCTCTTCTACCTATCCTCAGACAAAACCAACAGCAGATACGCCTCGCTTCAAGAAACCCTCAAAAGACACACGGGGTCGAAAATATAAAAGCAGATGTATTAAATTATGGGGACGTCTTATCTGCTGTTAAAGGCTCGGATATCGTTTATCTCCTCGTAGGAATTCAATACGACGCACAAATATGGGCTCGAGACTGGCCGACGATTATCAACAATGTTATTAAAGCGTGTAAATCTACTGGCGCTAAACTTGTCTTCTTTGACAACGCCTATATGTATGGAAAGGTCGACTGGCCTATTACTGAAGATACACCTTATCGCCCGATCAGCAAAAAAGGCGCTGTACGAGCCAAAGTAGCAAAGACGCTCCAAGAAGAAATGGAAAAAGGGTCTATTCAGGCGATTATTGCCAGGGCGGTCGACTTTTACGGACCCGGAGTAGTTGAGAAAAGTGCTCCCGGTTTATTGGTTTTTAGCAACCTAAAAAAGAAAAAGAGAGCACAATGGCTTATCAATTCTGGCGTACCGCGCGCTTTCAACTATGTTCCCGATGCAGCAAAGGCACTCTACTTGCTAGCAACAACCGAAGCGGCCTATAATCAAATCTGGCATCTGCCAACCGCGCCGCAAGCCTTGACGGGAAAGGAATTTGTAACAGAAGTTGCAAAACATATGGGCACGTCAGCCAAACCCTTCGTTTTACCCAAATGGTTATTGAAAACTGTCGGTTTGTTTAACCCCTTTATCAGAGAGATGAATGAATTAAGTTATCAAGATGAATACCCTTTCGAATTTGATTCAAGTAAATTCATAAACACGTTCAACTTTACCCCTACATCCTATCAGGAAGGTATCAGGCTAACAGCCGAATGGTTTAAAGAAGAATATGAAAGTCAGTAAAATCTTGACAATACTCAATTAATACCCCTGAACCATTCTTCGAATTGCTTTCCGAATACGGGGACTGGCTTCATTTTTCCACTTAATGCATTAATCAGCCCCACGATCCACATCACGAATAAAAGGATGGATCCGACTGCAAAAGCGAGCCACCCAATATAGGGTATAATATTCAACACACCGATCACTAAGGATGCCAAACCTACACCTAGTGCCTGCCTAATGTGAAAAGCAGCAAAAGCATTTTTCTTGTCATTATTTAAAACAATGGCAATAATGAGCCCGATAACCGTGATATAGGCTATGATGGCAATCGTTTTTCCCTC
This sequence comes from Pedobacter indicus, assembly GCF_003449035.1. Classification (NCBI taxonomy): domain Bacteria; kingdom Pseudomonadati; phylum Bacteroidota; class Sphingobacteriia; order Sphingobacteriales; family Sphingobacteriaceae; genus Albibacterium; species Albibacterium indicum. The sequence continues at coordinate 3,429,494 of NZ_QRGB01000001.1, forward strand.
ATCAATCGTTTTCTGATCTACAATAGGAAGAATAGGATCATTCTCTGGAAATTCCATAAGTTTCTGATTTAAAATGGTATATAAAAATATATTTTATTTTTCATATATCAAACCCACTGCTTTTAAATCATAATCTTTATAGGTGGAATAGCGCCCTCTTAGCCAAAAGACAACTTCGTAGTAGTCATTAGATACAACAATGGGGCGAATATTCGAGGAGTCGGAGTGTTCAGTAATTGCCATCCATTTCCATGTTTTTCCACCATCTCCTGTCGTACCTTTAAAAATCTCATGAATACGCTTATCCCCTTTCGCAAGAGGTTTACCCGTGACAGGATCTACATCAGTCGATATATAAACCACGTTCGGATCATCGGGGTGCAACGTAATAAGACCCGTGTATTCATTTTCTCCAAGATATAAACGTGAACCACCATAGGCAATTTCATATTCATTCCATCTGGCACCATCCCATCGTGCATAATGATACCGATGGTCAAAACCGCCGTCTTCACGTTTTTTTGTCTCACCCAATGAAATCGGATCTTTCGTTACCGTAAAAGCAACATACGGATAACCCTGTTTATCTAGTTGTATATCACTCGTCCAAGCCACATTTTCCCTCGTAGTTGAATCGCTATCATAGATACAGGTAAAGTCTTGTGGCCGAAGGTTACTGTGCTTGTCTTTGTTCACAGCCCCTACGAGCTCTCCCTCTGCTTTATACAAATTATCACCCTGCATATATCCATAATAGATGCTGTTATTATAATGACGAGGGTGCTCTTCCGTGGTTATAAAATGAATCGTACTCATGTCGTCCGAAGCATAACGCACATAGGGCCTGCCCCGAAAAGCGAATAACTGTCCCCCGTAAGTCCACGAACTTCCATAATCATCCGACACCATGTAATTAGGGTTCGAATCAATACCCCGATGAAGGTTATAGGTTAAACCTGTTTTGGATAATGCATAGACATTTGAATAAGTTGTCCTTCCACCTGTTTCAACAGATTTCTCTTCACTCCAATCGCTAATATCTTCCGTTTCTTTCGATATCCTATACCTCATTTTGGTATCATTCCCATGACCAGCATACACGGTTAAATATCTGCCGTCAGGTCTTTTCATAATGACCCCAACATTATGATCATCTGTCTCAAAGGTAGAATCATTTAAAACAACCTCTTGTTTAACTTTCTTATCGAGATGATACCCAACCATGGCGATGGTGCCGTCTGAACGCACAACAGAAAACAGGAATTGGTTGCCGTCTAAAATTGCACGATTATCCTGAAACCAACACCAGCCGGCGTCTTCACTAAAAGTGATTATCTTTTTTGGTTCATCAGCAAAGCCATGACTGCTAAGCATAAACAGCATGAGCAGCATGGCTAGAATCTTCTTTCTATTCATTATTCGGTTCCTCAATAGTTTCGAGAGGCGGTTGGTTGCTCTCTGCTCCCGAATACCCTATATTCTGGTTAATCCGTCCTAAACTGTTTGCTAAAATCACATTATTATCGATAGGCCATAAAACATGGTATGGCTCTACTCTTGGTGTATTACCATCTAATATAGGCTTAATGGTGTACATCTCGTTTAATTCGATAACACGATCATACCACCAGTTCTTTTCACTGAAATTATTCAGACTGTACCCATCCTTATTTAATTTTGCCAAAATATAAGATGCTCTCACCATTTCCGCGTGACGTGGGGCTTCGATAAATAACTCTCTGGCCCGTTCATCAAAAATATAACCCAGTGTCACATCACCTGCAGAGATTGGAACTGCACTGGCTCTTTCGCGAACCTTATTAATATCAGCTGCCGCATTGCCAAGTTGATCTTTCCAGAAATAGGCCTCGGCTCGCAGCAAATAAGTTTCAGCCAAGCGGAAAATATACCAATCACCGTTTCCACCTACCGGACGGGCGCTTGGTGATTGTTGACGCACATAGGTTTTATAAATAGGCATCGGAAAAATCAGCATGACCGAATCCTGTCGATTAGGAATCCACTTGGTGTTTACAGGTTTGCCATAATCAACAGAATTTGGATTATTATAGGTTATCTCATGTTTATCCACCCAATTCTCATTGGAGCGTCTCTTATCAGTCGTATTGGTCCAGTCAAAGTTCAACCCTTTCCATATATCGTAGGAAGCGTAAGAAGTTATAACCAGATCCGGATTGCCTCTGCCTAATGAATCGTATTTCGGTCCGCTATCTACCATACCAGCCTGACCTTGACTATCTTTCACATTTTGATGCCACCACGACGGATGATAATGCCTCATCGTAAAGAGTCCAGCTGTCTGAGCACCTGCAGGCGCCTCAAATCGATCCACAATGGCCAAAATCGTTTCCTTATTCTCGGAAATATTTTTATTATTGGGGCGGTGAAGATCCCAAATCACATCTTTTTTCGATTCACCCAAAGAAGCTCCAAATCGCGAAGTCATCAAGCTGTAGCGTCCATCGATTAATTCCGTAGCCGACGAAATAGCTTTATCAAATTCTAAATTTGCTAGGTACACCTTCGTCAATAGATGATTACCGGCACCTTTGGTTATCGCGCCCGGCACGGCTGTTTCCGGAAGCCACTGTACAGCAAACTCTAGATCAGCCTGAATCTTGTTAAGGATTGCCCAACGACTGTGAGTCTGATAATCTAACTTAACGTCTTTAACTTCTTCACCAACAAAAGGTACGTCCCCGTAGGAGTTTACCAACCAATAGTACCAGTAAGCCCGATGCCAGTAGGCTTCAGCGAGTATGCGGTTTCTATCGTCGTCGCTGTCCCATTCAATATCATCAATTCTACCAATTACCACATTGGCGTTTTTTATAAATTCATACGAATCTGTAAACAATCCAAGAAAGGTATAATACTTATCAAAGAAAGGCGTTGTTTGCGTCCAATCCAACTGGAAAGTAGGGTTGCCCGCCTCAGAAGCAGCCCATTCTCCTACCATATAATAGCGACGACTTCCAGTAATCCCTTCGGTCAGGGATCGTCGCATCGTTACCAGTGATGCCTCATATCCTGCCTTATCTACGTATACATTTTCTGGCGCAAAGAAAGATAATGGTTTCGGGGTCAACAAATCATCTGAACAAGAACTCTGCACCAGAGCCGCTATTATTAAAATCCAAATATATCGAGTCTTCTGTTTCATAATATTATCATGTAATAATTTCATTTACAACTAGTTTAAAGAGCTAAATTCACTCCAAGCGTATAAGTCATGGGCATCGGTGTATCACCAGATTCTGGGTCATACCCTGGCCAGTCCGTAAACGTGAAGAGATTACGAGCCGATGCAAATATCCGTATCCCTTTGGCACCAACACGCTCAACAACTTTACTTGGCATAGTATAAGATAAAGACACATCCTGAACACGAACGAATGAACGCGGTTTAAAGATCCTCAGCCCGCCGTCATATGCGCCATGCACCTCCGAAGTTCGCGCATACTCATTATTACCGTTGGTTGGTGTCCAATAAGGAACGTTCCAGATACCGCGACGGTCATATTCCGTCGATTCATGCAGCGCATGAGCGAAATTGGCAATATGACCCAGATCGGCTCGTAAAAACACCGATGCTGAAAAATGTTCAAGGAATGACACGTCGTTTCTTAATCCTAAACGAACCCGAGGTTTCGTGTAACCAATGAACGACTTATCAATCAATGCATCATAAGCATAATTCCCATCTACATCGGTCGACTTGTAATCGCCAGGCAGCATACCAAATTTTGCAGCTTCTTCAGCCTCATGAAGTTGCCAAACTCCCGTCACGTCATATTCCCAAACGGCGTCAATCGCTTTTCCGGGAAACCATTGGTTTGTATAATCCGGCAACTCTCTTCTCACCAGTTGACCATTAACTTCAACGTCTTCAAACTCACCAAACAAGCTTTCGATTTTATTTCTGTTTAATGAGAAAACAAAGTTGGACCTCCAGGTAAGGTTCTCATTTTCTATATTCGTTGTGTTGAGAGCAATATCGATTCCCCGGTTTGCTAATTCACCCAAATTCGCAGTAATCTGGTTAAAACCTGTAATTTCGGGAAGCTGTCTAGCCATCAGCAAGTCTGTCGTTGTCATATCGTAAAGATCGATCGATAAATCGATCTTATTATCAAGTAATCCGATATCAAAACCAACATTGTATGCTTCCGTTTTTTCCCAACGCAAACCTGGGTTAGCCAGTGTATTATTATATAATCCCATCTGTAGGTTCGAACCGTCATAGTACAGGTTAGTTGCTATCTGAGCCAACGCAGCATAAATACCAATATCCCTATTCCCATTAATCCCCCATGACAATCTCAACTTCAAACGGTTCAAGACCGAATTTTCAGGAAAAAAATCTTCTTCAGAAACAACCCAAGCAAACGCTGCAGCCGGAAAAGTTGCTTTGTTATTTGCAATTCCAAAAGCAGAATACCCGTCTCTTCTTACTGATGCGGTGAACAAGTATCTGTCTAATAGTGAGTAATTCACCCTAGCCATCATCGCATTCCCACCTGCTTCTGTGTCGTTATTATTCAAGAATGGTTTCGATCCAAACTGTAGTCCATGATAAATTAGCTGCTGATTGGGAAGAAAAGTTTCATTGTCTGCTCGAGACAAATAAGTCTTAGTTTGTTCAGCATTGTACAGCAAGGTTACATCGAAGTCATGTATGCCAAATTCGCGCTTCCAGGTTAGAATATTATCAATCATCCACGCACTTAAAGAACTATCATCTCTTCTTCCGTAGCCATCTATATGGTCGCTTTCACCCACAATGGTTCCTGGTCCCCAGAAATTATAATTTTTTCCATAGCTAAGTCTTGGCTGAAAAGATACTCTAAAGTTAAAGCCATAAGGTAAGGTCAGGTTCCCATAAACCGAAGCGAAAAAGCTTGTAGTTTTATTTAATCGATCCTGCAATAAATGGTTAATCAACGGATTTGTATGATAATAATCATTCGGATACCACTTTATGCTTCCATCATCCTCATATACCTTACTGTAGGGTCCCATTGATTTGATATCACCAATTGCTGCAGGAACCGTACTCTCGTCTCGTACCGACAACTGTGCATTAGTACCCACGTTTAACCATTCATTTACTTTAAAATCAACGTTTAGTCTTGATCGGATTGCATTAAACTCGTCTCCAAGAATAATCCCTTCGTTATCTACATAGCCTAACGACCAATAGTAATTGTAGTTATCCGCTCCGCCGCCAATACTTACATCATAATCCTGATTAATACCTGAATGAAAAACCTGATCTTGCCAGTCGGTTGTCTGCCCAGCTAAATATTGCTCAACCTCTGTTTCAAAAAAATTCAGTCTTCCTAAATATTCCAATGTGTTATCAGCGTGAGGGTTAGAACTCGCATTGCGCCACTGCTCAATAGTCACCCCTTCCGGCAAATCGTTTGGATCGTTCCAGTACCAATCAGGTAGCCCTGTACCCTTTGTTCTGAAGAAGTCTCGTCTGAAGTTCTCGTAGCCTTTAGCATCGAGTGGACCAAATTTATCATTCGACAAAGAACTCACTCCCGTTTTCGCTGTAAAATTGATCATAGGTTTACCTGACTTACCCTTTTTTGTTGTTACCATCACAACACCCGAAGCAGCCTTAGCCCCGAAAACCGCTGCTGAACTCGCATCTTTTAGTACATCGATGCTTTCAATATCGTTCGGGTTGATATCTGCCAAACTACCACTATAAATAACCCCATCTAAAACTACGAGCGGAGTGGTTCCCCCGGTCAAAGAGGTTGTTCCACGGACTTCCATGCTTCCACCACCATCTGCAGAGGCACCCTGCGTACCGTAGAAACCCGCAACTGTCCCAGATAACATTTCACCTATTTGGGTTACAGGCTGATTTTCAAAAGTTTCACCACTTACACGTTGAATTGATCCTGTCAGATCGCTTCTTTTTTGCGTTCCGTACCCGACCACAACCACTTCATCTAGCTGCGCCCTGTCCTCTGCCATACTTACATTCAACGAGGTTCCTGTGACCGTCACTTCGGTATCCTTATAACCGATATAGGACAACTGTAAAATTTCGCCATCAGAAGCATTGATCACAAAGTTACCCTCTGCATCAGTAGATGTACTCAAATTCCTGTCTTTTACCTTAATGCTAACACCAATGAGTGGTTCATTTGAAAGCTGATCCGTTACCGTACCCGTAAACCCTCCTACCTCTTGCGAAAAAAGAGAAAAAGGAGAGAAGATGAAAAGACAGCTTAAAAATAAATACGCCCATCTACGTGGCATGCGATTTTGTTTATTCATAACTAGGATTGATTGATTTTAAAACTCATTTATTTTAGGTTAATTAAGAAAAACTTACATTTATTCTGATAATTGTTTACGTACCCGATTAAGGAGCAGAAAAGATTAAATTATTTTTTTTTACAAAATATGGAACAACGAAAACTGACAGACACACGATCATATCACTGGAACACAGTTCATTATTTAGGTTCTATATATCAAATATAACGAGCTAATATTAAATTAACAAATTAAAAACACCGAGATTCTTCTATCTTTGAAAGATAGTGCTTATCCATTCAACTATCAGAATTATCAGACGGAAGCATTTTTGTTTTATACGGTCGCGGGGATCCACACTATGCAGCATCCGCGAGATTCAATTTAGCATGGGTTCTAGCAGAAAGTCGAACAAAATAAGAGTTGTGTATAAATTTAAAACGAAAAATTCGGACATTTACTTCCAAAACCATGATCAACTATAACAATAAATTTTTTAAGGCTGTCCGCACCAGCCCGAATGGTGAAACATCGCCCCATACAATTTTCCATTACAAACAATCCGGAAACATTTTAACTGCTGAATATTCTGGAGGAAAAATAGCTGCTGGACACTTAATAGGCCTGGTCAATGGACAAGGGCATATTGATATGCATTATCATCAGATTAACGATCAGGGAGAACTGATGATAGGCGTATGCCATTCCATACCAGAGATGCTTTCTAACGGCAAGATCAGACTACATGAAACATGGCAATGGACATCTGGCGAAAAAACGAGTGGGGAATCAATCTTAGAAGAGGTATAAAATAACTAGCTACAATAGCTTATCAATTTCTTTTGCTAAAGCACGATCCTTTTCGGTGACTATATCACCCTGATCATGCGTGCTTAACCAAAACTCTAACTGATTATATTCGTTAGTCCACCGCGGATGGTGATTGTTCTTCTCAGCGACAAAAGCAACACGCAGCATAAAAGCAAAGGCTTCCTGAAAATCCTGAAAAATAAATTTCTTGTAAAGCTTTTGGTCTACTTCCCGCCAATCTTCTTGTGATATCTTTTCCATTTTCAATATATTAGATAGCTCATACGCATAACAAAAAACTCAAGTTTAAGTTTCACAAAACCTAGATATTACGACTGAATCAAAATAATATTTAATGAAAAACCTCATAATCACATCCATTATTATTTTACTTTCTTTGCCTGTCTTGGCACAAAACACTCTCAAACTCGCGGTCGCGGGTCTCAGTCACGGACATGTCGATTGGATATTTAATCGTAAAGACAAGGGCGATGTTCAACTCGTAGGTATTTATGAAACCAACCAAGAACTGATTAACCGATACGCAGAACGCTATGACATTGACCGCTCATTATTTTTCACAGACCTTGATCAAATGCTTGATAGCGTTCAACCCGAAGCAGTTTCTGCGTTCGGTGCAATTAGCGAGCATATCACTGTTGTCAGAGCTTGTGCGCCGCGAAAAATACATGTGATGGTGGAAAAACCACTCGCAACAACCCTTGCTGATGCAAAGGAAATCCAAGAGCTAGCACAAAAGCATTCCATCCATGTATTAACAAATTTCGAAACCTCCTGGTATTCCAGCAATCAACATGTTTACAAATTACTTGAAGAAGGTCAACTCGGTAAAATCAAAAAAGTCATGGTTAACGACGGACACCAAGGTCCAAAAGAAATTGGTGTCAGCAAGGAATTTCTTGAAATTTTGACTGACCCAAAAAAGAATGGAGCCGGTGCTTTGGTTGATTTTGGATGTTATGGAGCGAATTTGATGACTTGGCTACTTAAGGGAGAAAAGCCTATTTCTGTTACAGCAGTAATAGCCCAAAATAAACCTGAAATTTATAAAGAGGTCGACGACGAAGCTTCCATTATTCTGCAATACCCCAACGCTCAATGCATCATCCAAGCCTCATGGAACTGGCCTTTCTCCAGAAAAGACATGGAAGTTTATGGCGAAAAGGGTTATGCTATTGCAGCAGACGCAACAACAATACGCCAGCGTATCCAAGAAAATTCAAAGGAGCAAACTCTGAAGTTAGAATCAAGGCCTGCTCCTTTCGATGATCCTTTTTCGATACTAAATGCCGTGGTTCATAATCAACTCGCCCCAAAAGAATATCAATTATACGGATTGGATATTAACGTTACTGTTGTTGAGATTTTAGAGGCGGCCATAGAATCGGCACGGACCAAGCAGACAGTATTTCTTAATTAAAGATAGATCTGTACGCCACCGATAAATCCGATATTAACCGCATTCATTTCACCTTCGCTCAAACTCTTTTTCCAGATGGTGTTCTTGATCATCTCTTTTCCATCTTCAGTGTTCGTGAAGATGTGCGATGCAACGGGACCTGCATAAATTTCGATCGATTCGGACAGTTTGTAGGCTGGCAATAATCGAAGCGAATTTTTATTGTACATTCCGCCATCAAAATCGATCAGCCCGGTACCAACTACTTCCATGTTTAGTGTAAAAGCATCTTTTGACAGCAAATGGGCTCCGATACCCCCTTCAAATGCATACTTCTGCTCTCCATTTTGAAGATTGTAACCCAACCCTATAATGCCGTATAAAACGCGCCCACCGGAACGAAAGGAAGCTAAAATCGTCTGATCATCACCAACGCTTAAACCGAGTGACATACTGCCATCCTTGATGATATTCACGAGACCTACCGGATAGTCACTGCTGTCAGCAATATTCATCAGTCCAGTAAACTGCACACCATCAACCGAACCTGCTTTGTTAATCAGTCCGGCAATCTGGACTCCACTAACATGTCCCTTCGCCAGGTTAAATAGACCGGCCATCTGCATGCCTTTGCCATTGCGATAAGTATTTAGAACCCCTGCAAATTGGGCGCCCTGAGCCTCTTCTTTAATTAGGTTAGCAACCCCGGCTATACTCAATCCTTTTTCATTTTTTGAAAGACCAGCAATGCCATGCGCAGAAAATATATTTGAATACTCTCCAGCTCGTACACCGTGATTACTGATAGGATAAACCAAGCCGACATGAATATTATGCATAAACCCGGTCGGCTGCCCCGATTCTTGTGCAAAAGAAATGTTAAAAGAAAGTAAACTTAGTCCAATACCTGCTGCGATAGCAATTAGTTGTGATTTCATATGTTGTCTTGTTTATATATAAGACAACCCTGTATTGGTTTACCCCTATCCCAATCTAATTAAAATAATGTGATACCGATATCCCAGCCTAACCAACCATTCGTTTTGGAATTAAATCGCTTACCTTCATAATTCTTAAAAGGAAAATGAGCTTTATATCCGTCAACAGCATTAGTCTGGTCGTTCACAAAAACGTTGAAAGCCGGCCCTGCATACACTTCAACATTTTTTGATAGTCTGAAATTCGCGACCAGCTTAGCGCGGTATAAATTACTCAGCTCTTTCCAGTTGCCTAAATAAGCATTTTGAGAAGTCGCCTGAACACCCAAAGAAAACCGCTGATTAACAATAAAATCACGACCAAACCCTCCACCCAAAAGAAACATTTTTTCATCGGGCAGAACACTCATCCCGACTTTTAAAATGCTATAAAAACCTGCTACTCCGGACTGATATTCAAGGTTCAACTGTGTCAATTCATTATTCGAAACAGACACACGGCTATACCCCCCTTTTATAAAATTTAACAATCCGATACTCACACCCGAAGTTGTGTCGGCTATGTTGACAAGACCAAGCTGAAGCCCATTAATTTTTCTAGCGTAATTTATCGTTCCGAGCTGCAATCCCCGAACCTCACCATGGTTGATATTTGTTAATCCTGCTATTTGCATCCCTTTTGTGTTGCCATGTACTAAATTAATCCCACCGGTCAGCTGGGCACCTTTTACATGCTTAAGGTCGTGGTTATACATTCCGCTGACCTGCAAGCCAACAACGCTATCCATCACGGTGTTACTAATTCCTGATAACTGAACACCTCGCATACCACCGCCTACTAAATTAAAAACACCGGCAGCCTGGACGACACGTATATCGGATTTATTAATATTAAAAATGCCCCCCAATTCGACACCGTCGACACCGAACGTATATCCTCCTATCAAATTAATAGAAACCTTCGGCACAATCTGCCCGCTCAATGAACCATGAGTGCTTAAACCCGGAGTAAGTGAAGTTTGAACCGGCGAATTAGCAAAGAACCCACCCAGATTTAAGCTTTGGAGCTTTTGTTTGGATGAAACCAAAAAACGACCCACCCCGGTACGTTCAGCTGCATTCAAATCACTACCTGCTCGGTATCCGAAATTACGATCCTCCTCCCCAATCAGCACCGGAGCCAGAAGCACGACTGTGGTATCTCGATAATATTCCTTACTGACAGTCAGTGATAAACTGTTAACCGGATTTTTCACTTTAATCTGGAAATACCCATTCTTATCGGTCAGAGTAGAAAGAAGCAGCCGCTTTTCATACACGCTGGCATAAGCAATGCGCTCACCAGTCACATCATCAATTACATAACCCGTTATCGTATTGATTTTCCCATATTCGTGATTATCCTCAGACACCAGTTGTAAGCGATTCGGCGCTAATCGCAGTACGACATAGTTAGGGGCTTCCATGTATTCATAATCACCTTTCAAGAGCTGGTTCAATATCTTTTCAATCGACTCCTGTTTTGCAGATAGGGTTACCAAACTATCCTTCGGTAACGCATCACTGCTGTAAGAAAAGTAAAAGCCTCCCAACCTACCAATTTCAGTCAATAAAGAATCCAACCTTTCTTCCTTGGCCTCAATTGACACCAAAGTAGAAAGGTAGTTTTGAGCAAAGCTCGGTAACGAAAACAGAGTAAAGAAAAGTAAGGCACAAAGCCTCATTTGTAAAGCACGGTATATTCTCCTCTCTTTTTCATTTTGATATCGAATGTCTCGCATATAAGATCTAAGTTCGAACGAATCGAAGTATTGTATTTAAGAGTTGTGTTTAATTCTAAATTTTCTAATTCCTGATCCTCGATTTCTATCTGCACTCCATAAGCTTCATTGAGCACATCAACCAATCTGTACAAAGGCGTACCATCAGCGATAAATTCACTATTTCGGTAATATTTATGTAATTGATCTTGAATTTGGCTTTTATTAAGCTCAGATGAATTTCGATCGATCTGAACCGTCTCGTCCCGTTTCAAACGTATCACGACATGCTTTTTGCTAACTTCCACGATACCCGTTTCAACGATTAGCTCCGTTTTATCTTCTTCGATTTTAATATTAAAAGATGTCCCCACTACTTTAACGTCGACATCATTAAAAGAAACATGGAAAGGCTTCGATGAATCTGGCGCGACATCAAAAAATGCCTCACCTTCCAATAGTTTAACGCTTCGATGATCCGTCGCGAAATGCTTTGGATATTGAATTTTACTGTTGCGGTTTAGCGTGATGATCGACCCGTCTGCCAAAGTATCCACCAACGTATGGTTAACCGTTTCGACAAGAATCTGATTGAAAGAAGAGCGGTCATAGGCATAAAATGAAATCCAAGCCCCGATACTGATTAACACGATGCTCGCAGCAAGTTTTATCCATGCAGGGGCTCTGTACACCGGTTCTTTCGTTGCCCCACCCCCCGCGTCACCCGCGTCAATTGCTGAATCGTTAGCTGCTAAGTGTTGTTTAAATCGATCCCAAGCCAAATTCTCGTCCAATTCACTATCTAAAGCCAGTTTCTCACTGGTTTCCCATAGTAACTGAAAATCACGATACTGCTTCCGGTTCTCTTCGTTCTCCGTGAGCCACTTTTCTACAAATGCTTTCTCTTCGTCCGTAGCTTCACCAACCAGGTATTTGATCAGCATATCTTCGTTCACATATTTATTCATAGCTGATAAAAATTAACGATTAAAAAAAGGAGCGGTAAAAAGTCGACCAGTTCTGTCCTCAATATCCTTAAAGCCTTGCCCATCTGGTTTTCAACCGTTTTAATAGAAATATTCAGATGGTCGGCAATCTCACGGTATTTTAAATCCTCAAAACGGCTCATCTGAAAAATAGTTCGACAACCTTCCGGAAGTTTATTCAGGGCACGCTGCAATTGAACTTCTAACTCTTTCAATTGCACCCTATTACTTGAATCATCATCCAACTCATTTCCACGGGTATATACTTCATGTTGTTGGAAAGTAAACTTGACCTTTTCCCGTTTGTGATAATTAAGGCTTTCGTTATACACACTGCGGTATAAGAAAGCCTTAATAGATGTGTGAATGGTCAGATTCGAACGCTTTTCCCATAATTTAAGAAAGATCGATTGTACAATTTCCTCCGCTATGACTTCATTCTTAACAATGGTATACGCGTAGGCATGCAGACCCTTAAAATGAGCCTTAAACAGATCCTCAAAAGCTGCATCGATCGTATCCGTGCTTTCTTCCACCAGGTTATTGCTTATAATATCCACCAAAGGTATCGGATTAGGTCAAAATTCAAACAACCAGTTGGGAATTATTTAATAATAAAGCCAAGGGACAGATTGAAAATTCCTGACTTCTGATCAAGCCCCTCATTGACTTTTGTTAAGCCGCGACTGTACCTGGCATCGATCGTAAACATTCCCAGATCCACCCCAGCGTTCAACACACCGCCAGCATTGAACTTCTTATATTCCGTATTTGCGGGGCCTTCAACATCTTTCAACGCATAACTAAGGTCTGGCCCCAATGACACCCTAAACTTCAAAGCCTCTTCGTTCACAATTTTATAACCCACCATCAAGGGCACGTTCAGATTCCGGAATTTAGACTCAAACTTTTCAGTTCCAAACATATACTCGGAACTGTAGGTCGAGAAGTTAACTTCCGGCTGAAAATACAACTCGTTTCCTATCCTTGCGAATACACCCAGATTGAAACCTAATTTACCCGACTCGTCAGTTAATTCATCCATACTAGATGGAAGTGTGCCATAGTTTACACCTGCTTTAACTCCTAAATCTACGCTCTGAGCCTTGACCAGTACTGATGTTAGCATCAGCGCAGCAAATACAAACATCTTCATTGTTTTCATTTTCATTTCTATTTAGTTTGACTGTTTAGATATATGACAACAACGGTTTACTCTACCCCTATGCGGAGTGAAAAAAAATTCAGTCAATTCAATAATAAACTCTAATTTGCGGGTAAATAACGAACCTTATGAAAAAAATAGGAATAACCCTCTGTTTAATCTCCGTTTTATTTTTATGTCAAACGAGCCTGTCGATCGCAGCATCTAAACCACCAAAAAAATTAGAAATCGGTGTTGCTATGGGAATCGATAAAGTTACTGCCGAGAACATGAAATATGCGAAATCGGTCGATATACATCATATCGAAATAGGCGTGGGTGCGCTAATCGACCGGGAAACCTTAACCTTTACAAAGAGTCATCAAGACATTCTAAAATTGGTTACGGATGTCAAAAAGGCGGCCGACGATGCAGGTATTAACATCTGGTCTATTCACATGCCTTTTGGCAACAAGATCGACCTATCGATGCGCAACGAGGAGGCACGAGCCAAAACTATCGAACTCCATAAGCAAGTACTGGAGTATGTTAAAATCCTGAATCCAGAGATTATTCTTTTTCATCCAAGCTTCTATCTGGGTCTGAATGAGCGTGAGGAAAGAAAGCAGCAACTCATCAAGTCTGCGATTGAATTGAACAAGCATGTTAAATCCATTGACGCTACGATGGTAATTGAGAACATGCTTGGCTACGAACTGGTATTGGCCAATGGAAAACGCGAGCGCCCTCTTCTTCGAACAGTAGAAGAAGCGGTGGAAGTCATGAATCGCATGCCTGACGATATTTATTCGGCGGTCGACATGAATCATATCAAAAATCCTGAAAAACTTATACGCGCACTCGGGAAGCGCGTTAAAACGGTTCATGTTGCCGATGGAACCGGTAAAGAAGAGAACCATGCGTTCCCATGTTCCGGTGAAGGCGAAAATAACTGGGTCGATATCATTGCCGCTTTGGATGAAACTGGCTATTCAGGTCCGTTTATGTACGAAAGTAAATACCCTGATCTAAAAGATCTGAAAACTTGTTACGATTCCATGTATCAAGATTATGTGCATTCCCTTTCTTTAAAGAAATAAGGTAACCTAAAAATAAATGCTCAAGCGAGGTTCTGGCTCAAAAAGTGGCCGGAACCTCGCTTTTTTTATTCTCTGAAACTTTCCCTACAGTTAAATATAACTTGCAGCTATTTAATTCTAATCACTATCACAAGTAAGACGTACATTCAACGTATGTTAGTCGTATTCACACGACCAATGTCCGAACAACGTCCGAACAATGTCCGACTAAAGTCCGTCTTAAACTACTTCAAAATTGCACCGATTTACCTACAAAAACAGAAGGATTTATAGTTTGACCTTACGTTTTATTATATCTTATCGACTAAAATTGATTTGTTGTTTTTAACTCAAAAGAAACAATGGAATTATCAAGGGTCACTTACCGGGTCATATGGGGAAAAGAGTATATTTGTGGGTATAGCTATGTTACTTTCAAACGCCGTCGATGAAATTAAATCAGATCCTTGATTTTATATCCCCGCTGCCAGAACCCTCTAAGGCGAAGCTGAGAAAATGTGTAAGAGAGGTTAGTTTGCCCAAAGGTCATATTATTTTGCGGGCGGACAAGATTGAAAAAAACCTATACTTTATTAAGAAAGGAATAGCACGTGGATATTCCTACATAGAAGAGAATGAGGTTACTTTTTGGTTCGGAAGAGAAGGTGATGCGATCATATCCATGAGAAGCTATGTGGATAGTCAAAGAGGCTATGAAAACATCGAACTCCTAGAAGCTTCTGACTTGTATCAAATTAACGGCGACCGTCTGCAACAACTTTATATAGAAGATATCCATCTAGCGAATTGGGGGAGAAAATTTTCTGAGAAAGAGATCATTAAAACTGAAGAGCGATTGATTTCATTGCAGTTTTTAACTGCGACCGAACGCTATCAAGAGATGCTCAAGAAAAGTCCCGATCTAATCAACCGTGTTCAACTTGGTTATATTGCTTCCTATCTTGGTATCACGCAGGTTAGCTTGAGCAGAATCAGAGCGGAAATTAAATAGTTTTTTTATCATTTGTAAAAGATCAGTAGCCGGAAAATACTGACCTTTGAAAAAAATTAAAAAAATGAATTGGATTATCTTGATTATCGCGGGATTATTTGAAGTTGGTTTTACTTCTTGTTTGGGTAAAGCTAAGGAAACGACGGGAACTGAATCTTATTTATGGTATGGCGGGTTTCTGGTTTCTTTGGTTATTAGTATGGTGTTGCTTATCAAAGCCACTCAGATCCTTCCACTGGGAACCGCATATGCCGTTTGGACTGGAATTGGGGCCGTTGGGACGGTCTTGGTCGGTATCTTTATCTTTAAAGAACCAGCCACCTTTTGGCGAATCTTTTTTATTACTACCTTGATTGCTTCGATTGTAGGGTTAAAAGCAGTTTCTTCACATTAGTCAGCTAAGCTGATCGTGAGGGTTTATTTGGTTATTGTCAGACCTAGCCATACAGCGATGAGCCCGCCGACAATGCTTGTGCCGATATATAAAGCTGCCATCCCATAAGAGTGATTTTGCAAAAGGTTGAAATTTTCTGATGCAAAGGTTGAGAATGTTGTATATCCGCCGCAAAACCCAGTAATCAATAAGAATCTTAAGTTTTGGTTATTTTGAATGCTGGTTCCAAGTAGACCGATCAGGAGACCGATTAAAAAGCAGCCCAAAATATTAACAGCAAAAGTGGCTAACGGGAATAACGTGGAATTATACTTTTGAGTCACGACAGAGGTGAGAAAGCGCAGAATGCTTCCAATGCCGCCTCCTAATCCTACGAGTAGTATATGTTTCAGCATAATTTATTTCATCTTGGCAATCGCTTTTGATAGAAGATTACGCTCAAATATATGAAATTACTATTTCGATAACATATTTTTTGTTTCCAAGTGCTGATATTTTGGGCTTTAGTTTGGGTAACTTAGGAGCTTCGAATGGAACGAAAAAAGGACTCCTTTCGGAGCCCCTTTCTCAACGAAAAGAAAACTAAAAATTAAGCTAGTTATTTATTATCCGATGCGCTATTGGATCTTTAAGGCAGATTTGACTTCATCAAAATTGTTTAAATCAACACCGGCAGATGCAATTTTTGTGTATTCACTGGCTTCGATGAAGACAACCCTTACTCCTCCAAACGTGACCTGATTGGTATGCAAAGCGTAGGTTGAAGGGTTTCTAACAGAAACAGAAACTCTGAAGCCATCACTATATGGGAATGTCGCATACGTGACCGTGAAGGCTTGGTATAAAAATGGAAGATTATACCACGGATTTCCATATTTAACATATACGAGCATGTTCTTTTGAATCGCTTCGTCATAAGAAATAGGTAAATCGAGATGTAATGCCCCTGTGAAAGTTCTCCTGCCAATTTCGAATACCTGCACATTCGCGTTCCCGGTATCACCCTTGTCACCCTTATCACCTTTGTCGCCTTTCGGTCCTTTTAAACTTATACCTGGTCCCCAACCTGCACTGGTCTTAGGACCATATAAAATACCGGACGTAGTATGAAAGTAAAAGTCGCCTATCGCACCCACCGAGCTCGCCGGGACTGCCGTTCCGCTCAGCATTTTCGTACCCGGCGTACCGGCTGGACCGCGTGCGCCAGTAGCACCTGTGGAGCCTTTTAGACTTGAACCTGAGCCCCAACCCGCACTGGTTTTAGGGCCATACAATACCGAATTGCTTGTGCGGAGATAGAAGTCCCCTTCAGCTCCGATACCAGCCGAAGGAGCTGCTGTACCCGACAAAATCTTGGTACCGTCAGCACCGGCGACACCCTGAACACCTTGCTCGCCTTGTGGTCCCTGAGGCCCTTCAGACCCTACCTCTCCTTTCTCGCAAGCTACAAAGCAAAAAGCAGCTAAGACGCTCAGTAAAATGATTGTTTTTTTCATGTTTTTAAATTTATTTTATTGGTTACTTAATTTGTCGGAACAAAGGTATGTCCCGAACAATTTGCCCAATACCCCCTAAAGGGGGAAATCATAAAGACATTCAGAAAAACTTAATTCCCCCTTTAGGGGGTAAACCACAAGTAAACAGGCAACTACCTTTGTTTTCATAATCAATAACCCTGAATAATGAAAACAAAATTCAAAATCGTATGGCTTTGCTTTATTGCTCTCGCCACCACTTCCTGTAAGAAAGATAAAATACCTTGTGATCCGACACGGGAGGACAGTCCGTGTTATCAAGGTCCGAGTGAACCTCGACCTGGTGACGTCTTGTTAGTTTCGGAATACACAAGGCAAACACAATATGGTAAAGCCTACTTCCGGAACACATTTGATGAACAAAATCGTCTTATAAAAAATGTGCTGTATTCAGCAAACAATGAAGTGCGGTCATCGATAGAATATATGTACGATGAGCAAGGGCGCCTTTCTGTTGTGATAGACAAAAACGAGTTTGGTCAGGCTGTTCGACTTTCGGAATATGCGAACTACGATCATCAAGGGCGACCTATGTCTATGACTGAGAGCATGCCCAACCAACCCGATGAGATCATTTATGATTGGAGTTTTCATTATTCCGCTAACAAACTCGTACAATATGCCTTCCCACGCGGTGAATTAACCGGTGGATTTACCGAGACTTTCCTCTACAATGATGATGGGGAGATTTATTCCTATGAAATGACGGCAGAAAACTATTTTCATAAGGAAGTGATGAGCAATTGGGATGGTAAAATCAGGGCGGACAAGTATGGCAATCCATACAGTTGGCGTTCGTCTGGAGTACAGAACTACCAATACATCGTAGCTATTTTAGAAGATGGTACGGAGGATAATCAAAGGGAGCTTCGGTACACATACAACAATGCTGGATATCCGCTAACAAAAGAAGTTTATCAAAAAGCGACTGGGGAGCTGATTGAAACCTACACCTATAGCTACCAGCAAGCAAGGTAAGATTCGCCTGCGTTAGACTTTTGTCGTTTCTTTCTTATTTAAGTAGTATATTTTTTTTAAATTAACGTATATGAAAAATAAAAAGAAATCTGAGGTCACTTTCCGTTTTTTGGCAGAACCTGAACATGTTAACTATGGGGGTAAGGTTCATGGTGGGGCAGTCATGAAATGGATTGATCAAGTGGCATATACCTGTGCGGCAGGTTGGAGCGGTCACTACTGCGTGACTCTCTATGTTGGGGGTATCCGCTTCTTTTCACCCATTGATATAGGCGACATGGTTGAGCTTACAGCAAAAGTGATTTATACAGGGAATACCAGCATGCATCTATCTGTCGATGTATATTCCGGCGATTTGGAATGTGCTGAAATGAAGAAGACAACGCACTGTATCATTATATTTGTCGCGGTAGATAAAAACCACAACCCTGTAAAGGTTCCGAAGTGGGTGCCGACTACAGAGCAGGAAAAAGAATTGGAAAAATATGCCATTGCGCTGATGGAATCGCGGAAATCAATCGGCGAGAAAATGCAGCCTTATTTGCGGGGTGAGTAGGGAACCCTACTCACCCTCCCACCACTTCTTAAAGTCAGCTCTAGACCGTTGACTTACATAGAATTCCTCCTGCAGTGTAGTTTTTAATCTCAGCCTGTTGGATGATGCTGGCTCGTAACCCACTACGACACTTCGGTTGATGATATGGGATCGCCTTACCTCATAAAACTGATGGGGATCCAATTCCTCCACTAAAATCTTTGTTGTCTTTTCCGTCAGGTATTGTTGACCACTAACTACATGAACCAAGGCAGCTTTTTCCGCAGGTTGAATATACGTAATTTCATGAGTGGGTATCCATACCTGTTCATTTCCGTGTTTTACGATCAACCCATCTGAGCTATCAAGATTCGTAGACTTGCTTTTGCCCTTCTCTTGAAATAAAACACGCCTCATCAGATAACGGATGATATAATAGCAGTTCACCAAGATAACAAATAAGATTGAAAACCACCACTCTAGTTTGGCGTAACTGGTCGACATCATGTCAACGTCGTTTATCCAGAAAAAGAGACAAGCAAGTAAAAACAGTACAATAGATGGAACCAGAAACCCAAGAATAATCTGGAACAAGATGCGATTAGTCAGGTTACCGGTCAATGGAAATCTACTATTCAATCGTTCAGTTACTGTATAAATAAAGTTGACAATAAAAAAAGCCATCAACCAGTTCTGAAGAAGCAATGCCGGGTAACCGGGCAGCTGAATAAACTCCAAGAACGGCTCAGGTTCATTAATGGCCAGCACATAATGAGCGGCTATTAATGACAAAATCAACCTAATCAACCAGTCATGATACCTTAATTTTCCGACAATCTTCCTCATTGTAACAAAAACTTAATCGTCCACTGCCGTTTTTTAATCGCTCGCCGCTTTTCACGGCGAAAAATGATGTTATGCGGATAAACCAGCCTAGCTTTATGTAAAAATAGGGCGGCCTAGTTTAATATTAAAAGTTAGCTCAACCGAAATAAACCCGAAATATAAACATAATTACATATTAAAACTAAAAAGCAGATCATCATGAACAAACAACCTTTAACCCCCGCTGGCTTCCAAGCCGTACAAACAGAGCTCTATGCTCTGCCGGAATCAGAGCTGCATGCGCAGAGCATTTTGATCAAGTATGATTTTAAAAATTGGATCGTGGCGCATTTCATTCTCGAGCCGAGCCAGGTCGATTTTCTCAACGCCCTGCCTGCATCGTGCATTACATTTTTGGCAGACAGCACCAGCGTAGCCGTCGCCAACAAGCTGCCCATCTATTTGGAAAAGCAGGATAACCCGATCACGCCGATGGGCAACAAGTTTATCCGGCCTAAGGACGAACTGGAAGGAACCGCTTCATCCGACGGAAGCTTTACGGTAGACGGTCAGCTGACCATTGAGATAGGATATCAATAAAAAAGTAAAAAAATGGAAAGGAGGAGCATCATTGTCCACGTGTGCAGCACATTGCTGATCATCCTTTGGGTGTATACAGCCCTGAGCAAGGTGGCGGATGTAGAGGTGTTCGCATCACAGCTGAGCCGGCAACCCGAACCCGTCAGCACCTTGGCGCCAATACTCGTTTGGGTATTGCCCCTGGTAGAACTGGTAGCGGCAACCATGCTGATGTTCGCGCAAACACGGAAAAGCGGCCTTCTCCTCTCCTCCTTTCTGATGCTTGGATTCACGGTTTATGTAGCGCTGGCCGTTATCGGTTATTGGGAAGACATACCCTGCAGTTGTGGCGGGGTTCTGAACCGGCTGGGATGGAAAGACCATTTATGGTTCAACCTGTTCTTTCTCATGACCGCTGCACTGGGCCTGGCAGCAGAAAGACATTCAAAAAGATCAAAACATCAAGGGGGCAACCTGAAGCAGGCCGCCCCTGCGGGCGGACCGGCCTAAAGGTCAGATAAGAAAACATTGATACTAAAACAGTATCTAATTTACACATTTTAATTCATAAACATGAAAAAGGTAAAAATTAATCTACTGGCAATCATCGGTATGATGGTTGCGGTAGGAACTTTGGCGTTTACAGCGCCGAAGGAGAATTCTTTATTAACAGTTCAATGGTACGTGATCGACACACCCGACGAAAACGACCCATTGAAAGACCTCTTAGGTGAATCCACATCAGACCCTTCCCAAGGTGCTGAATGTAGTGAATTGACCGATGACATCCGATGTGCAGTCAGGGTAGATAATCCTAATGACCTGGACCTCGAGGGTATGACCCTAGAGCAGGCAATCAACCAGGACCCGCAGATCTCATACGATGCTCATACGTTCAAGCCTGAGTAAAACAAAAAATAATGGGCTGTCCGGCCAATGGCCCATTATTTCTACATCTCATCATCACTTTCTCGGAAATTGCTTGATATTGCTATTAATAATTACACTTTCAGGAACCGGAAACGTATATTTACTATCATTGGGTGGCAGCTCATATTTGGTATCGTGAAGGGTTCTCTCAAGCGTCTTCTCGGTCTCCTTGTGCCGGTTCAAGCGTCGGAGATCAGACCATCTTACACCTCGCAACAACAACTCCTTTCTTCTCTCAGACAACACCACCTGTAGCGCTTCTCGCTGGTTTATACCCATATAAGGATGGAAATGATCGGTACGGTATCTATTGATTAAGAGAGTATTGAGAACATCCAATCCATCTTGTATATTTCCGCTCCTGATCAGCACCTCTGCTTTATTAAGGTACAGTTCGTCATTTGCGGGACCGGTGAAATATACATACGCACCGCAATAGGATCCACGGAAAGAATGACTACCATCCGTATTTTCGTAAAAATACAAGTCCTTACGAAGATCATCCTCGTCATAAAGATCATAGAGATTGGTGTCTATCCGTGATCGCGATACGGTAAAGACGGTAGAGGTATTCGATACTTCATAATAGATAACCTCGGGGTTCCCTGCTCCATTAGGCGGAAAAGGGTATCGCTTAGAAGGATCAACCGTATTGAAATCCAATAGCGTGCCGTCAATCGCAAGTGCAGACTCTGCAAACCCCAAAGATTTTTCATATTCTCCGATCTGCAAATATATCCTGCTAAGCAATGCGTAAGCCGCTTTTCTGGTCGGTCTTGTATTGATCACAAATGTATCAGATAGGAACTCGCTTGCAGACGAGACATCTTGTATGATTTGTCTGTACGTTTCTTCAACGCTAGATCTTTCTGAAACTACCGTTGGGTCACTTTCCAGCCTTAAAGGCAGGCCGTATTGGTTGTTTTCGGAATCAGCAAGTGTAGGGGAAAACAGTTGCGAAAGGTTATAATATGCCAGCCCCCTTAGGAACAAGGCAGAACCTTTTATATGCCTGTACTCCTCCATATCTTCAGTAGCCGGCGTCAACTTGTCTAACCCCTCAAGCACCAGGTTAGCGTACAGTATCTTCTTATAAGACGTGTTCCAATCCATGCCATCCTCCGATTCGAAAATATCTTCCGCCCAGATATAGGCGTTCCGCTGGTGTGCAGCGCTTAGTAAATCCCATGTTTCATCAAGTATATAATACTCATCAGCTGATAATATGCCCAATGAATACCCTGAGTTACCGTTTATGTCCGCAAAATTATCTAAAATGGCTTTAAAGTCGCTCAACGAGGTTGGCACCATTTGCGCTTTATCTCTCTTTAAATCCAAGAATTCCGGATTACATCCAGTGTGCATAAACTGAAAAATCAATATGGATATTGCTAGGCTGTATTTTTTCATGATAGTCTGTTTTTAAAAATCTAATTTTATGCCGAACGATATACTCTGTGATCTTGGATATGCGGCTCGTGAATACTCGGGATCGATACCCGCATTGTTGGCTTTCCATAGCAATCCTAGATTGTTTGCGTATGAATAAACCGTCAGTTGATAACCCTTATTCTGTTTTGTGTACCCTTTGAACGAATACGAAAGGTTTATATCCTGTAGTCTTATAAAATCGCCCTTTTCGACAAGAATTTCGGAATTTTTATAGAGGTTGTCCCTGTTGGCATCAGCATCGGATGGCATAGCAGGTACCGAAGTAAACGCTTCGTCGCCCGCTTGCCTCCAACGATCGGCAAGATCGATATGACCGGTGCCTGCTGTGTAAAGAGCATGGTAATCAATTGACGTCCGGCGAAAATAATGCCCCCCTTTCCAAAGAACGTTAAAGCTCAGCGAGACACCTTTATACGAAAACGTATTTCTAAGCGACGCATAATATGGAGGTACATCAACACCCAGATATAACAGGTCGTCGAACGTCGCATCACGGATGTAATCCCGGTAATCCTGATCCCCATTTGGGGTAACTACCATTCCATTTTCCGGATCCAAGCCGCTCCATCGCCAGGCATAGATTGCATCGATGGATTTGCCCTCTATTGGTATGGGGCTGCTGAAATAATTTGAAGTAGAAACTGTGGTATTGAGCATGTATTCTAAAATTTCGTTCTTAGAGTAGCTCAGCAGCAGATTAGTTTGCCATTTGAATGGATCATTAATATTGATGGAAGCGAGATTAAAGTCAAAACCTTTCGTGATCATACTCGCATAGTTTACCCTGTTGTCAATAGCATATAAGCCAGATACACCGTAAATACCGGTCGTTGGATCCATAAAGTTTTCACCGATCAAGTTTTTGGCGCGTTTCGTAAAATACTCAAAGCCACCGGAAAGCCGTCCCTTAAAGAGACTGAAATCAACACCCATATTGAATGTGCTCACCTGCTCCCACTGCAGACTTGGGTTTCCAGCACTTGAAATCAAGGCATACGGCAAATTAGTTGTCAGGTTCGCATTGTAAAACCTGACGGTCGGAAAGGCACTCACTGTTTTGTTTACATTGCCGCTGTAGCCGTATGTCATCCTTACTTTCAACAAAGAAAGCCAATCCTTTTGAAGAAAATCTTCATTACTGAGTGTCCACGCCGCTCCTGCCGACCAGAGGGGAACACCTTTTTGATTGGCTTTGACCCCGAATAAATTTGACGCATCCCACCTGACACTCCCACTGGCCGCAAGCCTTTTGTCGTATGAATATGAAACATTAGCGTAGTACGAAAGAAAGCGGTCTGTAATTTCTCTTAAACCACCTGGAGATGCAGGCAATCTACCCGACCCACGCGGGCGTAGACGGTACACCTGATCATAGTTTAGTGTGTAGGTACCGATCAATGTCTCATCACTGTATCCGTAAACAGTATATCCAGGTGTAGAAGTAAGGTTATATTCCCTAATTTCTGCGCCAGCCAGCCCTGAAATTTCGTGATTGTCTTGTATAATTCGATCGTAATTTAGTTGGACCCTTCCGTAGTGCATGTTTTCCTGATTTCCCAAGCCGCTTAGGATATCACCCTTAGGCATAGGCGTTGTTCCGTCATCTTGCGTAAAGCTATTGAGGATATCCCGTACATAAAAACTGTGTTCATCATAAAGTTCTCTCTGGTCAAAACCGATCGTATGATACTGGTACTGCAAACTAGCCCGTAGGTTATTCCATATGGAGTAGTTCAAGTTTGCGGATAACCTGAACTCCTTTCCTTTGCTTCGTATATCCTGATAACCTATATCTTCCAAAGGCACATACCTCCAATCCAACAAGCCGTTCTCCGGTGCGCTTTCGATATATGTTTTTTTATATCGTTTGGAAAGTGCCGCCGGCGTACCGTCCTCGTTCACCAAATAAGCATAAGGGGATATATTTGTTCCTAGGTTTTGAAGGGTAATCCCATTATCGACGGTGTTAGAATGTATATAATTGGCCGAGGCGACCATTTCTAGTTTATTGGAAATCTTTACCGTGTTATTGATTGAAAGGGACACTCGGTTATCCCTGTTGTGCTTGACTTGTTTTTGCCCCCTTTCATATCCGCCTGACATATAATATTTGTAGGCCCTGTCTCCTCCGGATATCGCTAGATTATAGCGGTGGCCGCGGCCGTTTTGATAAAGGTATCTGTCTGCATCTTTCCGGATATCTTGTTTTAGTAAAAACGATTTCTGTCTCGCAAACTCAACATCGCTTAAACCTTCATCTTTTTCGAACAGCAGTTCTACATATTCAGAAAGGGGTTCCCAGTCCTGCACGGGATAGTGGTTCTTATCAAAAAGAAACTCCTCTACTTCCATCATATCTGTCGCAGGGATAAATGCTTTGTTATAAAAAAGATCAGGTTTTTCTGTCAACCTGAAATCGGTTGAAAATGTAAATTTCGTCGGCTGGTTGTAGGCCCCCTTTTTGGTATTGATAACGATAACGCCATTCCCGGCCATCGCACCCCAAATAGATGCTGCCGCCGCATCCTTCAAGATGGTAATATTCAGGACATCCTCCGGATTGATACTGCTTATATCGCCCTCATACGGAAAACCGTCCAATACAATCAGCGGTTGTGTCTCAGACTTAATTGAACTGACCCCCCTGATTCTTAAATCGGCCCTTCCAGAAGTTTCGTTGATCTGAACATCTCTATTGAACTGCAGACCGCTTGTCACTCCTTCCAGCCGATCAATGATATTGGGTTCTGAACTTCTATTCAACAGGTCGTTGTCTATGAACGTAAAAGAGCCTGTCAATCGCTCCTTAGGTAAATTATAATAACCGGTACTTACCTCAATTTCTTCCAGCACATTCCGTGAAGGTGTCATAAGGATCAAAATGTGTTCGTCCAAATTATCCGAACTTATAAAATATCCAGTAGTCTCGTAGCCAAGGTGTGTAAATGAAATCTTCTGTGGTAAAGTAACCAACTCAATAACAAAACCACCGTCCTTACCGTCGGCGACAAACGCACCGTCTTCCGTCAGGATGCTTACCGTTGAAAGGGGTTGGTTTGTTTCTGAATCTTTGATATTTCCTGTAATCTTCAACTGGCCAAGGGCCGTACTACTTATTACAGCCGCAAGCAGCATACTCAGTATAACTCTCATAAAAATCATCATTAATAGGTTTTTGTTCGGCGTGGCGTACAATCAGGACAGGCATCTCTCGGTAGTCTTCTTTGAGTGTCAACCCGTGTTTCAGCAATTCCTTGTTGGCCTGCTCCAAATCATCTCTGATTCCGGTACTCAAAACGATATCTATTTTATCGTAGCCGGTCTCATCCATAACCATTGCATGCTTATCAACAGTCAAAAGGGTGTGCACCAGCAGACTGACAGGTTGGTTCAGCAGAATATAGGAGTCTTCCGTGCGGTCATACTTTTTCTCTTCTTGTTTTGTTTCTATTGAAATAGAGGGGTTTACTTTCTGGAGCACCAAGGTTTTAAAGGGTTTGTTCTGTAACTCGAACTCAATGCCTTTCTTGGCCTTGAAATACATCAGAAGGTCATCCCGCATCCTGTGTATTACCTTTTCCTTTACAAAAGGAATATCGGACTTGAACTCATAACCGTATATATTGCTATCGGCCCATTCAAGGACGGCTTTGTCATGAGTATATTCACCTGTCAATCTTCGTCCATTACGAAAAAATTCGTTCTTCAGCGAGTCTGAAATATTCCATATAATTCGTCTTTTCAAATCAATAGCGTCTTCATACGCTGCAAAAAGCAGGCTTTCCAATCGCACATTGTACATCTGGACACCATAATTGTTTATTGGTGCTATACTTGCGGTTCCGGTTTTCAGCCTTCCTGTAACTACCGAATAATAAAGCATATCTTCTGCCCCGCCCCCGTTCCCGTCAATCAACAATGGCTTGTCACGATCAATCCCCCTATTTTCCTTAGAAAGTATTTTGTGCCCCTCCTTTTCCAGTGTCGTCTTAATATTCTTTCTGTTAGCACCTTCGCCGCCTGTTATAGCTAATACCTCCCCTCCTTGTATCCAGACTTGGTGCGGGATACTCCGATGAGGAAAGAATTTCTTCAGGTAAGTTTCATCGAAAGTTGTCGACAGACTCCAACCTTTGTCGGCAAAGAACTTACGCACCTTGTCCTGCGCTTCGTAGCTGGTCGGGAACACCAACAGGTCGTCGGAAAATTCCTGTTGCAGGGTATCAAGTTTGTGCAGTGATGAAATACACGGTGCGCACCAAGTCGCCCAGAAATCCAGAATGATCAGCTTATCTCGGTAGTCGCCGAGCTTCAGGTGCTGCACTTCATCATTACCGGCACTTACCATGGGGTATGCCATTTCCCATAATTCATCGGGTATTTTGTCGCCTATCTTCAGAGGCGTTATAGAGTCTGTTTCAGAGGTAGCAGTAACTGCGGGGGTCGTTCCTCCCCCGTTAATGCTCCCCGCCGGGTAAGCCAACAAAGGCTTACCCAAACAGAGAACTGATACTAAAACATAAAAACAGAACGGAAAGTATTTTCTTGTCATATTAAATTGGTTTTGTTGACTTATAAATTGCGCCTTCAAGCGGCCGGGGAGACCGCTATCAGACGCGGCTGTTACACATCAAACAAGCTCTTAATAAGGTCGATTCATTACAATAAATCTCCTCACCATCCCGAAAAATGATAGCATAGGGTTCCCCGAAAGAGAAAACAACCTCTGTTAATTACTAACTAAAATGTGTTGGTTTTGAAAGTCACGGGAGCCTATTCAGGGCCCTTGGCAACTGAAATTAAAATGCATTGCATCTTCAATGAAAATACTTCAGGAATGTCTTGATAGATACATACTATGATCTTTTTCAAGATCGATAAAAAATGAGTTTGGTTAAGGTTTACAATCATAGCTCATTAGTTTATATAATGAGTCTCATGTGGAAGTTAAAGAGGCGGGCCCCTACCTTCCATCGACAACGAGGTACTAGCACAGAACCCTGACGCGATTTCCAATAAGGGCCCACCTCCTTATTTCTGCAAATATACAGAATAAGGTGTGGGTTTCCCCTACTGTCTTGCGTCATTAAAAAGTGCTAGTTTTCGTTGACAAGACTTTTTTAATTTCTTTTTCAAGATTAACAAGATGATCTCGTCTGTCAATCCTTGGAAGTAAAGATAGAGATAATTTTTCTATGTGGCAAATTTGCCACTAAAATATTTTTCAATTTAATCGATTTTCAAGATTATGATTGAAAAATATGAAGATTATTACAGGAAAGTTGGCAAAAGGATTAAGACACTCCGAACGGAGAAAGGTTGGTCACAGCAAGAACTTGCCAATAATTGCGATAAGGTGGACAGATCTAAAATAAGTGACATGGAAAATGCCAAAGAAGATTTTATGTTTTCTACACTTCTGGATATCGAAAAGGCATTGGGAAAAAATATTATTAAGATTGCGGACGAAAAGTGAGATATTCATTATTCCAAACTTGGAACAATAATCTGATTTTTAAAGCGTCCCTTTGTTAACATGGCTCAGTATATCGACAGAAAGCATCTTTCAATAGTAAGAGAAAGACTTTGGGAAATCGCCCAAAATAAAGGCATAACTCTCGAAGACATACAGGATAGAACTGGATTTAGTTACAGTCAGGTATATCGAATCGTACGAGGTCAAAATAACATTTCCATAAGTGGACTTATTGCTATTTGTATCGCGCTGGAAATTCAGCCATTTGAAGTTTTCAATTTCGAGGTGAACATTCCTAAACATTCACCTTTACGTAGGGAGAGGAAAAGTAAAAAATAATGCTTTATCATGATTGAAAAATATGGGAATTATTACAGAGAAGCTTGACAAAGACTTATAAAGGCAACCTTCGCGTGTCTCCTCTTCTTGATCGAACACCAACAATACCATTACGCGATTAATTACAAACTTTTGACGAGCAGCTTCCTACTAAAATCGAGAGAAATCTTGTTTGCCATAAGTTAGGCATCATTTACATGCCTAACTTATGAATTTTTAGTCCAGTTGCACTTTACCCTGGAATTACTGGAGCAAAGGACTTCTCCGACTTCATGAAGGGTTCTTTGCCTATCTATTTTCTAATGGCTTCCTATTTTTATCGATCTGAACGGGAAGAATAGGGAATCAATAGATTATCAATAGCTAAATACCTGCAACCAGTTCTTACCAAGATATATTCCTTTGGAATGAAAGTGCTAAAATGCTTGTTGGTTGTAATTGACTCTTTGAATGTTACTGCGCAGCTTAATGTTTTTAAGCGTATCCATTAATATACAGTTCGTAATATTTCTTTGTTGCTAAGTTTACTTTCAAGTTGAAATAGCAGTTTCCGCCATCATCAACTATCATTATATCCGATTTCCAGTCGTCACTTCCCCAATCATCACAGAAAAAATTAATCCATACTTCTTTCTGCCCTTTGTTGTTTAATACCGCCACATACTGGCGCTTATATCCTTCGGTTTTTATTTCAAAGCCTGTTTCAGACCTTTGGTTTTCTGGATATTTCTTATTACGCTCGTTGAGGTATTTGCGCTGTTGCTCATTGTTCTCTGTTACTGCTTTTTGAATCATTTCTTCAATTTCAACGAGCTCCTTTTCTGAAATATTTGTAGGTGTACCATCTTGAAAAATCCAATGCCATTCATTTTTATAGTCCAAAAACACATGACTAATAGAGTCTACATCTTGGGATTCAGAACTCAAGCTTTTTATGCTTGAATTGGCAGCTTTTTTTGTCTGTTCCCGACAGCCAGCAACCAAAATCAAAACGAATATGAATAATATATGTTTAATAGGAATCTTCATATTATTAGCTACGTTCAAAATTAAAGATTCTTTTTCAAGTACCGAGAGAACTTAATAAGCTATCAGTTGCCTATATCACTCCGTATTCTGGTTCTTCGTTCCATTCTCTACCTGCCAAAACTCTACCGTTTGCTTTTTTACTACGCCGTATTCCATCCCCTCCCCATGTGCCCCATTGCTTGAAAAAGAATGCAACATTTTGTGCATTGCATTGGTGCATTACTTTCAGAGCCCACTCTGGCTTCATTACCCTAGCTTTCGGTCCACTTTCTCCACCCACTATAACCCAGTGAATATTGGTTAGATCTAATTGACCAAGGTCTTCTAATAGTGGCTCAACAGACAAAAAGCGAATCTTAGCATCGATGTGTCGAAGAGTATCAATCCGTTGTTTCGCTTTTTGAAATTCTACAGTAACGCCTAACCATACATTATCAGGCAAAGCGCGAGTTTTACAATACTCATCTAAAATCGTTTCACGTTTTGTCAAAATTTGATAAGTATGTCGCGGTGTCATACGAATAACATCAAAAACCTTATCTAAATAATCGAATGGCATCTCCTCATGA
Organism: Pedobacter indicus; assembly: GCF_003449035.1. Lineage (NCBI taxonomy): Bacteria > Pseudomonadati > Bacteroidota > Sphingobacteriia > Sphingobacteriales > Sphingobacteriaceae > Albibacterium > Albibacterium indicum. The sequence goes on from NZ_QRGB01000001.1 coordinate 3,459,587, forward strand.
AATAAATCACTCATGGAATTAACAAAGAACTTGGTTGGTTTTTTTATTTTCAACGGCATATCTAAACGTGTAGGCATCAAGGTAAACTGAAATCCATTCTCATATCCTGCTGCTCCCATAGCTTGTAAACGTTGTGCCATCGTTTCGGCGTAACAGTGCTTACAACCAGCTGTTATTTTATTACAACCTGTAGATGGATTCCATGTTGCTTCTGTCCACTCTATTTTTGACTTTTTCCTCATAGCATTTAATCAATTTCAATATGTTCATCAATATCCATTTTATGCAAATTTTTCGTAATCAGTCTACCACCAAACTTAATTTTACGTTTTTTTTGCAATTGAATTAAGACTCTATTAGTATCTTTATACAAGAACCCTTCGTTTAATGTATATAAATATAGCTCTTTAATACTAACAACTTTTTTTTCTAAAATCTGTTTGGTTAAGCCTCTCTCGAAAATGTCAACCTTTTGCGGTCTGTTAAACTCATCAAATAAAAAAGGCGTAGAAGAGTTGATTTTTTCATTGTCTATGTCATAATTAGCTTCTCCACGTAATTCGTCTTTTTTCCAACATACATTCAAAAATTTTTCAATACCTAATGTATGATTCGTTCCAAATATCAAACCATAAATATTTTTCGCCTTTTTGATCGAAAATGGTGCTAAATAATATTTTTTTCCTTGCGGAATGAAAGACTTATAGTGCTCAACAACTCTCCTGTGAACGTGGAAATAATGCGATTTCTCTATAAAATCCTTCTCAATATTAAAATACTTTCTAAATTCAGAAGTACTTGCAAATCTTCTGAAATACGAAGAAGATATAAATAGCAGAAAATCCGTTTGTCGTAGTTCGATAATCTTTTTAAATAAATGTTCAGTAATTTCCTTTATTCCATTCTGGTCAAAGAAAAGAAAATTCGCTGTGTTTTTCATTGTCGGGTGGAGCTCTTCAAATATAGACTTAAAATCACGATTGTATGTTCGAATTTCAATGCATTTGTCTTCAATTGCGATATTCCTCAACAATATTTCATAGTTTTGAAGATTCAATTCGTTCAAATGAAGTATGATTTGTACTTCTGACTTTTCAATGAGATGTTTTAAAGATTGAATTGTTCTTATAAATATTAAAGGGCTACCATCATTTCCTTCCTTATCCTTTCCTTGTCCCGCAAAGAAATCAAATACTTGAATTGTCCGCCATATAACTTTTTTTCGAATTACGAAAACAGGGAGCCATTCTTCAAAATACTGTCGAAGAATATCTAGTTTCGTAGCCGTACCAGGGTCGAATGGTTTTTTGAATAAATCTTTAACAGGCATCGTTACTCATTTTTATCTAAACCTCGTTCTAAAATAGTGACAAGCTCGTCGTATGTAACTATACTTTCGATAGACTTGTTTCCTGGAAATTTGAGTAGAAGTTGATTTTTCATATTTACAAAAATCTTATCCTCAGACATTTTCGGTTTAATGCCTGTCCGTATATATGTTTCATCTTTTAAGGACATATAAGGTTCATATAACTTAAAATAGCCTCGGCCTACTGCGCCTTGAAACATAAAGAGCTGAGGGTTACTGTCAATTTTATTACCCGCCTTTAATATTTGGTCCTGAGAAATTCCGGGATAGGGATCTATATAAAAAATCTTCTTTATACCTAATTGAAAAGCTTTTTTTGAACAAAGTTCACAGGGACTAGCAGTTGTAAAAAGTATACCGCTATTAAGAGGTTGTCCGCCGAATTTAGATATCTGCAGCATCGCGTTTTCTTCGGCGTGAAGCGAGCGGGTGTGAACCTGATTTTCTTTTCCTTCAAAAGAATTATGAAAGTCTTTAAAACAGAACGGACAATTATGTCCATCTAAGTTATTGAAGAAGTTCTTTTTCTCTCCGTAAACATCTATTAGTACTTCATTAACTCTTTCTTTAAAAGATTTTCCAGAATAGTTTCCTCCTTCTTTTTCGTACTCAGAATATACATTAGGTCTTTTTTCTTCGACCAGTTCTTTCAGATTCCTCAATGAACAGGGAGTTTGACCTTGGGGTACCTCATTCCATCCTATAGCCTTTACTGAGTAATTAGAATCAGTTATCACTGCTCCTACCTGACGTGAAATACAACCTGAATTATATTTGGAACTGAATGCTAACTGCATTGAACGTTCTATAGCAGACGGTGTTACAATTCCTGGTTTATAGATTAGAGCTAAAAACTTTAAGATCTGTAACTCCAAACTGAGATATCTGAATTTCTCAGAATTATATTCTAGTGGTTCAATTAAACATTTACTAGCTATGTAAATATAGTAATCGGCTTTTTGGATACAATTTTCAACATCTGGAGTTGTAAAATCTCCCTTTTTAAAATCTGATATGCCATAATGAGCCTTATCAATACCTTTAATACCTTTAACGATTTCTTGACTTTTTTCTGATGTAAACCCCAATTTCTCAACTTTGTTTTTTATGTACATATCAACCTCAGTTTCATCACGATTTGAGGCGATCAAATAAAAGCCAGCATACCTTTCTCTAAAAAAATTTATTTCCAATGAGTTTTTCAATGAATCAATAACTATCCTAGTAGATTCATGTGTCTTCCTATTAATCTTAATTATATTTTTAATCGCAGAAGCTATAGTAAAAATGTAATTAGCCTCTTGACCATCGCTATTATCTCCTGTATAGTCCACTCTTCCGGTTGCCCTTAAATTGCAAGCAACATCTTGTAAAAAAAGTTGACGAATCACAGGAGAAAAGCTATCAATAAGCTCGAAAAGTTGTTTGGCAAAGACAGCGTATTCTCCGAAAAACAAGGTATTTAGATATTCCGTATGATCAGATAACTCTTTATTTGTTAATCCATCTAAAGAAAAACGACCTCTCAAGGCTCTAAAAAGATTTACGATTTTCTCTAGTATTCTGACATTCTTTTTAAAGTATAAAAAGATATTCTCGACAATCTTATTGGATTCATCATCTTGCCCTAATCTTTTAGATACAATCTTTTCTGAATCACACAATGCTCTAAAACCTGCCAGTACCGCGGCGTTAGTTAACTTACTGAAGTCTTTCTCGATATCATTGTACAGTTTTTCCAAAAAGAACAACAATACGATATCACGATATTTTATGACTGTAAATTTACGCCACTCATTAGAAGAATGAATCAAAATGTTCCTGCATATTTGGAATTTTTGTATTTCATTAACATGAAGATTGTTCGGTATAAAAAAATTATCAGTATAAAATGGATTTTCCTTTGACTTTAAAATTTCACAAATCTCATTTCCTCCACCTCCTGTTCTTCCAGTAAGTCCTAACACCAAAAAACTATTGCGTAGACTGTAAAAATTATTCAAACTCATATTCTTCTGAAATGTAATTAACATAGGCAAACGAGTAGCTAATATTCGTCTAGCTGACTTAATAGCGACATATATGCCGACCCATGCCTAACTGAGGAAATAAAGCGAACCAATTCCGGATGGAAAAAGAAAGATGAGAAAACTTCAAGGACTGATACTTTTTCTATCTTTGCGACGTTTTAACTTTTACACTTATTGAATCGCTTAAATTCTATAGTTTAGGCTCAATATCCGGGTTATTAAGTTGCCGCTTAATAACCCTTCTTATTTTTTGCAGACACTATTGCATTGCACCCTCCTATTGTAACAAATATAATAACTTAAATGTAATATTTTATAGCTAACAAGATACGAGTTACAAACATGAATTTTAATTAAACAATAAAAATTATAGCGAACGCCTATATTTTACAAGTGTTAGCCTATATGCACACTCCTCCTACTTCAGCATCCGCTCTCCCCCCTGCCAGCCCCTGTCCTCCCCCTTAAACACCGGAAAACAGGGGGCTGACAGGGGACGCACAGGGGACACATAGGCCGCGCACCTCGAAGCGGTTACGGCCAAGGATGTAATGAAATATTAAACGTAATCGGGATTTATCAGCAGGGAATTCGGAGACTCGTGTGCCAATAAAGGAATAGATATACAATTTATTCAGCCGAGAGTAACATGCGGGTCCAGATCCTTTGCAGAGGAAAGACCTTTAATAGACTTGGAGAAATAACAAGCTATTGATAACGTAAAAGTTGCCGAACATGGTAGCGACGAGCAACAAGTTTACAGACCTCATTACTAATGCGTTCTTTTGTTTTTTTCAATTCTCTAACAATTTGCATTTTGCTGTAAAGTTTTTCCAAAGGTTGGATATCTTCAGCAAACGTCTCCGCAGTTGTAGCGATTAGCGCTCTAGGGATAATAAAACCCATGTCATCCTGAATATCTAAATTCTTTGGATCGACATCCCAAAGTGTTTGGGAAAGATTTGCGATATATCCTTTATTGCGCTCATTTATACAAATTTACAGCATATTGGAAACAAAAGGAAAATAAATCTGGACAAGCGACATGGGCATACAAAAATTCTCAAAAGTTCTCAATAGTGTTGAGAATAATCAGTTAGTCCAATAATTTAGCTATTTTTTTCGTTTGATTAAGACCGGACTTCACTTAACTTTTCCATTAATTTTATTTTCTCATTACTTCCGTTTGTTGCAAAACGTAGAAGAGGTAAATTGTATTTTTCTAATACACGATCCTTTATCCTGTCTCTTTCAGCCTGCTGGGTGCCAGGTCTATGATATTCAAAACCATCAACCTCTATTGCAAGGACAGGACTTTTACCGAGTTTGTTGTAGATCAAAAAATCTAAATGGGTTAATGGGTGACTCGCATACCTTTTTTCCCTCTCGTTTAATTTAGAGAAGTCTTTAAGTAGGCTTCTTACAGGAAAATGCAAGAGAATATCATATTTTGAGAAACGCTCATCAGATAATACGTCCTTGATGAGAGCGTACATTAAATTCTCACTGTCAAATCTTGATACTCTGCCGCTTTTAGAAATAATTTCTGCTCGTTTTTCCTCATATCCTTTGTAAAGACAATCAAACACTGAGTTCAAACTGCTTTGAACTACTGAAAAATTGTTATACTCGATATAACGGATTAAATCAGCTATGTTACTGTCTTTCTCGCTGTCGTTTCCATTTACAACCAATATGAGCTGTTCTATTGCACGTGAAACCGCTACATTTAGACGATTTGGATTGTCCGTGAAGTCGGAGATCTCATTATCAACTGTTGAAAGAATGATAATTTGGTTCTCTCTGCCTTGAAATTTATCGACGGTGTCTGCTTTTATCTTCGTTCCGTAAAATGCCTTTTGCAAAGCATCTGTTTGATTACGGTATGGCGTAACAATTCCTAAATCAACAGTTTCTAGGCGTTCCTTTGGGATAATTTCTTGTTCTATAGTGTCAATCTGCCTTTGGTTCATTCTTTCCCGTGCGTGGTTTCCCGGCGTGGTTTTATAAACGACGAGAGGGGCACGTTGGTCTATCTGTTCGGTAAGTACAATGAGTTCATTATTGTAAAATTTCTTGTTGCAAAATTCGATGATTTTTGGATGGCAACGATAGTGTTCTCTCAAAAGGGTCTTTGGCACCTCTGGAAAGCACTCCATGATTGAAGATAGTAAGCTATGATTTGAATATCGGTAAAATTCAGGGAGGTTAAATGAATCAAAAACCAAATCGGCTTTCTCCTTTGACACAGCATCAACTACATTGGGCAACTGCTTGAGATCGCCGACAATCACGGCTCGCTTGGCACAAGATAAAGCAAGTGCACCTGTTGCTAAGTCAACTTGTGAAGATTCATCAATGATTACATAATCGTAAGAAATACCGTCTGACAGGCTTTGTCTCAACGAGTATGTCGTACTCATAATTACAGGATAATCTTTGATGAATTCGGATGAATTGGAGCGGAGTTCACCGATTGAATATGTTTCTCTTTTCTTCGATTGTATCTTACATTCAATTCCGCCTTCAGAAGCTGCATAGAAAGATTAGTATATTCTTTCATTTTGCTACTGAAAGAGAATTTTGTGAGCGAATTTTCTAATACTCTCGCTCTTTTTTCTAATTCCGAAATTTTTGTAGGATAATACCGGGACTGGCAAATATGTATCATCTTTTCGAAAGAATAGGTGTAAAACAATCTATCTTTAATTCCATATTTTATTCGGAAAACAAATCGTTTAATTAGGCCAAACTTTTTCCCCTTTCTTGCTTGGTTCTCTATGGATACCCACAATGCAAGTAAAGCATTAGAGGTTATTCTTGGCTTAAAATACTTTACAGTTTCCTCTGTCTGACCTTGATAAGTGTTTAGAAAATGTTGATGTTCTGTTTTTATATTATCAAGTTCTTGATTTAATAAAGCCAGTTCGTTCTTTTTTGAAAGGTATCCTAGTAGCCGATGGAAAAGTTTTTGAGTATTTTCTTCTATTCTCGTTCTCTCTTCCTCCGATAGTTTATAATTTGAGAGATCGGGAACATCAGTTTGGCTTTCAATAAACTCTTTTCTATTTTGGGAATTGCCAAGTAATGCGGCGATAAAACCGATACCACTTTTTTCAAGCTTTTCGTAGGCATTTTTTGTCGCGGAGTTATTACTTGATACAACGGCAACACTCTTTCCATTCATAACTGCATTAGCGATAATGTTGAGTATAGTTTGAGTCTTCCCTGTTCCCGGGGGGCCTTCAATGACACTCAAAGGCCAGGAAAATGCTGTATTTACTGCGTTTTTCTGACTGATATTAAAACCGAAGGGAAAGACTTCAACAGGTTGGTGGTTGCTGTTCTCCGGGGGCATCTTCCCATTCAGATAGTTTGCAAGAATGCAGTCTTTAGCTATAAACGAAATTCGTTGGTAACTTCTTGCGAGTATATTGGCGCCCTCTTCCGTCTTCAGCCCTACGGTATCTGCAATCTTTTCTAGATAGCTAAAAATGTTAAACGCTTCGTCTTCACTTATTGCTGTCTTAACTATTTTTACTTTATCGGCATTGTATAAATATGGTTTATCACTATTCCTAAAAGCGATAACACATTTCTTGGCCTGATATGAATAAGAAACAACACGACCTGTTTCGTCTTTTCCGTTAATGTAAATCAGTTCTCTTTGTAGTGGCATTTGGATTCTAGCTCTGACAGTTTTTTTATTGAACAGCCTGCTTGATTAAACTCATTATATACTCCAAATTTTTAGTGTCAGAAACAATAATTTCATAATCACCATTTCCCCAATGGCCTATTGACGACACATCCCTTGCTAATCCTTTCGGATCGTCCAGAGTTCCTCTTTTTAGATTAATCCACATCTTGAGACTTGACCTAAGTATACAGATATCCGTAAAGATTTTACCGTTCTTTGTGAATCCTATTTCCATCTTTTTAGGCTTGATATCGACGCTACTATCCAAATTAAAAATAGATTGTTTGAAAGCTTGGTAAAGCTCATTCGTATCATCAGACTTGCCATTTAGGTGCTCATCCTCAGTATATACTTTAACTTGTTTAGCGACCTTCTCCAATTCAGAATTAACAGTATTTTGAATTGTTTTTACTGTGGGTGCTGATTTGGATTTTTTAACGGGATTAACCACGATAATATCGCCTTCGTATTGTTTGATTTGCCATAATTCAATTGGAAGATCTTTAAAATTAGATGCTTGTTTCTGGAAATCAGTAAATGAAGGTGACACAAAAATCACCTTCGATTGCGACCAGTCTACATCAACTCGTTTGAGGTTATCTTGTTGTGTCTCATTATACTCCACAATAAAATCGGCCTTGTACTCCAACATTAAATTCAGATAAGACACTCCTTGATCGACAACAGAGTAATTGCGTTCCCGCTTGTATTCAATAATCACAAAAGACTGACTATCTGTGTCGTACGCCAGCGTATCGATACGTTGTGCTTTAATCACGAATTCAGACTTTATCATTTTGAAGCCAGTTATCTCTTCGATATTAACTTCAAATAGTTTTTGGATGTCTTTCTCTAACTTAAAGGCTTTTTCTTTAAGGCTTATTAACTGGTTTTTGGTGCGCGTGAAAAGTTGCATCAAGCAAGATAATGAATTTGTAGAAACTTTTTACTTCAAGCAGTAGATCGATCCTTGTTACATTATCGCTCAAATTCAAATTTCGTTTTAATCAGCTCTTTATTATTTTTCACGAAGCTGCTGACAGTTAATCGATGCACACCGAGAATTCTACCGATGGCGCTGTATGACACCTTCTTTTCCAAAAGCTCCTTTATTTTCTTTTCCTGACCTGTAAGCTTTGTCTTCGAAGACTTGCTTCCTATAGGTCGACCAAGGATTACTCCTTCTGCTCTTTTTCTTGCTAGAGCTTCTTTCGTCCTTTGAGAAATAAGATTTCTTTCTATCTCAGCAGATAAACCAAAAGCGAAGGCAAGTACTTTAGAGTTTATATCACTTCCGAGTCTATAATTATCCTTTATTGTCCATACGTGAATATCTCGATTCATACATTCATTAAGCACACCCATAATCATCAATAGGTTTCTACCTAAACGCGACAGCTCAGAGCAAATCAAAATATCGTCTCGCTTCATTTTTTTTAATAATTTTCCCAGCTTTCGATCATCTACATTTTTTGAACCTGAGATAGTCTCTTCTATCCATTTGTTAACAACAATGCTATTCTTTCCGCAAAACTGGCTGATTTCAAATCGTTGGTTTTCCACTGTTTGTTTGTCTGTACTTACTCTGATGTATCCGTAAATCATAATTTTATCTGTATAAGTTTTTTATACAAAAATGGTTTATTTTAAACGGATATTGTCTAAATTAAATATAGCCTAAAAATGCGGCAGTGATTTGAGCGATTATTTTAGACAGAATGCTGAAAAAAGTATTTTTTCCAGTAGTGATAGCTGGGTGATATTAAGTGAAATTGAGCAAAGAATTAAAGTCAAGATAGAGGCTATCGGCACGCCTTTGAAAGATTGGGACATCAACATTTATCGAGGTATTTTGACCGGCTATAATGAAGCGTTTATCATAGACGGAAAGAAAAAAAATGAACTTATTGAAAAGGATCCAAAATCCGCCGAAATTATAAGACCATTATTAAGAGGGCGCGATATTAAGCGATATTCATATGAATTTGCAGATTTATATTTGATCGCTACTTTTCCATCGTTAAAAATCGATATCGAATGCTATCCTGCTGTAAAGCAACATCTTATTGATTTTGGATATGACAGATTAAAACAAACAGGCGACAAAGGAGCGAGGAAAAAAACTAATAATAGATGGTTCGAAACTCAGGATTCGATAAATTATTGGGAGGATTTTTCTAAACAAAAAAT